>JANOBD010000186.1:0-1561 GCA_031411495.1 Phycisphaerae bacterium | reverse complement strand
GCCGGACCGACCAGCACGCGGGCGCGGCGGATGGCAAGCGCCGGGTCCTCGCCCGGGCGTTCCTCGCGCCGCAGCCGGTTGAGGAAGTGGATCAGGCTGTCGATGCCAAGACCGAAGATGACGACCAACGCGACGACGCTGGCGAACTCGAGCCCACCGTCCGTCAGGCGCAGCAGCGCGCCGGACGTCACCACAGGGAACAAGCCCGGCAGCAGGCTCAGCACCATCACGCCGGCGGATCGAAAAGCGAGGCCGAGCAGGATCGATACGAAGATCACCTCGGCGAACAGGCTGGTCTTCAACTGGCCGATCATCCGCGCGCTCGACCGCGCCGCGATCGCGGGCAAGCCGGTGACGCTGATCTCGAGCCCGGGCGACTCCTTGCGCACCTGATCGAGTGCCTTGTCGAGCTTGTCGACCACGGGAAGGATCTGGCTCGAATCGACATCGGGAAGGCGCCCGGTCACAAGCACCGCGGTCTCGTCCTTGGCGACGAAGCGGCGAACCAGCGTCTCGGGCAGCACGCCGAGGTACTTCTTCACCGTCTCGATGCGGGTGTCGCCAGCCTCGGCCAGCCAGCGCCTGAGACTGTCCACCGACCAGACGTTGCCGACGCCGGCCTGCTTTTCCAGCAACTCGTGCGCCTTCGCCATCGCCGTCATGACCGACGGATCGAACATCGAGCGGCCGTCCTTCCACTCGATCATGATGTGAGCGGGGTTGCCACCGGTCAGCTTCTGATCGAGGCTCGCCGTTGCCGATAGCGCCTGCTCGCGGTCCGGCACCTGATCGGCGAGGCGATAGCGCGGCTCCAGTCCCTGATAGACGAAGGCCAGCGCGGCGAAACTCGCGAAGCCAAGGAGCGAGAACAGGTAGGGGTGGCGGACCACCCGGTCGACGACCACGCCGACGAAACGGCCGAGCGCATCCATGGCGCCGTCGACCGCGGCACTGCCTGCAGCCCCATGACCTGACGTGCGGATCAGCAGGCGGCCGAGCACGGGCAGCGCCGCGATCACCACGATATAGGACACGATCACCGACAAAACGCCCGCCATGCCGAAAGAGCGGATCAAGCCCGAGGGCGAGAACGTCAGCGCGAGGAACGACAATAGCGCCGTGCCGTGCGCCAGCACACAGGCGGGGCCGACGACCTGCACGCCGAAGCGCAAGGCTTCGTCGCGCGTGTCGCCGTGACGAAGGCGGTCACGGATCGCGCTCGTCATCTGCATGCTGTCGGCGAAGCCCATCACCATGACCAGCGGCGTCATGACGTTGAGGAACAGGTTGAGCTTGAAGCCCGCCCAGCCGAGCGCGCCGAGCGACCAGACCACGGCCAGGATCGGCGGGATCACGGCCATCAGCATGAACGAGAACTGCCGGAAGAAGATAAAGGCGATCACCGCGCCCAGGACGAAGCCGAGGCCGTTGTAGACGAGCCGGTCGCGCTCGACAGCATTGCGGATCTCGAGTTGCATCACCGGTGCGCCCGTCAGCTTGACATGCAGGCCAGCCGGAGCGAGCGATGTCACGGCCGCCTGCCGGATGCTGCCAATCACTG
>JANOBD010000185.1:0-4358 GCA_031411495.1 Phycisphaerae bacterium | reverse complement strand
CCCGTGAGCTACACAGACGGCCACATCGCAAGATCCATTCCCACCGCGACGCTAGCCGAGAACGTACACACCTCGAACGTCACCACCGCCGGCGGTGCGACTTCAACCGAGTCCAGCACCCGATCGATCGGCCACGGGTAGGTGGCCTGTGAGTTGCCCGAGATCGGCTGATCGCCGGTGATCGGCGTGCGTTTCACGGTGAGGTCCATCCGCGCACAGATCCGGTAGCTGCCTTCGATTTCGCTGTCCTCGATGAGCGCCTTCGACTGGCGGTGAGTTTCGGTCTTCCGATAGTCCAGCGTCAGATCGATGTCCGAAGCCGTCAGCTTCGCTTTGCCCGCGTAGGCCATCAGCTGATCGACGCTGAGGAATCGGTCCGCACAGGCGATGACGACTTCCCGCCGGGATTTGCCCAAGGCCTTGAGTGACTTCGCGTACGCGAGCGCGACGGCCTTGTCGATCCCGGGCTGCACGATCCATTTGTCGACCACGCGCCAGCGGTCGATCCCCATCATCTGCCCGCCGTCGTCTTCGGTGAGCGGATTCAAACCCACGTTGCCGACCAACTTCGTGCGCCGCACGATGCCGCCCGGTGATCCATCCGGCCAGGCCGGCGAGTCGCCACGCATCGCCGCCTTGCCGCCGCCGCTGTTGTCGAACACGCAGTCTTCAACCAGGTAGCGGCCGTGCGCCACGCGGAAGCCCGATTCTGCTCGCGAACCGCCGCGGTAGCCGCTGAACTGCATCGAAACGTAAGACTCTTCTTCCCCAAAGTAGAAGTAGTCGCTGAACGTACTCGCCCAGGTGTTTTCGACGGTCAGCTTGCCGAAGTTGTGGATACAGAATCCCGCATCCGCCGCGATGGTGACATTGGAAATCGTCGCATCCGCGTTCGATGAAACCGCGATCGCTTTCCAAAACTGCGTCCGTTCACCGCTCGCGCTGTACGTCGACAGCGGCGTTCTCACCGTCGCATTGAGCAGCTTCCCTTTGCCGTTGAGGTTGACCGCCGCTTTCCAGCTCGGCCCGCCGAAGAGCAGCTCGATCAACGCGCCCTTGGCGTCAAAGGTGCTCGAGATGTCCAGGCCCGAGGTCTGGATCCACTTTGCGCCGCTCGCGATCGCCGCCGCCGCAGCCACGGCCGTGTCGGCGCGAACGGGACTCGGTGCCGGAGGTGCGGGTGGCGCCGGATCGGTTGGCGGTGCCGCGACCCGCTGGTAGTCGAAGTTGATTTCCTCCGCCCCGCCATTGTTCGGCATGTTCATGTGCAGCCAGTTCGGACCAATGGCAACCGGCTCCGGGAACTCAAAGACGTTCAGCGTCACCCCATCGACCACCTGCGCGGGTTTGACGATGAGCTTCGCGCCGTTCCCTTGCGGGTCGTTCCCGTACTTATAGCGCGTTCCATAGTCGAGCGGCTTGTTGGTCCAGCATTGATAGCGGGGTGCGACGTCCTGCCCAAAGAGCTTCGCAGCGTAATTGAACTCAATGATGTCGCTGGCGAGGACGAGCTTGTGGAGGACGATGTATTTCAAGGCAAGCCTTCGCCTTCCATCCACTGTTTGTGCTCTTCGCGCCGCTGCGCTTGGGAGAGCCGCGCCTGGCGCTTGGTTTCGCGTCGGTCGCGCCAGACGTTCAGGGCGTTGATCGCACTGATGACCGTCAGGACGGCGCCAGCCGTGTACGTGAGACATCCGATGATGGTGCTGTAGTGTTCCACGACCCATCCGTGGGCCGTGGTGATGCCCATTCCGGCAACACCAACAGTCCAATTCGCAATGACCTGTTTCATGGGATTCATCGTTGGGCCCTCGTGACTTCCTCGGGCTCCCTCAAGCCTGCTGATCGCTCTCAACCCTTCAGTTCCTTCGCGAAAACGGGCTTGTTCACCGCGAGCACATCAATTCCCGATCGCATCGTGTCGAGCGCTTCGACATACTTTCCCTGTTGTCCGAGCTGATCGGCTTCAGTCAGCCGAACCGCCGCGAGCTTGCTCGATTGGTTCGATGCGTGCCGTTTGGCCACGTACCAGATCCCGCCCACCGTCAACGCGAGTCCGCCAATGGGCAGCAACCACGGTCCCACCTGATCCAGGAGGACCGGCGTCAGCGCACACGCCCCGCCGGCCACTCCGAACCCAGCTCCAAGCGCGGGTGATTTGAGAACGGTGAATCCGACGACGGCCAGAACCGCAAATCCAGCGGCAGCGTAGTAAAAGAACTTTCCGTTCTCCGCGACGATCTGGTCGGCAGTTTTGGTATGGACGGGGCTCACGCTCGTGACCACGCCATCCTCTCCAACAGATTGCGTGGTGGGTGCTGAGGCATTGGAGGGAGCACGAGCGAATGCGCCGCTACTCGTCTCCCAGTCGAAGAGCACCTTGCCCGTCTGTGGATCTCGAAAGAACTTACGCTGGTAAAAATCCGCCTTCGTCTCTGCGCAGCCGCTGAGCGACGCCAGGAGAATCAGTACCCCAGCAAGCAGCGCGACCATCGCCCATTCGGCAATCGCGTGCCAGTAACTCGTGTTTCTCGCTCGAAAAAAGCGGTTCATGGTAGCTCCTTGGCGGTGCGACGGGCAAAAAGGGGTGAGGGGAACAGTCCGGCAAAACCGAGCGTGCAGGCTGCTATGCTGCGCCCGATTTGCGGTCGATATTGTGCACAAAACGTGAATGCTCGGAGTTCACGGATCCGGCGGAGTGGCGCGTGGCACCTGCCGTCGAGCGACCGTGCCCCGCTGCGCCGATGAGCATCCCAATTCGCCCGCGCCGACCGCATTATCATGCCGGGCGGCGCAGCGCGTTTGTGCTTGCCGACAAACGACTTTCGGCGAGAATCGGTCGAATCGTCCGGAACGCTATGTGGCGCTGCCGGTCAGGTTATTGATAAGGTTATCCCGCCCAAGCATGAAGCGCACAGTAAGCCGATGGCTGATCGAGCACGACCCCGACGCAACGCGTCGATGCTTCGCACAGCTTCCGGTTGGTTCCGGCTGCACGTGTAACCAATGTCGCAACTTCGATGCGGCGGCCCGGCGTACCTTCCCTGCTGAGTTCGTCGCGCTCCTTGATGCCTTGGGGGTGGATCCGACCAAGCCCGCGGAGCTGGGTCACTACTGTCGCGAAGAATCGGGGCTCTATCTGACGGGCGGGTGGTTCCACTTTGTCGGGTCGATTCTTTCTGGGGAGGACGCCCTCCACTGGATCGCACCAACGATGATCGAACGGATCAGGAACGCAGCTTTGGCACTGCTCGGTTCCCGCAAGTCGAGAGTCGGCACGTACCGTAACGAGGAATTGGTGCCGGGTTTGTCGTTTGGATTGTCCGCAGAAACGCATCTGGTCCATGAGGCGTTTACGGGTCTCCCGCTCGTCCAGTTGGAGTTCACGACCCGCGTGCCGTGGGTACTGGCCGAACCGGAGCCCGACTCGTAGCTGCCGTTGCGCGTCGCCTTAGCGGGAGACGGGGCGGGATAACCCGCCGTTGCACTGGACCGCGGCCGCGGAGCGTTTACTCTGATTCGAGTGGTCGTCGGCGCGGCCGCGGCCAGTGAACGGCAGTCCGTTATATCGCTGCGGCCAACCGGCTAGGGAGGCGTCTATGGCGTTACAGTGGGATCGTCTGCTGGAGACCTGCTTTCGGCGGAACGCGAGCGACATTCTTCTGTCTCCAGGCGCGTCGCCGATGATTCGACTGGCCGAGTCGTGGCGCGCGCTGCAAGTTCCGCCGGTCGATCCCGCAACCATTCAGGCGCTCGCCAGCGAACAGCTTGGGGCGCATCCCGCCGGCCGCGAGGAAGGCTATTCGTATGCGGATTTCAGTTACGGTGACGTGGGGCGGTTTCGCGCAACCGCGTTCGGATATCCTGCCACGAACGTCCTGCTGATTTCGCGGTACCCGCGCGAGGATTCGGGTGGCGATCACCAGACGCAAGGAGCAGCGGTATAACCAGCCGTTGCAGCGGACCGGGCGGGCGTCGCGGTCCTCGTGATTCGAGAGGTGGCCTTCGCCCGCCCGGCCCCTGAACGTCGATCCGTTATTCCCGTGGCTGGCTTCCCGAACAATTCCGCCTTGCGGTCGATTCGCGAGCTTTCGCTTGGCGAGGAAGGCTACAGCATCGCGCGCTTTCTCTATTCCGACGACGAAGCCGGCTGTGCGGTCGAAGTCACTTGGCGCAACAATGCCACGCGCGACCACGTGACGTATCGATTTCGCGGCGTCGTTCCGAAGGAACTGTGGCCGATTCAATTCGGCACGATCGATATCGACAACGCGCACTTACGGCAGTGGGACACTCCACGTCCACTACAAGTGACGTTTGGCGAGTTGGATGTACAGTTTTATGCAAGTTCAGTTGAG
>JANOBD010000184.1:0-1633 GCA_031411495.1 Phycisphaerae bacterium | reverse complement strand
CGTGTCCATGATCGCGAGGCTCCTCACCTTGCCGGCGTCGATGAGCGATCGCGCCTCGGGGATCGAGCAGGGCACGATGTCGACGCCGTTGGCGACCAGGTCCTGCAGACCCGGAGCGGCGCCGTTCGACGGCACCCACGGGGCAGCGGCCGGGTCGACCTTCATGTCCTTGAGCATGCCGGCGAGCGCGAGGTGCCAGATGCCGCCCTGGCCCGTGCCCGAGGCCTTGTGCTTGCCCGGCTCTGCCTTGATCGCGTCGACCAGGTCCTTGACCGTCTTGTAAGGCGAATCGGCGCGGACCTGCAGGCCGGCCGCGTCGGCGTTGACCAGGCCCAGCGGCGTGTACGACGAGCCTTTCAGCTCGGTCAGGCCCTGCCAATGCATCATGCCGATCTCGACCGTGATCAGGCCGATCGTGTAGCCGTCGGCCGGAGCCTGCGCGATCGCGCTGTGACCGACGACGCCCGAGCCGCCCGTGCGGTTGACGACGTTGACCGGCTGCTTCAGCTCCTTCTCGAGCAGAGCGCCGACGATCCGCGCGGTGGCATCGGTGCCGCCGCCCGCGCCCCACGGCACGATCAGCGTGATCGGCCGCTCGGGATACCCCGCCAGCGCGAGCGACGAGGCGAGCGAAAGGGTCAGTGTCAGGAACGCGCGTCGAACGAGTGTCATGGTGTCGCCCTCGAAGAGTTGTCGCTGGAACGCAGGCCCCGTGGCGAGGCGCGCGAGCGGCAGTGTAGGAGCGGTCGCGTGCGCGCAGGCTCGGCGTTGACCCGCATCCCGGGCCGCGGGCCCCGCGCTCAGGTCAGCTCGGCGTTGATCGCGGCCAGCACCTGGCTGCCGGGGCAGAGCTCGCGCTCGCCGAGGCGATTCAGCGGCACCTCGACGGTGTTGAGATGGCCGTGCAGGTCCTCGGCGCCGGCGCGCACGTAAAGCAGCCCGGTGAGGATCTCGCCGCGCGCCTCGTGGGTCGCGATGTGGCTCATCGCCGCGAGCCGGTCGCCGGCGTCGTAGCCCGCGGCGAGCTTGCGCAGCCGCAGGACGCTGCCGTCGTGCTGCGTCACCTCGATCACCTCGCCCGGCGCGTACACCGCCCGGATCGCATCGCGATGCGGCATGAAGTCGAGCCGGTTCACGGCTTCGTTGTGGGCGCGGACGTAGTCGTAGCTCTTGGTGCTGCCGGCGTGGTTGTTGAACGCGACGCACGGGCTGATGACGTCGAGCAGCGCCGCGCCGCGGTGGCTGAGCGCGCCCTTGATCAGCGGCACGAGCTGCTCCTTGTCGCCCGAGAAGCTGCGCGCCACGTAGCTGGCACCGAGCTGCAGCGCGAGCGCCACCAGGTCGATCGCCGAGTCGGTGTTGACCACGCCCTTCTTGCTCTTGCTGCCCTGGTCGGCGGTGGCCGAGAACTGGCCCTTGGTGAGGCCGTAGACGCCGTTGTTCTCGACGATGTAGGTCATGTTCACGCCGCGGCGCATCGCGTGGGCGAACTGGCCCAGGCCGATCGACGCCGAATCGCCGTCGCCGCTGACGCCGAGGTAGAGCAGCTCGCGGTTGGCCAAGTTGGCGCCGGTCAGCACCGACGGCATCCGGCCGTGCACGGTGTTGAAGCCGTGCGACGCGCCGAGGAAGT
>JANOBD010000183.1:0-1955 GCA_031411495.1 Phycisphaerae bacterium | reverse complement strand
TAACCCGCTTCATTAAAAACGCCCTCGTCGCCCGTGCGAAGCCATCCATCGGCAGTATAGGCGGCTTGGTTCACACCTTCCGGGGAGAGATAACCGCTGGTGATCGATTCCCCACGCAGCGCAACCTCCCCGTTCATCCCTGTCGGCAGCACCGCACCTTCATTGTCCAGAATCCCAACCTCTGGGCCCGTTGGTTTACCGACTGTACCCTGGATACGAATCTGAGGCGGAATGGGATTACTGGCGATCTGATGCGCCCCTTCAGTCATCCCGTAGCTGTTCAACGTTGGACAGCCGAACTTGTCTTCCAACTGCCCCCAGGTGCCAGTGTGCAGATGGGAGGAACTGGAGCGGATGAGGCGCAAGTTATGCTTCGCCATCCCTTTTTCGGGCATGCGCGCCAGGATGGCCTGATGCATGGTTGGCACGGCCGTGTACCAGGTCGGTTGCACTTGCTCCATCCACCGATGAAAGCGCAGTGCATTGAATCACGGGGTACAAACAATGGAAGCGCCAGCGCTGAGCGTGGATAACAAGGCTCCGATAAGTCCATGCACGTGAAACAGCGGCATGATGTTGAGCGTGCTGTCTTCAGCAGTTAATTGCAAAGTGCGGCTGATACTGGATGCCGACGCACAGAGATTCCTGTGGGTCAGTGGAACCAGTTTCGGACGGGCCGTCGTACCAGAGGAGTGTAGCAGCAGAGCAATATCTGACGGGCTGGAGAAGCCCGGCCGATCGATACGCAAGCCGTGCGAAGATGTTTCCAAATGAAAGCGGCCTGCAATTGCGCCGTGTGGTTTTAGGGCAATCAGGGGGACTCCACAGGCCCTGGCAGCCAGTTCAGCCTGAGGGCAAAACCCCGGAATTGTGAGCAGCGCATCGGCCTTGATGTCATCTAAATAGAACCGAAATTCTAGTTCAGAGTAAGCCGGGTTGAGTGGGGCAAAGCAGCATCCGGCGGAGATCGAAAAAAAAGCGACAGCCAGTTCCGGGCCATTTGGCAATACGGCGGCTATACGCGAGGATCTCCCCCAACCAAGTTGATTCAAGTAGTGAACGGTAGATGAAAGTTGTTCCCGCAGAACGCCGTACGACAGCGTCTCTTGATGCAGCCCTAGCACGCATGGGGAGGCGAAACCATGGCCATCTAGTAAAGTGGGTAGTACCATGGCAACCAGGCTTAAAGCGTAATGGAATTCATTGGCCACCGCAATGGTGGCGAACTCGACAACCTCTCACTGCGCATCCTGTTAACGGTGCAAACGCTTGAGGGCCGGCCGGGTGGGTCCGTTTATGTTAAAGATTTGGCGCAATCCTTGTTGCGACTGGGTCAAAAACCAGTGGTTTACTCCCCACGCCTGGGCGATCTGGCTGATGAACTCCGTAGTCTGACCATCCCGGTGATCGGCCACCTTGAACAGCTTTCAGCTACGCCCGACATCGTTCACGGCAATTCACCCATTGAAACGATAGCCGCCCTCTTATATTTTCAGCAAGCTCCAGCAATCTTTGTATGCCATGGATGGGAAGGGCCCGATGCCAAGCCGCCACTCATGGATCGGATTCGCATTTACATCGCGGTTGATGAAACTTGCCGCGACCGTTTGGTGTGCCAGGAAGGAATTCCCGAAAACCTGGTGAGGGTTCACTACAACCCGGTCGACTTGCATCGGTTTAGGTTACGCGGCCCGCTCCCGCAAAAGCCTAAGCGCGCCCTGGTGTTTAGTAATTATGCGCAGGAAGAAAACTACATTCCAATGCTACGCGAGGTATGTGCGGAAATGGAGATGACGCTGGATGTGATGGGAGCAGGTACCAATCAGGCCACTGTATATCCAGAGCGGTCACTGGGTTTTTACGATCTTGTTTTCGCCAAGGCACGTTGTGCTTTGGAGGCGCTAGCGGTTGGATGTGCCGTCATTTTATGCGACACAACCGGCATGGGTGAATTG
>JANOBD010000182.1:0-88562 GCA_031411495.1 Phycisphaerae bacterium | reverse complement strand
CGTGGCGATGACGTCGAAGTCCTTGGCGCGCGTCAGGACCTGCTGGAGGGTGATGTCGGCGATCGAGTCCTTGATGAGAAGGAGGTTCTTCCACTTGCCGCCGCCGTGCGTGGGCATGAGTTTCAGGACGCTCTCGACCTCGGCGACGATCTTCTTCTGCTGGTCCGGCGTCATCATGGTGTAGCCGGGGTCGATCATCTTGGCGTTTTCCTCGGCGGTGAGGCTCTCCTTGTGGTCCTTGTTGCCGAGGATCCAGCTCTCGCGCTCGGTGACGACCTTGTCACGGAAGAACTGCGTGGCGACCTTGTAGCCCCAGTCTTTGAAAGCGCCTTCGGTGAACTTCATGATGTTTCCCTTGTGGACAAGGGTCACACTCTTGCGCTTGTTCTTGAGCGAGTATTCGATCGCGCTGTGAACGAGGCGCTCGGTGCCGAGGTAGCTCACCGGCTTAATGCCGATGCCCACTTCGAGCTTCACATCGCGATGCGGCGCGCCGATGGTTTCAAGAACCTTCTGCCAGCCGTCACTCGCGGCCTGTGTGCCGAAGCGGATCTTCTTGAAGTCCTTGGGGAACTCCTTTTCGATGAAGTCGAGCATCTTCTTCGCTTCGGGCGAGCCTGCGAGGAACTCGATGCCGGCGTAGATGTCTTCGGTGTTCTCGCGGAAGATGACCATGTCGACGTCGCCGGGCTTCTTCACCGGCGAAGGCACGCCGTTGAACCAGCGGACCGGACGCAGACAGACGTACAGGTCGAGCATCTGCCGGAGCGCGACGTTCAGCGACCGGATGCCGCCGCCGACGGGCGTGGTGAGCGGGCCCTTGATGCCGACGAGCAGGTCCTGGAACGCCTTGACGGTTTCGTCCGGCAGCCAGTTGCCGGTCTGGTTGAAGGCTTTTTCGCCGGCGAGGACTTCCTTCCACTCGATTTTCCGCTTGCCGCCGTAGGCTTTTTCGACGGCCTTGTCGAAAACGTAGACGGATGACTTCCAGATGTCCGGGCCGGTGCCGTCGCCTTCGATGAAGGGAATGATCGGCGAATCGGGGACGTTGAGTTTGCCATTTTTGAGCGTAATCGCGGTCGCGGCCATGGTCGGTTTCTCCAGATTGATTGTGGGGGAGCGATTGTACGGATCGGGGGCGGTTTTGAAACGGGACGGGCAGCCGGTCTTTGGAGGCCTGTGTAATGCCACGCGCATCTCTCCCGGCCGGGAGCTAGAATCAGACCCAATGGTCCGACTTCTCTGTATCGCCGTCGCACTGGCATCCTCCGTCGCCTTCGGCGATGCGGACGACAAGCCCGAGACGCGTGAATCGTTTCTCCAGGATCAGCAGAACGCCTTGCAGGCCGAGTTGGCCGAGGCGCCAATCCTTCCCGCGCGCACGCTCGGCGAGGTGTTCAAGGTTGAAATCGTCGACGGGCAGATGCAGTTTCAACTCCTGGCCAAAGACGTCCTGGAGAGCGCGGTCATCCCGCTCAAAGAGGTGCAGGGCATCTGCAAGGTGCAGCGGCTGAACATTCCGCAGTCGGATCACTCGTTCAATATCTCTGTACACGTGATCGACAAAGAGAAAGCCCGAGCCGTCGGCGTCGAGATCCTTTCGATCGCAACGCATACCGACTTTACGATCGTCGTGCAGTCGCCGGGTGCGGCGGTGACCACCGAGATCAACGCGAGCAGGGCGAACCCGGTCACCGGCGATGAAACGGCCGCCCGCCTTTACGTTCAAGCCGAGAACGACGATGGAACGCTCGACAAGCCGCGCGCCGCCATCGAGGCCGAGACGCCGGCGCAGCTGATCGATGAGAATCATGATCAATTGCTCGAGAGCGGATCAGAAGGGTTTCGCGTCGTGCGTGCCATGCATCTGCTCGCGGGAATCAGTGAGCGACAGGTGCGGCAATTGTTAATCGCCGACGGCGCGGTCGATCCTAGGATCGATCAACAGCTTAAGCATGCGGTCGCCTTGATCGACATCGATCCCGAAGCAGGCGAACGCGAGCTGCGCGATGTGCTCGAACATAGCGGCCCTTCCGCGGCGGCAGCGCTCGCACGTGGCTCCCGCGGAGGGTGGACGCCGGATCAGATCATGCGCGTCGATACGATTCTTTCACCGTATCTACCCGACGACCCGCGTGCCGCCGAGACCATCAAGGATTCGCCAGCCCGACTCATCGATCTGCTCTATTGGCCTGATGCGCGGATTCGCGAGGTGGTCTACCGCCGGCTCCAGGCCAAGGCGCCCGCGATCGGCGCGTTCGATCCGAACAAGGATCCCTACACACAGTTCACGACGATCGAGGCGATGCGCTCGAGCTTCGCCGTGAACCCGTGACGTCCCGCGCCCGCGGCAAAGCGCTGCGCGGATTCGCGATCGGCGATTACGATGCGGCCATGCAGCGACTTCAAGGCCATTTGAAAAAGACGATGCTCGCCGGGGCGTTTGCGTTCATCCCGATCGCGATCACCATCGCCATTCTCATCTACATCGAAAACATGACGCGGGCACCGCTCGCGAAGATGGGGATGAACATCCCGGGACTGGGGATTCTGCTGGCAATCGGGCTGATTTATCTGACGGGGTTGTTCGTCTCGAGCCTCGTGGGAAAGTTCATCCTCGTTCGGCTCGACCGTCTGCTCCAGCGTTTGCCCCTGTTGCGCGATTTGTACAAGGCATGGAAGCAGATCAGCTTCACGCCCGGCGGCGGAGAAGGGATCTACGCCCAAGTAGTCCTCGTGCCGGACGGCCGCGGCGATCAGCACGTGATCGCCTTTTCCAGTATGCAGGACGTCGGTCCGGAAAGTGACAGTATTGCCGTGTTCATCCCCAACGCGCCGAACCCAGTCACCGGACGGGTGGCGTTCATCCATCGCCGGGACATCATCGAGTTGCCGATCTCCACCGAAGAGGCTTTCAAGATCCTTTTATCGAGCGGCAACTACGTGCCCTTGGAAGTCGCGCAAAACCTCCGTTGATGAAGCTAACGAAAGGAAACTTTCTTACGCGTTGTCATCATTCAACTCGACGCCTTCGTCGTTGTCCGCGCCGTTGGATTCGTCGCTGCTGATTTCGCCGGCGGTCGCGTCTTGGAAGGGGTCGCCGGTCGCGTCGGTGCGGATCGCATCGGCGCCGGTGGCTCCCTGGATTTCGAGCTGCGGGGCGGGATTGCTGTTCGAATCGCCCGTGTCTGCCGATATTTGATCTTTCCCCGCCGGACGATCGTGATCGAGCCGGCCGGAGAAGATGTGCTGCTGCAGGTTCTCCCGCTTGGTCGGCCCGGATTGGGTGATGCCCGAACCGTGGGTTCCGACGCCGACGATGTCGAGGTCCAGGTCGCCGCCGCTTCCCGCGCCCGCGCCGCCAGCGTCGACGCCCACGCCGATGTCTCGTCGACCACCGCGCTCGTCACTTGAGCGCACTTCGCGTCGGCCCGGATCCTGGTCGAGGGCCGCGCGGGAGGCGTATTTCACTTCATTGGTATCGCTCGGCGAAATGCCGAAATCATGCGGACGATCGACGCGTGCCGATTCGCTGCCCGGTTTCTGTTGTTCGGGTGTCTGCCGCGATGATGTTGGATTGTTCAACGCTTTCATGAGTGCCTCCCGTTTGATTGCTCCCGCTAGCGTACGGTAGGCGGCGGGCAGGCACTGTTGGGGCAATCGCTGAGGAGCCGGTCGGGGAGTTCTGTGACCCATGCGCTTTGGGAGTGAGCCCACTTCGTGTAGCTTGCCGCGGAAATGTGCGACAAACATTACGTCTCGAGACTTCCGTATCTTAAAGACCGCATTCACGCCGCCGCGATGTATTGTTCGGACGGGCGCGTGGGCGAGCATTTCGACGACTTCATGCAGGACGGTTTGAAGCTGCCGCGATACGACCGCCTCGCCTTGCCCGGCGGGCCCGCGTGCCTGGCCGGATATACCGAGGCGCGCCTGGAAGAAGAGGGCGTCATCGACGAACTGCGTTTCCTTGTATCCGCTCACCAACTGACGCGCATCGTGCTCATCCAGCACCAGGACTGCGCGTTCTACAAAAACCGGTTGAAGGTCCGCGATGCGAGCATCGAGCAGCTCCAAAGGGCCGACCTGGTGCGCAGCGCGTACACGATCCGCCATTGGGTGAAGATCGATCAGATCGATGGATACTTCCTGCGCAAGGCCGATGAGGGAATCGTGTTCGAGCCCGTGCAGCTGGACTGACCCGCATTACCCGTCATCGATCACCTGCTATTGCTGGCTGGCAATGTGGCGGCTGCCGCTGCGTCTTCGACGAGCGTGACGTTGTCTCGCCCATCGATTGAGATTTCGTACCGAACCGGCGTTCCATCGCGTGCGCCGGAGACGACGAGTATTGATCGATTCGTCGCAGAAAGTTCGGGCATGTCGAAATCGAAGCTGGTTTTGAACGTCCCGAGTGTCAGGTACTGCGCGTTCTGCGGAGCGCGAGCACCTGAAAGCAGCGAGGCCTTCGTGTAGACGCGCGCGACCAGGGTCACCGTTGACGTCGGCTGCAGCCAGGTTGGACTGATCTCCAGGCACAGCACGCGTTCGCGACCGCCGCATTGGATCGGGCCGTGGTAATAGTCCATCAGCGCGCGTCCGTCGCTCATCGCCGTGTGGTAGTCGAGCGCGCTCCTGGCAAAAGCCTGATCGGTGACCAGCAGCGTGCCTTTACGTGCGTTCAGCGTGATCGACTGTCCCGAGCGTTGCTCCAGTCGCCTCTGGCTCTGCAGCAGATCGAAATGGGTCCTGACGGGTCCGGCGAACTTGTCCCAACACAACTTCCCGACGGTGCCGACGGCGATCGCCGACACCACCAGCGCGATCGTGATTCTTCGCCGGTTTCTACTCGGCAGGGCGTAGTCGAGGGTGACTTCAGGCATCAAGTTCGACGCTAATCCGGCTGCACGGCGGTGTCGACTCCCCGGGACAGCACGTCCTTTAAGACCGGCGTCGTGTCTGGATTCCGGTTCTGGACATCATCGCGACCTGCGGTGTCCGAGACGCCGCGGCAGGTTGTCGCACGAATTTCATCTCGTCCGGCACGTTGACAGCGTCAAATTGGTCGATATTTTGGATAATCGGATCGGGTGGTCTTTTAATTAAGAGACAGGGCGTCTCACCACAGGCATTTCAGCCGTCTGATCGGGTTCCGGAAAGGTCGCATATGGAAAGTGCTATCGGAGTCCCTGCAGGGCAGGACGTTACGTCGGGATCTAACCCGCGGATGGAAGAGTTTCGTTACGACGACGCGATTGTACGCAAATTCCTTATGGCGATGTTGATTTGGGGCCTCGTGGCCTTTTCGGCCGGGCTCTACGTCGCGCTGCTGCTGATGCTGCCCGGGATCCGCAATTTCTTCCTCGAAAGTGGCAGGACCGGGCTCGCGGATGGGCTCACAACGCTACTGGGAATTCCGTATATTCAATTCGGACGGATTCGTCCGCTGCATACCAATGCAGCGATCTTTGCCTTTGCCGGCAACTGCATTTTTGCGGCGGTTTACTACTCCTCTCAGCGCCTCCTCAAAGCCCGCATGTGGAGCGATCGTCTTTCGAACCTGCACTTCTGGGGTTGGCAGCTGATCATCGTGCTCGCCGCGATCACACTGCCGTTGGGAATCACGCAGTCGAAGGAATACGCCGAACTGGAATGGCCGATCGACATCCTCATCGCTGTCGTCTGGCTGGGTTTCTTCGGCGTGAACTTCTTTATGACGCTGATCAACCGTCGCGAGCGGCATATGTACGTCGCGATCTGGTTCTACATCGCGACCATCGTAACGGTCACTATCCTCCACGTCTTCAACAACCTGGTCGTGCCGGCCGGCCTGTTCAGAAGCTACTCGATCTACGCGGGCGTGCAGGACGCGTTCATGCAGTGGTGGTATGGCCACAACGCCGTCGCATTCTTTCTTACGACACCATTCCTTGGCCTGATGTACTACTTCCTGCCCAAGGCGGGGGAGCGGCCCGTCTTCAGCTATCGGCTTTCGATCATTCACTTCTGGTCGCTGGTGTTTATCTACATCTGGGCAGGCCCGCATCACCTCCACTACAGCGCCACGCCGGACTGGGCGAGCACGCTCGGCATGGTCTTTTCGCTGATGCTCTGGATGCCATCGTGGGGCGGCATGATCAACGGCCTGCTCACGCTTCGTGGTGCATGGTCCAAGGTGTCGACCGACCCGGTGCTCAAGTTCTTCGTCGTCGGGATCACGTTTTACGGCATGAGCACCTTCGAGGGACCACTCCTTTCGATCAAGAGCGTCAACTCGCTCAGCCACTTCACCGACTGGACGATCGCCCACGTTCACGCCGGCGCGCTGGGCTGGAACGGCTGCATGGCGTTCGGCATGATGTACTGGCTCCTGCCGAGGCTCTACAACACCAAGCTCTGGAGCGTGAAACTCGCCAGCACGCATTTCTGGCTCGCCACACTCGGCATCCTGTTCTATGTCATCCCCATTTACGTCGCCGGCATCACGCAGGGTCTGATGTGGCGCGGCCTGACCGAGAACGGCCAGCTTCAATATCCCGATTTCGTCGAAACCGTTCAGCGGCTGATCCCGTTCTATTACGTGCGCGCCTTCGGCGGAACGATGTTTCTCGTGGGCGGCCTGATCGGCGCTTACAACTACTTCATGACGGTGAAGAACCGTGCCGAGAACTACGCCGAGGAGCCGATCCATCGCGCGCCGTCGCTGGCCAGCCTCCCGGAGATCGTTTCAAAAGCGCCCAAGTCGAACCTGATTGCGGTACTCGACACGGCCCGCAAGCTCGACACGTTCTCTACCATGTGGTGGCACCGCGTCTGGGAGCGTTTGCCGATCAAGTTCACGGTCCTGGTCGCCGTCGCGGTGATCATCGCGAGCCTGCTCGAAATCATCCCGACGTTCCTGATCCGCTCGAACGTTCCGACGATCGCTAGCGTCCAGCCCTACACGCCACTGGAACTCTACGGACGGGACGTCTACATCTCCAACGGTTGTTACAACTGCCACAGCCAGATGATCCGCCCGATGCTCGCCGAGGTGAAGCGATACGGCGAATACTCCAAGCCCGGCGAGTTCGTGTACGACCATCCCTTCCAATGGGGCAGCCGGCGCATCGGTCCGGACCTCGCACGCGAAGGCGTGGTCCGCCCGGATCCGAACTGGCAGTACCTGCACTTCCTCAATCCCGCGCAGGTGACGCAGAACTCGATCATGCCTCCGTACGAGCACCTGTTCTATTCCAAGATCGACTTCGACTCGATTCCCGTTCGAGTGGGCGCAATGAAGGCGCTCGGCGTGCCGTACACCGATATGCAGCGGGCGTCATCGGCGGATGATGCGAAGCGCCAGGCGACGGAGATCGCCAATACGCTGGTCGCCTCCATGGCGCAGCCGAGTTTCGGCGGAACGCCGCTCGCCGAATCCGAAGGCGTCGCGCTGATCGCGTACATGCGTCGGCTGGGAACGGACCTGTTCAAGACGGCGCCCGGGGTGGCGGCCGCCGCTTCGACGCCAGCCGAAGCCGCGCCGGTCGCGTCGGTGAAATGATTCCACGAACTGTAGGTGAACCATGTTCAAAGAAGTTTTCCATCTCGAATCGATCCTGGACCTCAGCCGCTGGGCACTGGTGATTTTTCTGCTGGTGTTCGTGGTGATGACGATCTGGGCGTGGACACGCTCGCGGTCGACGATCGACCAGTGGGCGGCACTGCCGCTGAGCGATTCCGATTCGCCGGTTGACGAACTGCGCAATCGAAGAAGCTGAACGCCTGACGCGCAAGCGGGCACACGTAGTCCGCACACGCGCCTGACCGGAGCTCTGCAATGAGTGACACCAACAACACACGCTTGACCGACCATGCCTACGACGGGATTCAGGAATATGACAATCCCACGCCGGCGTGGTGGAGCTGGATATGGATCGGAACGATCGTGTTCGGCGCGGCCTACTGGTTCATCGCGACCCTCAGTGACGGGGGGCTCAGCGCCGAGAACGAGTTGAGGTACGCCAAGATCGAAGAAACGTACCGCCAGTTTGCCGAGATCGGCGAATTGAAGCCCGACGCGGCGACGATCCTCAAGTTCTCCAAGGATGAAAAGTGGCGGGCCTTCGGCGAAGGCATCTTCATCTCCAAGTGCATGACCTGCCACAACCGCGACGGAAGCGGCGGCACCGGACCAAACCTGACCGATGACAGCTACATCAACGTCAAGAGGGTCGAAGACATCTATGACGTGATCGAGAACGGCCGAAACAACGGCGCGATGCCGAGCTGGCGCACCACGCTCAACCAGAACGAGATGGTGATCATGGCGTCATACGTGGCGGCGCTGCGCGGGCAGAACAAGCCCGGAAAGGGGCCCGAGTTGAACGCCGTCAAGGCTGAGCCGTGGACGGCGCCGTGATGAGAGGTAAGTGAGATGGAGACGCCCGTGCAGGAAAAGATCAGAACATTCGAAGATGCGCTGATCCACCCCAGCGGAAGGGTGCTGAGCACCCTCGAAGCGGACGGCTCGCGCCGCTGGCTGACGCCGCGCATCTCGCCAGGCCGGCTCTGGCAGGCACGTCGGATCTTCGCGTACTTCCTGCTGGCGCTCTTCACGCTTACGCCTTATATCCACATCAGCGGTCATCCCGCGATTCTGCTCGATGTCGTCCGCCGGCGTTTTCACATCCTCGGCGTGACGTTCCTGCCGACCGACACCGTGCTCCTGGCGCTTCTCGTGCTGATGGTCGGATTGTCGATCTTTCTGTTTACCGCGGTGGCCGGCCGCATCTTTTGCGGGTGGGCGTGTCCACAGACGGTCTATCTCGAGTTCGTCTACCGGCCGATCGAACGCCTGTTCTATGGAACGGCAGGCCGGGGAGGAAAGCCGAAGAATGTGCCGACCTGGAGACGGATTGCGCTTCATGTCGTCTACCTCGGCATCTCAATTCACCTGGCGAACACCGCACTCTCATATTTTGTCGGCGCGAACGCGGTGAATGAGTTCATCTGGAAATCCAATCCGTTCGCCCATCCGGCCGCGTTCATCATGGTTGCGATCATCACCGCCTGGATGATGTGGGATTTCTGTTTCTGGCGCGAGCAGATGTGCCTGATCGGCTGCCCGTACGGACGACTCCAGAGCGTGCTGCTCGATCGATGGAGCCACATCGTGAGCTACGACGTCCAGCGTGGAGAGCCACGGGGGAAGGGCGGCGCGAAGCCTGTCGCGGGCCGATCGATCTCGCTCCCTGTCAGCCAGTCGCTCGACATCACGGCTCCCTCCCGGGGCGACTGCGTCGACTGCTCGATGTGCGTTCAGGTGTGCCCGACCGGAATCGACATCCGCGACGGCCTGCAATTCGAGTGCGTGAACTGTACGCAGTGCATTGATGCGTGTGACAGCGTGATGGACAAGGTCGGCAAGCCACGCCGCTTGATCGGCTACAGTTCGCAGGCGGCCCGTGCAGGCGAATCGATCCGCTGGCTTCGCCCGCGCGTCGTGGTCTATCCGGCAATGTTGTTCGTCGTCGGAACACTCTTCGTCTACCTCCTCCTGCACCGCAACGCATTCGATCTCACAATCCTGCGCGCACAGGGCCGGCCGTTCGTAGTGCGCGAAGACGGTTCCGTTGAGAACACGATGCGCTTCAAGATCGTGAACCGCACCGAGCAGAGGCGTTCGTATCGAATCGAGCCGATCGATCCGAACGTGAGCATCATCGCGACCGATACCCAACGCTCGGTCACCCTCGATCCGCTTGAGACTGCGGTCGAGCCGTTCCAGGTTCGCGTGCCCGAGACGATGTTCAAGTCCGATCACATGGATATCGAAGTGCGCGTGATCAGTGACGCGAGCGAAACGATTACGCGCTTCGTGCGACTCGTTGGGCCGTATCAATCCACCTTTGTGAATGGCGGGCGATGAACATGAAAAAAGTGATCTCGAGCAAGCGTTCGTGGTTCCCATGGCTGGTCATCGGGTTGCTCAGCGCACACGTGGCGGGCATGGTGCTCGCGGTCATCATCGCCACTGGCGATCACTCCTTCGTCGCGCTGCCCGACTTTTACAGCAAGGCAGTGAAGTGGGACCAGTCTCAGGAGGCGGCACGCAAGAGCGATGCGCTCAACTGGAAACGGACGTTTACGCTTTCCAAGCCGGATGCCCGGGGCAACCGGACCGTGAGTGTGCGATTCACAGACGCGAAGCAGGCCTCGCTTCCGGGCCTGAAGGTCACTGCGATCGTCTATCCCGAGCTGCTGCAGACGAAGACCATCGACCTGAGTTTCTCTGAAGACGCCGACGGCAATTATTCGGCGGTGTTCACGCCGACCCACGCTGGCCCGATCGTGGTGGAACTCCGCGCGAGCCGCAACGACGAAACGTTCCTCAGCAAGGCCGAACTCTTCGTTGGGAGCGGTTCATGATGGCGATGGCGATCAGCGTCTTCCTTGCGAGCCTGCTGGGCAGTCTACACTGTGCCGGCATGTGCGGCGCATTCCTGGCCGTGGCGATTCACGCGCCGGGCGAGCAAGTGACTGCGCGCTGGCGTCCGCAGGCGGCGTATCACGTCGGACGATTGATCACCTACGCGTCGCTCGGCGTCGCGTCGGGAGCGGCGGGCGCGCTTATCGACCTCGGGTCGACCCTCACCGGAATCGGGCCGATCGCGATGTCGATCGCCGGCGCCACCATGATCCTCTTCGGTCTGATGACGTTGCTGCGCGTGCTCGGCGTCTCGGTCCCCCGGTTTCGGCCGCCCGCCTTCATGCAATCCATGCTCATCAACGGCCACCAGTTTTCGCTGCGATTCGGAACGACTGTCCGCGCTTCGCTCATCGGCCTGTTTACCACGCTCGTGCCGTGCGGCTGGCTGTACGCATTTGCCATCGTCGCCGCCAGCACCTCGAGCCCGATACGTGGCGGACTTGTCATGATCGTTTTCTGGGCGGGCACTTTGCCGATGCTGGTAGCGCTGGGGACGGGAATTCGATCGCTGCTCGGCGCGCTCGGGAAACACATGCCACTCATCACGTCGCTCACCGTCATTGCCGCCGGAATCTACACGCTGAGCGGCCGCGCGATGATGAACGTGGGCAACATCATCGCCCGCACGAACAATCCCCTGATCCAGACGACAACCGACTCGGCCGCTGATTCAAGTCCCGCGTGTTGTGCAAAGGAATGACGGCATGAGTGCGATCCTTGAACCTGAGGCCATCACTCGATCGTCGACCGAAACGGCGACGCTTTGCACCCATTGCGCCACGCCCGTGCCCGCAGGACTGGTGAAAGCCGGGACCGCGACACAGTTCTGCTGCGAAGGATGCCGCGCTGTGTATCAGACGATTATCGGTTGCGGGCTTGCAGAGTACTACCGGCTGCGCGCGCTTGGTGAGGAAGTCGCAACACCCGTGCCGACAATGGGAGGCACTTTCGCGTCGTTCGATACGGACGCATTTCTCGCCCTTTACACTAACCGGGTGGAAACAAATCGACAGATCGAGTTCATCCTCGAAGGCGTCTCCTGCGGCGCGTGCATCTGGCTGATCGAAAAGCTTCCCGAAGTATTGCCGGGTGTGCTCGAAGCGCGTCTGAACCTGCGGGCCGCGAGTGTTCGCGTCACGTGGGATGCGAATCGCGTCAAGCTTTCGGCGATCGCCAAGCTGCTCGCGCGTTTCGGCTATCAGCCACATCCGGCAAAGGGATTGGATAAGCAAGCGCTTGTCCGCCAGCAGGAACGCCGGATGCTGATCGACATCGGTCTCGCGTTCGCGCTCATGGGGAACCTGATGCTGATTTCGGTCGCGCTTTATGCCGGCTGGGCCGGAAACATGGACGCGACGATGACGCGGTTCTTCCGCTGGCTGAGCGTGCTGCTCGGCGTCACATCGCTGGCCGTGCCGGGCCGATGCTTCTTCATCAACGCGTGGCGTTCGATCCGCAATCGCGCCGCCAACCTCGACCTGCCGATCGCCATTGCGCTCGTTGCCGGGGGCGTCGGCGGGGCGATGAACGTCCTGCTGGATCATGCCGAAACGTATTTCGACTCGCTGTCCATGCTCGTCTTTCTGCTGCTGGTCGGGCGCTACATCCAGAACCGCCAGCAGCGCCGCGCCGATGCGGCTGTGGAACTCCTCTTCTCAATGATGCCGAGCACGGTTCACGTCGAAAGGGACGGTCAGATCGTCGATCTTCCCGGTGAGGCCCTGCAGGTCGATGACCGGGTCGAGATTCGCAGCGGCGAACTCGTCCCCGGTGACGGATGCGTGTTGCGCGGCGAATCGACGATTGATCAGTCGCTGCTCACCGGTGAGTCCGAACCGGTTGAAATCACGATCGGGTCAAAGGTTTTCGGCGGGTCGCTCAATCGCGGGCGAACGATCTTTGTCCAGCTCTCGGCGGTCGGCCGGCAGACACGCGTCGGCAAACTCATGGAACTCGTCGAGCAGGGGCTGGCTGAAAAACCTGCCGCCATGCGCTTTGCGGATCGCATCGGCCGGTGGTTCATCCCCGGCGTCTGCGTCGCCGCTGCCGTCACGTTTGCGATCTGGCTGCGCGTCTCGCTCAGCGTCGCGCTCGATCACTCGATGGCGATGTTGATCGTGACCTGCCCGTGTGTGCTGGGCCTCGCAACACCGCTGACGATGTCGGTTGCGCTCGGCCAACTCGCGCGGCGGAGAATCCTGGTCAAGAGCGCGGCCGCGCTGGAACAACTCGCGCAAGCCGGCACGATCGCCTTCGACAAGACCGGTACGCTCACGCAAGGCCTCCCGAGCGTTGTCGGGTATGAAGGCGACACTCGCTATCAGCCGATGATCGCCGCGATCGAAGCGCAGGTGGAGCACCCCATCGCGCGGGCGATTGCCAGGGCGTACGCATCCGCTGCGATCAACCCGGCCGAGATAGTCGAGGTCACCGAGCCGTCGCACGGTGGTGTGGGCGCGTTCTTCCACGGACAACGATTCCTCATTGGTTCGGCGGCGTTCATCGTTTCTCAGCAGGCGCTGTTAGAAAAGGCGCCGGACGGAGACCGGACTTCCGTTTTCGTCGCCGTCGATGGGAATGTGGTCGCCCGGATCGAGCTCGAAGATCAGACGCGTAACGATGCCGGCGAAGCGGTCCGTGCACTCTCGGAAATGAAATGGTCGGTCTCAATGCTCTCCGGTGACCTGGAGTCGGTCGCGAAGCGCGTCGGAGCATCGGTGGGGATTCGAGAGGCGCAGATTTTTGCGCAGACGACGCCGGAGGAGAAACTGAAATGGGTTCGCAATTCACAGCGTGAGGGAAAGACAGTGGTGATGATCGGCGACGGCGTGAATGATGCCGCGGCACTTGCTGCGGCGGATGTCGGCATCGGCGTGCGGGGCGGCGCGGAGGCCAGCCTCGCCGCCGCCGACGTCTACATCGCCACCCCCGGCGTCATGCCCGTCGTCGATCTGATTCGAACCGCACGGCGAACCATGCAGATCGTCCGACGCAATTTCGCCATCACGCTCTTCTACAATGTCGTCGCGGGTACGCTTGCGATCAGTGGCCTGATGAATCCGCTCGTCGCGGCGATCCTCATGCCGCTGAGCAGCCTGACGACGATCAGCTTTGCGACCGCTTCGGCGAGGCGAAAGGTGGGTGCCTGATGTCGGTCCTCTATATTCTCGTGCCGCTCGCGCTGTGCGTTGCCGGGCTTGCGCTGGCGGGATTCTTCTGGACGATCCACGACGGGCAGATGGACGACCTCGATTCGCCGGCGTATCGAATGCTTTGGGACGAGGACGCAAAATCACAGGTCGAGCAGCCGAAGCAGGCAGCGCCGCGAACTGGCGCGGCACCGGACAGGTTTGGACAAGGTTCGGGCGATTCGTAGAGTTTCGACCTCGATGGCCGACCGCAGCGTCCATTACGAAGCCGCATTCGAGGGGTACCTTCGCGACAAGGGGATTCCCTATGTAAGTGTCGACGAGGCCAAGAAGGCGCTCTTCGAGAACTCCCGCCTGAAGAGCTTCGACTTCGTCGTCTATTCCAAGGCAGGGCCGAACCTGCTCATCGACATCAAGGGAAGGCAGTGCTCGACCAACTCAAAACGCCGTTCATTTCAGACCTGGGCAACGCAGGACGACGTCGATGACCTGGCCCAGTGGGAGCAGGTATTCGGCGATGGATTCCATGCGGTGCTGGGTTTCGTGTACTGGATCGACCCTCCGATCGCGCCGGAAGAGGGGATGTTCCTCTTTCGCGACCGCTGGTACTGGATGTTCGGGGTTGATCTGGCCGAGTATCGCCAGCGAATGCGGGCACGCAGCGCCAAGTGGAAGACCGTCTGTCTCAGCGCAGGCGATTTCAGGGAGCTGGCCAGGCCGATCGACGGCTGGCTCTGATTCCTGCGGCCGATCGTCCCTTGTCGAAACGAGCATTCCGGTTGGTTGCGGCGCTGAGCCGCGTTATCATAGAGAGCATGACTCATCGAGCCCGCCGAGCATTCTGCCTAGTCCTGTGCGCGATGCCGTTGGCATTCGGTTCGTCCGCGCAAGCCGCCAAGCAACAGGAGGAAGAGGAAGTGCCGGATGCCCGGCTCATGGGGTACACGAACCCGGTAAACGTCGGTGGCGGTAATGCCCTCAACTACATCCTGCTCGGTTTTCTTGGCGTGATCACCTGCGGCTTCCTGTTCAAGAACGCCAACCGTTCACACCTGGACTGATTCCGCCGCGTTTTGATCGCCATCGCACACGCTCACGATGATTCCACGTCACAAACGTGACCGGCCGCGGGGGCGGTCTACAATCGGACACAACTTATCCATCGGAGGCATCCATGAAGCAGACAGTGATCTGGGTTCTCGTCGCCGCCAACCTCGCGCTTGCGGGAACGCTCGCGATACGCGGCATTCACGAAAAAACGGCCAACGCTCAGGCCCAGCCGCGAACGACATCCGAGCCGGGCAAGTACGTGCTGATCCCGGCGGATTCACAACTCGGCGTGGGTGTGATCTATGTGCTCGACACGAACAATCGCCGGCTGGGGGCGATCGCGCCGGACAACCAGGACAAAATGGCACCGATGTCGACGATCGCGCTCGATCCCGTTTTCGACTCGGCTGAGAATCGATCCGCCACACCCAACGAACCTCGCAACCGTCGGGGTAATCAACCGCCGCGGTAAATCGACCTTTCGGTGTAGATATCTGATCTGACTTGTTTTGAACGACGAGGTTCTGCCATGACATTTGATCGTAAAAGCTTTCTGATCGGCGTGCTGACGCTCAGCGCCGCGATTCTCACGCTCGGCCACATCCAGATCACCTCGACCGCGCGTGCCTCGGAAACGATTATCGACGACGACTTTCAGCTCGTTACCGCCAAAGTCCGCAAGGGTGACGACGGGATCTATGTGCTTCATAAGCGCAAGAACCTGGTCGCGTTGTTCACGTGGGACGCCGCCAAGAAGGGCGTCGTGGTGAGTGATGTGAAGTCGCTCGATGAATTGCTCAACACACACTGATCAATGCCGCAGGTGAAACCGGCGTCACCGCTTTTCATCCCGTTGTTCGGCGGTGCACATGAGTCGCGTGATCGATTCGGCCAGCTCGGGCGGCATTGGAGTCGCCGGCGGCTCCGGCGCGCTCAGGGCGTGCGCGGCTTCGACCGTTCTGCGATATTGGTCCAGGTAGACCTTGCACGGCGGGCACAGCGTCAGGTGGACTTGAAACTGCAGCCGGGTCCACCACACAAGGCGACCCGCGAGGTAGTCGTCCAGGAAGCTGTCGAGATGTTTGCACGTGACGATGGGCATTATATCTTCTGTTTGGATGCCGCTGGCGAGGCGGAGATTCATCAAATCGAACCATTCCGAATATAGGGCTCCAGCAGCGTCCGGAGTGCGGCCCGTGCCCGGTGAAGCCGGGTTTTGAGCGCCGCCTCGGTCATTCCGAGCGCCTCCGCCGCGTCTTCGGTGCTGAGCTGCTCGATGTCCCGCGCTATCAGCACCGCTCGATACATTTCCGGCAGCTTCTCAATCTGCTCGCGAACCAGGTCCTGTACCTGCCGGGTCTGCAGCCTTTCCGGGGGCTGGTCTCCCGAAGAGGCGGGCATCACGCGATGGCCAACGGAATTATAGGTTGGCAAGAGCGGGTCGATCCCGGTTTCATCCAGCAACCGCCCGCGCGAACGGAGCTTCATCAGGGCCGCACGGACGGCAATCGTGTGCAGCCAGGTCGAGAGTGCGCTCTCCTGGTTGAAGTTCTCGATGCCCCGTGCCGCGTTGATCAGTGCATCCTGCAACGCGTCATCCGCATCGGCTTCGACCCGAAGGTAGCGGCGGATGACCGCGCGCAGCCTCGGCCCGTACTCGGTCACGAGTCGCGCGTATGCGCTGGGTTCCTTGCGCCGCAGGGCGGCGATGAACTCGCGCTCGTCCAGCTTGTCCAAATCGGAACTGAGGATCGACATCTGCCGCAACATCATGCGCGCCATCGACGCGACTTCAAAGCGGTCGATGAACGTTCAAAAAGTCTGACGCGTTCGGGCGACGCGTCCTATCGCCGCTCCGCCCAGGTCAGTACGACCTTGCCGCTGTTGCCGCTGCGCATCGCATCAAAACCCTTCTGGAAATCCTCAAAGCCGTAGCGGTGGGTGATGATCGGCTTCAGATCCAGCCCGCTTTGCAGCATCACGGTCATCTTGTACCACGTCTCGTACATTTCGCGGCCGTAGATACCTTTGATAGTGAGCATGTTGAAGACGACGGCATTCCAATCGATGGCCATCGGCGCGGAGGGAATGCCGAGCATGCTGATCTTTCCACCGTGCGCCATGTTGGCGATCATGTCTGCAAATGCGCGGGCGTTGCCGGACATCTCGAGTCCGATGTCGAAGCCTTCGGACATGCCAAGTTCCTTTTGAACTCCCGGCAGCTTTTCCGTACGGACGTCGACGACGCGTGTCGCGCCGAGTTTTTTCGCGAGTTCGAGGCGATACGGGTTCAGATCGGTGACGACGATGTGCCGCGCACCCGCCTGCTTGCAGACCGCCGCCGCCATGCATCCGATCGGGCCCGCACCGGTGATGAGCACGTCTTCGCCGAGCAGATCGAACTGCAGCGCGGTGTGAACGGCATTGCCGAAGGGATCGAAGATGCTGGCGACGTCGAGATCCACTCCGTCGTGATGGTGCCAGACGTTCGCCATGGGCACGGAGATGAACTCGGCGAATGCGCCGGGCCGGTTCACGCCAATGCCCTTGGTTTCCTTGCACAGATGGCGGCGTCCGGCCATGCAGTTGCGACATCGGCCGCATACGACGTGGCCCTCGCCGCTCACGATGTCGCCGACGTCGAAGTCGTTGACATTCGAGCCGACTTCGACGATTTCGCCGACGAACTCGTGGCCCACGACCATCGGCACGGGGATAGTCTTCTGGGCCCAGTCGTCCCAGTTGTAGATGTGGACGTCGGTGCCGCAGATGCCGGTCTTCAGCACGCGGATGAGCACGTCGTTGATGCCGATCGTGGGAACGGGCACGTCGCGCAGCCATAGGCCCTCTTCGCGTTTCTCTTTGACCAGAGCCTTCATCGTCGTGTTCATGGGTCCTTTCCAAAGCTGACTGGCCGACGATCATACGCATCGAACCAAGAGACGATAACCCGCGCACCGTCGGAATTGCGACGCTAGGATAGCCTTATGGAGATTCGCAGCGCTACCGCCGAGGACGTGCCGGCCGTCGTACCGATGGTTGGCCGGCTGATCCAGTTACATACGGAGTGGGATGCGGCACGCTTCGAGACTCACGCTTCCGTGCTCGCGGGTTACCGCCACTGGCTCACCGCCCGTGCGAACGACCCGGAGAGCGTCTTTCTCGTCGCCCAGCAGCGCGAAGCGATCGTCGCGTTTCTGATCGGCACCGTCGAAGAATCCATCCCGATTTACCGCGTCACGCGTTTTGGCTTCGTTCACGACCTGTGGGTGGAGCCCGACTATCGACACGAAGGACTCGCCAAGTCGATGACGCTGCTCGCGCTCGAACGCTTCAAGTCGATCGGCGTGCCGCAGGTCCGACTTGAAACCGCCGTCGCGAATGATGCGGCGCGCGGGCTGTTTGCCTCGTGCGGGTTTCGTGTCTCGACACAGGAGATGCTGGCCGAACTGTGAGACGCCAGATCGGACGCGCACCCCGCAGTCCCCGCGGCATCTCTCGCTCGCGCTGCCTGTTGCCGGCCCACTACAGCTTTGCGAGTTCCGCTTCGGCTGCGGCGAGCATGGCTCGCGTCTCTTCTACCACCTTCGGCGGGGCCTTGGCGACGTAGCCCTCGTTGGACAACTTCGTCCGCATGCCGGCGATCTGTTTCGTCAACTCTGCCTTGCGCTTCTCGGCCGCGCCGGCGTCGATCACGCCGACGACAAACACCGTCACGCCGGCGGCGGTGGTCTTGGTCGAGTTCGCCGGCTCCTTTGCATCGGGACCGACGGCGTCGAGTGTGCAAAGCGCGAGGCCCTCGATGAACTCGCGGTTGTTCTCCAGGTGATGGCAGATCGCCGACTCGCAAACCAGCGTCACATTCACGCGTTTTTTCTGGTCGACCTTATTGTCGTTGCGCACGTTGCGGATCGCGCCGACGATTTCCTGTAGACGCTCGACGACGCGCTCGGCGCCGCCGGAGGTGAGCGTGTCCATGCGGTCGTCGAAGATCGGGAACGGCGCGGTCATGACGCGAGGCTTCTTCGAGGCGAACGTCGGGAAACGGTCATCGATGCCGCTGGGCGCGTTGGTGTCGCGCAGCGCCCACCAGAGCTTTTCCGTGATGAACGGGATCATCGGGTGCATCAGGCGGAGTGAGACGTCCATGCATGTTGCCAGGATTCTCGCGGTTTCCTCGCGCCGATTCGGGTCCTTCATCGCCGGCTTCGACGCTTCGAGGTACCAGTCGCAGAAGTCCCGCCAGACGAAGTCGTAGGCGGCCTTGGCGTAGTTATCGAAGCGGTAGCTGTTGATCGCCTCGTTGCAGGCTTGGACTGTGCGTGCGAGGCGCGAGAGGATCCAGCGGTCGATCGTCGACCATTTGGATTCGTCGACAAAGTGAGCAGTGGGCAGTGGGCGGTGGGCAGCTGTGGCATGGTCCTGCCCACTGCCCACCGATGACTGCCCACTGATCTGCATCAGCACGAAACGTCCCGCGTTCCAAAGCTTGTTGCAGAAGAAGCGGCCGAGATCGAACTTGCTTGATGTGTTCTTGGCGACGGGCATCTCCGGCGTGGGCTTCGCGGCGCCGCTGGCGGCGCCGTAGCTGCTGATGCACTTCTTGCCCTTGTGTTCCTGGATCGGCGCGGCCACCACGTGGCCGGCGGGCGTGGTGATGAACTTCGGCTCGAACGTCTCGCCGGTGTGCGGGTCGATCAGGTCGACGGGCAGCTTTACGTCTTGAGTCTGCGTGGCCATCGAGGCGAGGGTAAAGCGCATCGCGTCCGCGCCGTGAGATTCGATGATGTCCATGGGGTCGACGCCGTTGCCGAGCGATTTGGACATGCGCTGGCCCTGGCCGTCCTGGATCGTCGGGTTGATGTAGACGGTCTGAAACGGCAGGCGGTTTTCGAGGAACTGGTTGAACATCACCATACGCGACACCCAGAGCGTGATGATGTCACGGCCGGTCGCGAGTACGGAGGTGGGGTTCCAATAGTCGACGGCCTTCGCGTCGTTTTCCGGCCAGCCGAGCGTGCTGAGCGGCCAGAGGGCGCTGCTGAACCACGTGTCGAGGACGTCGGGATCGCGCGTGAATCCCGCCTTCTCTAAGTCCTGCGCGATGACCGTTTCTGCCATGTATATGGGATCGGTATCAATACAAACGAAGCATTCGAACTCCCCTGCGATCTGCTCATTCCAGTCCTTCGGGTCATACTCCTCAAAGTTGGAATCTTCGAAGTTCCAGTTGCGCGGGTTCCACTCGCCTTTCGGTGTGAAAACGATGCTCGCCCGACCAGCCCATTCATACACCATTTCCATTGCGTCAGTTTCGATGTCGTTTGGAAAGGCGAATGTCTTCGACCACACCGGAATCCGATGTCCCCACCAGAGTTGCCGGCTGATGCACCAGTCGCGGATGTTGTTGTGCCAGCTTTCGAACGTCTTGGCGTGCCGTTCGGGGAAGAAGCGCAGGCCATCGTTCTTCGTATCATGAGCGTCTCGCTCATGCTCTTGCTGTTGGGCCATGGGCGGGACGCCCATGCTACTTTCAGAAGGGGAGCTGCGCTGATCGGGCGCGAGCGATGCGTTGGCCGCTCCCGCCATGCGCGGGTCGGTGACTTTGCAGTACCACTGGTCGCTGAGGTATGGCTCGATCGGCGCGTGGGAGCGGTAGCTGTGTCCCACCGAGTGACGGTAGGGGACGATCTTTTCGAGAAGGCCGTTTGCTTTGAAAAATTCGACCACCGACGCGCGAGCAAGCTCGCGGTTACACCCGATGTAACGCTTGAGCGTTTCATTGTCCTTCTGATGAGGCTCGAGCGCGCCCCATCCGTGGTCCAGACTGATGCTCGCATCCGGCGCCATCACGTTGATCATCGGCAGGTTGTATTTCTGCCCGAGGATGTAGTCGTTCGGATCGTGCGCCGGCGTGACCTTGAGGAAGCCGGAGCTGAACTTGGCCTTGGCGTCGTTCTCATCGCCGCCGTGGGCGATGGGGAGGACGACGTATTCGTCCTCGATGATCGGCACGATGCGATCCACGATCGGCAGCGTCACGAACTTCCCGCGCAGGCTCGCGGCGCGCGGGTCCTTCGGATTGATCGCGACGGCGGTATCGCCGAGCATTGTTTCGGGTCGCGTGGTTGCCACGGTGGCATGGGCAACCTGCCCATGTTCGTCGTTCACGGGCTGGTAGCCCGTGCCACTTTGCTCATACACCGGGTACTTCAGGTAGTAGAAGCTGCCGTCGACTTCTTCCATCTCCACTTCATCATCCGCGAGCGCGGTCTGCGTGACCGGGTCCCAGTTCACGAGGCGCTTGCCGCGATAGATGAGTCCAGCCTTGAAGAGCTGGAAGAACGCTTCGCGCACGGCCTTCGACCGCGGCTCGTCCATCGTGAAGGCGGTGCGGTCCCAGTCGCAGGAGCAGCCCATCGCGCGGAGCTGGCCGAGGATGCGGGCTTCGTATTCCGTCTTCCACTCACCGACCTTCTGCAGGAACTGCTCGCGGCCGTTTCCTCCCTTAGCTTCGCAGGCTTTGTATTCCTTGAGAGCGGGCTTCCCTTCCGCTTGCAGGCGCTTGTCGACCACCGTCTGCGTCGCGATGCCGGCATGGTCCGTGCCCGGCAGCCAGACGGTGTTGTCGCCCAGCATGCGGTGGTAGCGGATCAGGATGTCCTGGAGCGTGTTGTTGATCGCGTGGCCCAGGTGGAGCGCGCCGGTGACGTTGGGCGGCGGGATGACGATGCTGTAGCGCTTCTCGCGCGGACGCTCGTCCGGCTCGGCGTGCCAGAGCTTCTCGGCGTCCCACATCTGGGTCACTTCCTTCTGAATCGATTGCGCATCGTACGCTTTGGCCAGTTCGGCTTGATTGGATTCCATCGTCGCTGCTTTCTGTTGCGGTCCATCGTCAATTCTCGCGTCGCACGGATCGCCGAATACGGCTCGAACTCGTCGACTTCGTCGACATAACGACGAATGAGCGGGCGCGAGAATCAACTCGGCACCGCATGAGATGTCTGGAAACAATTGAACCACGAAGACACGAGGTCACGAAGAACAATCCCGAGCGGTCGGGATCACAAGACGCCGGCCTGGTCACGGCACCCGAGTGGGTGGTGATCAGGCCAGAGTAACTTGTACGCTTACCTTGCGCATATCTTCAATGACCACGTCACTTCGTGGTTCTTGGGCAGCGGGAACTGTAATCGACTTATTTCCGATTGCCAATTGCCGATTTCCGATTCAATAACGATGCGTGGGAGTTACTCGACAATCGGCCGCGACTGAAGTCGGCAACCCGCTTAATCCTCGCAGGGCGGAACGAGCTTGACGAACTTCGTCTCGCGCGGCTTTCCGGTGAGTTTCAGCAATCGTCGGCGGAGGATTGCCCGCAGACGTTCGGTCTCGCCGGCGGTGCCGTCCTTGATCGGGATGCTGCCGCCGGCTTTGGTCCGGTGGCCGCCCCCTTCGCCGAGATGTCTGGTGAGCTTTCGCATCATCTCGCCGGCGCTGGTGCGGGCGTCGTTGGTTCGTAGTGAGAGGATCACTCGGCCGTTCTGCATCGCGGCGACCAACACCCAGTTCACGCCTTTGAAGCGGAGCAGGAAGTCGGCGACGACGGCCGGCATCGTCGGGCTGTCCACCTTGCCGAGATAGGTCGCAAGCACGTCGCCGGCGTAGACCGCACCGTTGATCCCCTCGGCGAAGCTCACGAAGAACTCGGCTGGCAGCGCGGTGTAACGCATCTGGTAGAGCTTGCGGGTATCGGCCACGAGCATGAGGCTCGAGAGCGCGATGTTGTCCAGGTCGCCGGGGTTGCCTGCCGCACCGGCAAGGTCGGTCTCGATCGCGTACATCAGCGTGGCGGCCAACGTCGGCGTGATCTCCATCTTCAATTCGCGCAGGTAGCTGAACACGATGCTGGCGCTCGCGCCGACATCGACTCGAATGTCACTGAACGGAAGCTTCTGCCGGCGGCCACGCGAGCGATGATGGTCGATTACCGCGGTCGGGGAGATTCCGTCCGGAAGCGGACAGGTGGAGAAGTTCGGCTGAACGTCGAGCAGGACGATTGCGTCATACTCCTTGAGTTTCTCATCATCCCACGGCGCGAAATCGGCGTTGGAAAGCGCGGCGAAACCGGCGTTCACGCCGCAGGGGCTCGTGCCCTTGATCGACTGCGTCACCGTGGCGTTCTTCAACTGCCCGCGAAGCAGATACGTCATCGCGTGCGTGGATGCGATTGCATCCGGATCCGGATAGACGTGCGTGGTGACGAGGATGTTCTTCTTGTCTTTGAGCGCGCGCAGCAGCTTCCTCGCGCGCGGACGCTGCTCGCTCCCGCGTGCGGCTCTTGACGCCGAGTCGGCAATCGTATTGACGAAACTTTCAACGAACCCTGTCATCGCTTCTCAGTTTGTAGCCCTGATCGATCCGGTCCGAGAATCATAGGATCGTTCTCGACATGACAAATTCAGTAAACGGCCTGTCGTGATGATCGGAAATATGCGGCGAGGAGTGAATGACCGCACGGGCTCGATAATTCGTCGGTCGCTCATTTGGCGGCTGGGGCGGTGGTCATTGCCGACTCTGCGGGCAATTCCCGCTTCGACGTCGTCAGCCGCGGCCTGATCATCAGCAGGATCAACGCCGAACAGCCGATCAACACCGCTGCCACGCCGAACATCGTCGGTGCGTGAAGATCATAGAGCAGGGCGACGATCCCAGGTCCGAGAACCCGCCCGAGGCTGCCCATGCCCTGGAAGATGCCGTACGAGGTGCCTTGCGTCTTCGGGTCGGCGTTCTGGCTGAGAATCGACGAAAGCGTCGGCGTTTTGAGACTTCGTCCACACGCGTTGGCCACCGCTGCGATCCCGAGGATGGTGAGCGTCGGCGCGAACGCGACGCGCATGTAAATCAACATGCCGACGACGCCAAGCATCGCGCCGATCATCGCCATCGGCCACTCGCCGATGGCCTTCTTCAGAGGCCTCACCACGCCGCCTTGAACGAAGACGATGATCAGGCCGATCGCGCCCATGAACAGCCCGGCGTCACGCATGCCGTAGCCCATCCGGTTTTTCAGGATCAGCGGCACGGCGGTCTCGAGCGTGGTGTAGGCAAGCATCGCCAGAAACCAGATCAGCGCGAGCCAGCCGACCATTGGCTGGGTCTTGAGCAGCGCGAGTCGGCGTGGTGCCAGTACGAACGCGCCCGCTCCGGTGGGCTTGCGGTCGGTGTGCGACTCCGGGAGGAACTTCCAGACCATGATCGATGCGGTCGCCGAGAGGATCGCGGCCAGGATGCCCGGGAGCGACATGTGGAAGTGACCCAGCAGCCCGCCGATGGGCGGGCCGAACGTGAAACCCAGGCCGAACGCCGCGCCGAGCATGCCGTTGGTGGCGGCGCGGTCTTTGGCGGGCACGACATCCGCGACATAGGCGTTGGTGATCGTCACGTTGCCAGCCGAGAGCCCGTCGACGATTCGCGAGACGAACAGCAGCGCAAGGCCGAGCGTCGCGTGAGACGCATCGAGCATCGCCGCACCGGCGAGAATGAGATATCCGGCGACGCTTCCCCACTGCGAGAACATCAACACGGGTCGGCGACCTACGCGGTCCGACCAGGCACCGAGCACCGGCGAACTCAGGAAAGCGCAGAACGGGAACACCGCATTCATCGCGGACACCTGCCAAGTCGAGGCGCCGAACTGCATCGCGTAAAATGGCAGAAGCAACAAGACGAGTCCGAAGCCCATGAGATCAACAAAGTTGATCATCATGAGCGTGTAGATCGCCTTGCGGTCGATGGCCGGGCTTTTTTCTGGTGCGGACGCGGTCTCAGACATTGGGGCGGATGATAGCACGATTGGCGAACCGTTTCAGGGTCAGAACGAAGTGTATCGCTCGTCGAAGCCGATCGGCGCTGCGAGTTCAAGTCCGGGATATTGTGCAAGTGGGACGGGAATAACCTGTTCCATTCTGTTCACTTCCGTCCACCCAGACATATCGGTCGATTCACGATTCGACCGCATGGATTTGGATGTCAAAGAATGTCTCCATACTTACCGCGCGAGTTACGCTTTTTCGCGCGAAATCGCAGCGAGCCTGCAACCGGTCTTTTGCGGGGTGAAACCCGTAGGCTGCTCCGCGGGGGCGATTTGGAAACGCGCCTGCGGACACATGTCGGTGTGACTGCTGAACACATCGGCGAGCCGTCACGCATTTCTGCCCAGTTCTCGAAAGGGACCCTCGGTATTCGCCGTTGCCGAGCCGCATTCCGGACAACGGTCAGGGGTGGCGCGAAGGTCATAGCCGCATGATTTGCAGGCATGGGACGAAGCGAGTTGTGTTCGATACCGAAAGAGACGCTGCCCGAGAATCGCGCTTCCCGCGAGTGTCATCGGCGCCAAAACTGCAAGGCACACCGTCCAAGGTGCAGCGAAGCAGTACTTCGTCTGTATTTGGAAGTTCTGGGGCAGTGGAAACGTCGCATTGGGCGGCAGCGGCCTGTTTATGACGCGAAGATACTCAAGCCGGCGAACGCGAACCATCAATGGCGGGTACTCGAAGTAGGTATACATCGGACGTACGAGCGGTTCGTCGGCAGAGGCAGGAGGCTCGTACGCATGCTCAAGCCTCAGGTCGCCACCTTCGGCTTTAATGATGAGGTCGCGGTACGGGAATATCCGTAGGGTGTGCGAATCGGTGACGCGCAAGAGCGTGAACGTCACCAGCCAGATCATCAACGCGAACAGACCTGTCGTGACGAGTCCCAGCACGACGGTCGATGCACGCGGACGGTTCGTTCGAATCGATGTCGCGACACCCGACTTCATCGACGATCCCCTTGATCACGATCACCCCGGCAACTGCAACGCCCCGGTCAGGTCGCTTAGCTTGGTGAAGCCTTGCTTCTCCATGTATCCCTTGAGCCCCTCGCAGATCTTGTTCGGCGTCGACGGATCGACAAAGAGTGCCGTGCCGATGGCGACGGCGCTCGAGCCGGCTAGTATGAACTCCACCGCGTCCTGCCACGTCTGCACGCCGCCCATGCCGATGATCGGCACATTCGCGCTCCTGGCGACGTGGCGGTAGACGCGGCTCACCATGGCCAGCGCGATCGGCTTGATCGCCGGGCCGGACAGGCCGCCGGTGACGTTGGCGAGGCGCGGCTTTTTCTTCCAGATGTCGATCGCCATCGCGGAGAACGTGTTCACCAGGCTGAGGATGTTCGCGCCGCCATCGATGGCCGCGCCCGCGAACTTCGCGATGTCGTCCACGTTCGGGCTGAGCTTGATGATCAGCGGCTTGGCGGGCAGTGCCTTCTTCACGTCGGCCACGAGCGTCTTGAGCCGGACCGGATCGGTGCCGAAGGTGAGTCCGTCCTTCACGTTCGGACAGCTCACGTTCAGTTCGACGGCCTGCACGCACCTGAGATCGTTAATCGCCGCGACGGTCTCGACATAGTCGTGTGTCGAGTGGCCGGCGACGTTGACGATGATTGGACAAGGCATTTTTTCGAGTTGCGGCACCTTCTCCGACAGGAAGCGTTTCAGGCCGACGTTGGCGAGCCCGATCGCGTTGAGCATGCCGGCGCGGGTTTCGACGATGCGTGTCGGTTCGTTGCCGGCCCGTTCTTCGAGCGTGATCGACTTGGTGACGAACCCGCCGAGTTGGGAAAGGTCCATGAAATCGGCATACTCGAACGCGTAGCCGCAGGTTCCGGAACAGGTGAGCGTGGGATTGGCAAGTCGCAGGCCCGCGAGATTGACGGAGAGATCGGACATGGTGATGGTTTTAGCGGTTTTGGGTTGCCTGACCAACGTCTTGAGTGCCGAATGCCGAATGTCGCGTGCCGCATGAAAACCGATCGAATCAATCCTATACGTTCATTCGGGGCTCGGGATTTGGGTTTGGGCATTCTAGGGAGGCAGCCTTGAAGCGCGCGGTTCTCTGTTGTTCACAGGCGATGGCCGATCACGTCTATGCGATGGGTCGGCAGGATCGTCTCCGCGCGATCGTCGACCTCTATCCTCACGTCGTCACCGAGAAGAACTTCGAACAGCATCTTCCCGAACTGGCGGAGACGGAAGTGATGTTCGCCACGTGGCACATCGTCAAGCTCACGCCGCTGCGCTACAACCAGATGCCGAAGCTGAAGGCGATTTTCTATGCCGCCGGGACGGTGAAGCCGTTCGCGCAGTCGGCACTGGAACGGGGCATCAGGGTCGTGAGCGCATGGCGGATGAACGCGGTACCTGTTGCCCAATTCGCGCTCGCCCAGGTCCTGCTCAGCGCCAAGGGGTATTTCGCGAACTCCGCGGCATTTCGCTCGCGTGATGCGTACAAGACGACGCCACGCGGCAAAGGGATTTTCGCACAGACCGTCGCATTGCTCGGCGCGGGCGCCATCGGTCGCAAGCTGATCGAACTGCTCAAGCCGTTCAATCTCGATTTGATCGTCTATGACCCGTACCTGAGTGATGAAGAAGCGAAAGAACTGGGCGTGGAAAAGGTCACGCTGGAAGAGGCGTTCGAGCGCGCGATCATCGTGAGCAATCACATCGCCAACACGCCTGAAACGGTCGGCGTGCTGACACGCGATCTTTTTGAGTCGATGCCGGCCGGCGCCACCTTCATCAACACCGGCCGCGGCGCGCAGGTGAACGAAGCGGAGATGATCGACGTGCTGCGTGAGCGGCCGGATATCACGGCGCTGCTGGACGTGACGCATCCCGAGCCGCCGGCCGACGGTTCACCGCTTTATGCACTCCCGAACGTACGGCTCAGTTCGCACATCGCCGGCTCGATCGGGAACGAGGTCGTGCAGATGGCCGACCTGGTGATCGAGGAGTTTCTGTGCTGGCAGGCGGGGCTGCCGCTGGCGCACGAGGTGACGCTGGAGATGCTGGAGCGGATGGCTTGAACGATGTGTTTGAGATTGAAGGGTGCACGCTCTGGTACCCTTTCAGGGGTTTGTGTTTTGAGTTTCTTCGTAGCCAGGGTCGCTCGCCGCCGCGCGGGCTCGTCCCTGGGCCACGGGAAGTGTCGCCTCTTCGGATGGTGGGAGACGCCTCGTCGTAACTTCGGGGCTGGCAGCCTTTCGATTTCTGGTACCTTCAACGGCACTGATTATGAGCACCACCGGATCCATCAACTGTCCCAACTGCAAGAAAGACTTCGAACTCTCCAGCGCGATGGAGGAGTCGATCCGCTCTCGTTTTGTCGAGCAGTTCGAGGCCGAGCGGGCGAAGCAGAACCAGGCGCTCGCGATCGAGAAGAAGAAGCTCGAAGAGCGCGAGAAGCTGGTTGCCGAGAAAGCGCAGAGCGTGGAGGCGGCCGTCAAACAGCAACTCGATTTGCAACGAGCGAAGCTGATCGATGAAGAGAAACGGCGCGCTCAGGAATCGGTCGCGCTCGTGCTCGAACAGATGAAGACTCAACTCGCCGAGAGCAGGTCCAAGCTGGAGCAGTCGCAGAAGGCCGAACTCGATCTACGCATGCGCCAGGAAGCGGTCGAGGCGCAGAAGAAGGAGATGGAGCTGTTGCTGGTCCGCGCCAAAGACGAAGCCAAGGAAGCCGCGACGAAGGCCAAGGACGAGGAGTTCCGTCTCAAGGAGTGCGAGTTCAAACTGAAAATGGACCAGATGGTCAAGCAGCTTGAAGAGGCCAGGAAGCGCGCCGAGCAAGGGAGCCAGCAGGCGCAGGGCGAGGTGATGGAACTGGACATCGAGAACACGCTCCGCGCGAACTTTCTGCGGGATGAAGTGACGGAGATCGCCAAGGGGGTCTTCGGCGGCGACCTCCATCAACTGGTCCGGAATGATGTCGGCGCCGATTGCGGGCTCATCTTCTGGGAGTTCAAGCGAACCAAGCGATGGGAAGACAAGTTCATCGACAAGGCACGAGCAGACTGTATTGCCGCCAAGGCGCACGCGGCGGTGGTGGTCACGATCACGCCGCCGGACAAGGATTTCGCCGGGCTGACGCGCATCCGCGACGTGTGGGTGTGCACGCCGCCGCTGGTGATTCCGCTCGCGATGGCAATCCGGCAATCGCTCATCGGGCTCTCGCAGGTCCGCAAGAGCTACGAAGGCAAATCCGACAAGATGAGCCTGCTCTACGATTACATTGCCGGCCCGGAGTTCCAGGACCGGATGAAACACATCGTCGACACGTTCGTGATGATGAAGACCGATCTCGACACCGAACGCCGGGCGATGGAGCGGCTGTGGAAACAGCGCGAAAAGCAGATCGAAAAGATCATCCTGAACACCACGAGCCTGCACGGCGAACTCGGTGGGATCGTGGGACGAGATCTGCCGGCGATTGAGGCACTCGATCTGAAGGCGCTGGCGGACAAAAGTGACGAGTAGGTATCAATCGATGGACACCCAGCCGAGGATCTTCGTCTCCAACCAAGAGCTCCCGCGACCATGCGGCGGATCTGCAACGTTGGATGTCACTTGCGAGAACTGCGGGCACGATGCAGTGGCTCGCTACTGTGACACTGGGAGAGTTTCTTGCTCGATCTCATGTAGTTATTGCGGACTTCAAGTTGAAGGAGATGGCTTGGGGCGCGATGGCCCGCATCAAGCGGCGTTAACTGAACAATCTGGTCAGTGGCGGCTGTCTATGAGTTTGAGTTCTGCGCACCGCCCAATCGCGATTCGAGCGTTGCGCGCCCAAGCAGGGTGGACGCTCGATTGTCTTACGAGCCTCCCAGCGACGGTGAACAGGTTGTACTCGAAGGTACGTATGGACAGTGCAATGCGTTGGCGTTGAAGCTAGAAACCTACGGTCTTGAGGTGGCGTTCTTTTTGATGTCTGGCCAGATGTTCGGGTTGCTACCATCGAACGATGAACTAGATTTGGCGAGACGACAAGCCAGCGCAGCTGAAGATGCGGGGATCACCGATCGAAGGTGTCCGTATTGTCACTTTCCGTTCCCACGATATCGGAAGACGTGCAAAGTATGTCGTCAGGCTGCAGTGGACATCGCCGGTGAGTCGTGACCGGCTTGTGCCGCCCGGTGGTGCTTATCGACCAACATCTCAAGGAGTAACTGGAATGTCCCTCTCATCCCTCGCCAGGCAATTCGTCGACCTCTGCAACCAAGGCAAGAACTTCGACGTAATGAAGACGATGTACGCGGATGACATCGTCTCCGTCGAAGCCGATGGTCGCGAGGTGAAGGGCAAAGATGCCGTCATCCAGAAGTCCGCCACCTGGGCCGCCAACAACGAGATCCACGGCGGGAAGTGCGTCGGCCCGTACCTGAGCGCGCAGAACGCCGAGGATGGCCAGTTCGCGGTGACGTTCTCGTTCGAACTGACGCCCAAATCGACCGGCAAACGCATTTCGCAGAACGAGGTCGGCCTCTACAACGTCAAGAACGGAAAGATCACCCGCGAGCAATTCCTCTACGAAGGCAAGTGGTAAGGCGACGACCTCGAAAAACTGCCGGCCGAGACAATTTCGAGTTGGGATTGATGGCGAGAGGAGAAAGCCGTCTCCGGGACTTGAACCCGGAACATCGTCTTTACGAAAGACGTGCTCTACCAATTGAGCTAAGACGGCGAACCGAGCGGAAGAAGATACCAAACTTGGCAGCGAAGGCAAACGAACCGCCGGCGATGGCGAAAGGCGAAATCGCCGCATCCTTGCTCAATCGCTCGGCGATCAAAAGAAACCGCAGGGGGGGGGCGCGCACCGAACGCGCCGACGATTCCCGGGCGATTTCGATTCCCATTTTGTGCGGCCTCGATCAAAATCGTCGCCTTCGGGAGAAACCATGCATATTCGAACGTCCAGTTTCCTCGTCCTGTTGATCGCGTCCAGCGCGGAGGCCGATTCATTCAATTGGACCGTCGACACATCGACGTCTGTTCTCACCACGACGATTTCAGCAACGCTCGGCTCGACGTTGAGCGATTCGGAAACGAATCACGTCGCCGGCACAGTCGGTGGCACGCTCCTGCTGCCTTCGTACACGTTTGGCACCATCCACGTGATGACCGCCGATCTCAGCTACACGACCAACCCATCATTCTCCCTCACGCAGCCGTTCCTTGGCGGCGTGAACATCGTGGGAAACGGGCTGGGGTTCGCCATCCCCGGACCCAACAACCTTGGCTTCCCCTCTCCTGCGCCCGCTGCGGTCGATCTCGCCGGCGCGTTCTCACAGACCGGCAACGGCGCCGAGGGACGCGGTACACTGACGTACACCGGCGTCGGCATCCTCGGCGCAGGCGTCGGCAGCGGAACGATCGACCTGAAGGATCAGTCTCCACTTGCCATCGACTTCAACGGAACGATCACCCAGAGCGGCAACCAACTCCTGCTGACGCTCCCGGTCGTCCTCGACCAAACGTCCGTACAAAATGGAATTCCTGTCCGCGTCCAGATCAATGGAAGTGTGCACGCCACGGCGACGACGGCCGCCAACGGCTGGAAGGCCGATGTCGATGGCAGTTGGAACACGCAGTCCAACTGGGTCGGCAACTCGGGCACCCCGGGAGCGGCAGGGCAGTCGACGTTCGACACCGCCGTGTTCGGAAACTTCCTGGGCGCGTCGCATCGATCGATCAGCATTTCTTCACCCCTCACGCCGCGGCGCATTCTTGTCGATGCGGGCGCAGCGGGCCAGTATCGTTTTACCGGCTCAGCGATCACGCTTACGTCGAATACAAATGGAGCGGCCTCGATCTCCGCGCTTTCCGGCGAAGCGCGATTCGAATCCCAGGTTGCGCTGTCGGCCACTTCCACGATCAATGCAGAGGCTGGCGGAAGCGTTGTTCTTTTACAGAGCGGCTCAGCCGCATCGAGCACGCTGACCAAGTCCGGTGCCGGCGTACTTCGACTATTCGCCGCCGATCTTGGCGTTATTCATGTGGCTGCGGGCCAGGTCGCCTTCGACGGCACGAGCAGTAACGCGCGCGTGAACTCTCTCGAGATCGACGCCACCGGCGCCGTCTCGGTTAGCGATTCGCTTGTGATCGAGAATCAGGCCGGCGGTGTGCAAAGGGTCAACAGTTACCTCGCTCATTCATTCGGCGCGAGCGCCCCTGGCGGCATTCTTCCGACAGCCGCAGGCCGACTCGGATACGGAACGAAGGCTTCCATGGGCACTGCTTCGTTCGGCTCCTTCGCGTTGAGCAACGCGTCGATCGTTGTGCGGCGAACCCTTGTGGGCGATGCAGATCTCGACCGCGACGTCGACTTCGACGATCTGCTGGCCGTCGCCCAGCACTATGAGCAGCTCGGATATTGGTTCGAGGGTGATTTCAATTACGACGCGATAGTGAACTTTGATGACCTGCTGGGTTTGGCACAGAATTATGATTTGAACCTGAGCCTCGCGGAGCAGTCGCAGCTCTCGCACGGGTTTGCCGCGGACTTCGCGCTCGCGCGTACCTTGGTTCCAGAGCCTACACTTTGCCTGCTCGTGCCGCTGGCGGCACGACGATCACGGCGACGGATCAGTTGATCAGACAGGAAGACCCCGATGAAAGTTCCTCCCCGAGTGCAACGTGTGGCCGTGTTGGTGCTGGCTTTCGCCGGCGGATTGTGGGCGGCGGACCGCATGTTCGACGCGGGTCCCGCCACTCGGCCGACGGATGCACCAGCGACGCAGCCGACGATCGAACCGGCCGCTCAGGCGGTGCTCGACCGGATGGCGAGCGCCTATGCGAGAAGGCCAACGTCGGTCGAGGCGACACTTGCGATCGACTTCGAGGTCGCTGGCCGGGTCGACCAGCGAAGCAGCAACATCCACGGAGCGGCCATTTCTTCGACCCGGTTCAGCCACGAAATCGAAGGCGAACTTCGCATCGTTGCCGATGACGATTCCGTTCACCTCTACGACGTCAAACAGAACCAATACCTTTCGAACAAGCTCGACAAGAGTTCGGATCGACCTGCCGGCGAAGACGTTTATGCGATGCTTCGCGAGCAGAACCCGGCGATGCTTTTCGTGCTCCAGGTCAAGCCGCAGGGATCGTTGTTCGTTGGTGGCGAACAAGTCTCGCTCGAATCGTCGTCTGATGCGATGGATGTACTGGCCGCCAGCGATAATGGCGTGAAGCGAAAGTACTTCGTTGACAGGAAGTCTGGCCTGCTCGACCACGTCGAGTCCGATTTTGCGGGTCGTCTCAGCGACGGGGGCGCCCGCGAGATCAAGCGGGCGACAACGTCGATTCATTACAGCAAGACAAGTTTCGACGCGAAGCTCGACGCCGCCGCGTTTGCATTCAAGCCGCCTGCAGATGCGGTCGAAGCGTCCGCGGCGCGCGCGCCGCATGCCGCCGGGCGCACTCCCGATCGCCTGGTGGGCAAGCCTGCGCCGGCATTCACACTCAAGGATCTGGACGGCAAGCCCGTTTCCCTCGAAGGGCTGAAGGGAAAGGTCGTCGTGATCGACTTCTGGGCGACCTGGTGCGGCCCGTGTGTTCAGTCGCTGCCGATTCTCAATGCAGTCGCGGGCGAGTATGCGGCGAAAGGCGTCGTCGTGCTCGCGGTCGACATCGAATCCGATTCTGCGGCCGTCAAGTCGTTTATCGACGAGAAGAAATTGTCCTCCCTGCACGTGCTGATGGACGACCAGAACGTTGCCGACCAGTTCGGCGTGAGCGGTATTCCTCAGTCGTTCGTTATCGGCCGAGACGGAAAGGTCCTCGCGGCGCACACGGGCTATTCATCGGACCTCAAGGAGAAGTACGTCGGAGATATTGAAGCGGCTCTGAAGTAAATCGCTTGCCTCCTCAAAGGCGCAACAGCTTCACTGCCCGCTTGCGACAACGACCTGATATTCGGAATCGCTCATCTGAATCCTTAGTAAACTTGCCGGCAAAGGCCGATGCAGAAGGGTACAAACCAGTTTGAGGAGTACCCTTCATGACCGCGGATCTGCTATTAAAGATCAAGACTTGTACCTCATTGCCGACGCTTCCTGCCATAGCCGTCCAGGTACTGGAGCTGACGCAGAAGGAAGAAGTCGACCTGAGTGAGATCGCCAAGACGATCACTCAGGACCCGGCACTCGCCGGGAAAATCCTCAAGACGGTCAACTCGAGTTTCTATGGCCGCTCCCATGCCGTCGGAACCGTAAGCCACGCGCTGGTCATCCTCGGACTCCAGGCGGTGAAATCGCTGGTGCTCGGATTCTCGCTGGTATCCAGCCTTTCAAAGGATCGCAAGAAGGGCTTCGACCACATGCGGTACTGGCGGCGCAGCATTTACGGCGCCACGGCCGCCCGCGTGATCTCTGCCAAGCTCGCCTGCGTACAGCAGGAAGAGGCATTTCTATCGACATTGCTGGCTGATGTCGGCGTGCTCGTGCTGAACAACGTACTCGGCGAGCAGTACGACGAAATCTACAAGAAGATCGAATCGCATTCGCAATTGACCGCGCTCGAGCAGGCGTCGCTGGGCGCGACCCATGCCGAGGTGAGCGGATACCTGGTCGAAAGCTGGAAGCTGCCGCCGGTGCTTGCGGTTCCGATCAGGTTTCATCACGAACCGTCGGGCGCGGTTGAGGCGCCGCTCATTCGACTCTCGGAAATCATCGGATTGGCCGGGCGCTGCGCAGACGTGTTTGTCGATGAAGTTCCGGCGGCCGCAGTCACGGACGTGCGAGATCAGATGTTGAAATCGTTCAACATCAATGCATCCGAAGTCGACGCGATGTTTGCGGAGATCTCGCTCAAGACCCGGGAAATCGCGAAACTCTTCGAGATCAACCTCGGCAGCCCGGTGGACTTTGCGGCGATTCTCAAGCAGGCGAACGAGGCGCTGATCGACATCACGCTGCAATCGCAGATGCGCGCGACCCAACTCACCGAACAGAATGAAATCTTAAAGGTGAAGGCGACGACCGACCGACTCACCGGTCTGACCAATCGAGCGACGCTGGACGAGTTTCTCTCGGAAGTTTTCGCCAAGACCGCCGCGGAGGCGACTGCCCTTTCGCTGATCATGCTCGACATCGATAAGTTCAAGAGCGTCAACGACACCTACGGCCATCAGGCCGGCGACTCCGTCCTCACGGCGGTCGGTGGGATGATGAAGGAAATGGCGCGTGCGACCGATATGGCGGCTCGCTACGGCGGCGAAGAGCTCGTGCTGGTGCTGCCCGCGACGACCAAAGCCGTCGCCGCCGGCATCGCCGAATCACTTCGTCGGGCGATCGCGGGCAAGGCAATCCAGATCGATTCGACGACGATCAAGGTCACCGCGAGCTTCGGCGTGGCAACACTCGAGCCGGGCGTGCCGTTCACGCAACCCGCGCACCTGCTCAAGGCGGCAGATCTCGCCGTCTACAAGGCCAAGCATTCCGGCCGGAACAACGTGAAGGTGTTCAGCATCGCGCCCTCGACATCCAAAGCCGCGTGACGCCCGGCGGTCGCCTGCTGCATGCCGATTCTAGAGTGAATCACATCGCCAAATCCGTCTGCAGCGGATTAGCGGTCGCGATGACGACCGCGCGCAGCTCGGCGGGCCGACAGCCGATCCGGATCGCGCGGGCGATCGCCTGAAGCGTCGCGCCGCTGGTCATGACATCGTCCACCACAACAACGCGCCGGCCGTCCAGCAAATCGGGCCGGACGACGCGGAACGCCCGCCTCAGATTCCTCCGGCGTGAGTCGCGCGAGTGAAACGCTGTCTGCGACCGCGTCATCTCCACCCGACGCACCGCCGAAACGACTCTCAGTTTTCCGATCCGTGCAAGTTCCCAGGCGAGTAACTCCGCCTGGTTGAAACCGCGGCTCAGGCGCTTGGTCCAGTGCAGGGGGACGGGGACGATGATCTCACTTGCGACCAGCGCTTCTTTCACGCGAGGCTGCTGGGCAAGCTCGCATGCGAGCCACGGGATGATCGACCATCGACGGCCATACTTGACTCCGTGAACCAGATCGCGCGTGATCGACTCAAAGGTCGTGAGCCGCGCCACCGAGCGATAAGGCCGCAAGCCGTGATCCTTGCATCGCCCGCAGGGTCCCGCGTCATCGGGGATGGGCGACGCGCACAGCCGGCAACAGGGTACTTCCCGGAGATTTGCCATTCGGATCGAGCAGGCAGGGCAGAGCGGCGTGGATGTCTCGACGATCTCATCGCATGCCGGACAATGCCTAGGCACGACCAGCGCGAGCGCGTCGCGGGCGACGTTCGTCATGCCTTGGAAAAGCCGTTCGACGCGCACGGTGCAGATGATACCGTGCCCCGGGCTTGGCGGGGACGGAATTGCGGTTTAGGCTCTTGTCGTGTTTCGAAACCTCGACGATCGCCGATCCTGCTCACGAGTGATCGTCGCCCTCATCCTTCTGCTCGCGTTGGCCGCACGGCTCGGTTGGGCGCTGACCCGGCCGACAGCGGAGAGTACGCTGACCAATCTGCCCGATCAGGTCGAATACCTGTCGCTGGCAAGGTCGCTTCTGCGCGGCGACGGATTGAGCATGGTCGATGCGCGGTTTAACGATACCGTCCAGGCGTTTCGAATGCCGGGCTATCCGGTCTTTGGTGCCGTTTTTCGCGCCGACGTCCGCACGATGCGCATCGCTCAGTCGTTAATCGACGCCTCAACGATTCTCGCAACGATCTGGCTTGCCCGGCGCTGGCTCTCGCCGGCTTTGAGCTATATGGCGGGCGCCTTCGTTGCCGCCGATCCGATCCAGATCTACTTCAGTTCGCTGATCCTTTCAGAGACAACATTCACGGCGCTGCTGACCTGGGGGATTGCCTGTCTGGCGCACGGTCGCTCGCCGATGGCGCGCGGCCGAGGTGGGGCGCTGTGGTGGACGGGTGTGGCGCTGCTGATCCTTTCGATCTATATTCGACCGTCCGCGTTCGTCTGGCCATTATTGATTGTCGGCGCCGCGGTAATCCACGAACACGGAACGGCCGCGTTCAAGCCCGCGCGGCGACTGCCGACGCTGACGCTGGTGGCCTTGCTGACCACGCTTGCGCTGTTGCCGTGGGCGATCCGCAACCGCACTCTGCTCGGACGATGGGTTTTCACGACGACGAATGACGGCGTCACCCTCTATGACGCATGGAGCCGCGACGCAGACGGACAAAGCGATCAATCGACCCTCTTCAGGCTTCCGTTGCTCACCGGGCTGAACGAGGTCCAGCGGTCCGACTACCTCCGCTCGCTCGCCTGGCAATCGGCGCGCGACCATCCGCTTAAGCTCATCCAACGCATCCCTTCGAATCTGGGGCGGCTCTGGGCACCGTTTCCGCTCAGCGCCGAGTTCGGCTCGAAACGACTGTACGTCATCGGTGCGGCGTGTCATTCGATCCCGTTATTCCTGCTGGCGTTCATCGGACTGATTCGTGCGGACCTCGCGCGCGGCGCAAAGCTGTTTCTGATCACGCCGGCGTTGATCGTCAGCGTCATGCACGGATCGACGATCGGCTCGCTACGATATCGCATGCCTGTCCATCCCGAGCTCGCGGTGCTCGCCGCGGCAGCCATGATGCGGCGGAGTGATCGGATCGACGTTGAGGCAATGGATTGACCATCGACGCTTCCAATCTCAACTCTCTACGACGAAGCACCTGGCGGGGGCGCGGACGGAGCGTGCCCTTCGCCGGGCGAGTCGTCCGCGTACTGAGCCTGCTGACGCTGTTGCTGCTCGGCACCGTCGTATTCCTCTACGTCCGCCTCACGAATCCGGATCGCGTCCGCGCGATGGCGAGCGAGTTTCTCTCGCGCGGCGTGGAAGGCAGGGTTGAAATCGGCGATGCGCGCCTCTCCCTGTTCGAAGGTTTGCAGCTGCGCGACGTATTGATTGCGACGCGGGATCCGTCGGATCACTCGACCGTGTTTTCGGCGCCATTGCTGGAAATCCACTTTTCGCCGCGGACGCTCTGGACCGGCGAGATCGAGTCGGCGCGCGTGGTTGCGACCGAACCGGAAGTGTTCCTGCTGGAAGACCTGGACAAGAAACGGTGGAACTTCCAGGACCTGCGCAAGCCGACGACCAGTGCGCCCACGACCGCTTCCACCCAGCGCATCAGCGCGCCAAAGCTGCCGGAAGTGCTCATCCGTTCGGGTCGCGTGCATCGGGGGCAGATCGTTGGCGGAAAGTTCCAGCCGCTGTCGACCATTCGTCTGGAAGGTCAGCTTCTGCCTCGTGGCGGCGAATACACTTTCAACCTGCAGACCCGCACCGACGCGGGGATGGCCGGGCCGGCGCTGCAGGGGGATTTCTCGCTCGCCAGCGAAGTGGCCCATTCCCGGCTCACCAACGTCAATCTCGATTTTCTGGAGACCGTGCTGCCGGCGCAGGTCCGGACGTTCTGGCAAAAGCTCTCGCCCAGCGGGCGCGTCGCGGCTCCGATGCTGCAGTTTTCGCGCGACAGCGCCGGCGAATACGGATTCCAGATCGAGCTGGAGTTGAACGACGTGAACATGACCGTTCGGCCACTCGACTGGGCGTCACAGCGCGAACAGTACGTGCTCGAACATTCGAGTGAATTGTGTGACCGATTCGATTCGGTTCCGGGCACCTTTCTCCTGCGCACGGCGATCGCGATCCAGCCACGCCTGCGCGTAGGCGAGATTCCGCTGAGCAACGTCGAAGGACGATTCGTCTTCACCAACAAAGGCGTCACGCTGGATCGACTCGGCGCGACCATCGACGGCAATCGGTTCTCCATCCACGGTTCGATGTCGAGTTACGGGATGGGCGCGCCGATGAATCTGCAGATCGAATCGCCGGCCGGCCAGCCGATCCAACTGCAGGCGCAAGTCCCTTACATCAACGCGCTGCCCGCAGAAATCCGCGAAGTCTATTACCGGTTCCGCCCGCAAGGGCGCTCGCGGCTCGCCGTCTCTCTTGCCCGGGAGACTGTGGGCGTGCCGCTGCGGGTCGCAGGATCGCTCGAGTTTGCGAACGCCCAATTCCTGTTCGAGGAGTTCCCGTATCCGGTCTACAAGGCGTCGGGGAAGCTCGTCGTGGATACCGATCCGGTGCTCAACGAACCGCGGCTGATCGTCGACCACATTCGGGGCCACGGTGCTTCAGGCAGCGCGAATGAAGCGGGCGAACTGGGCGTGTCGGGATTCATAACCCCGCTGACGGGCAATTCGGGCGTGGATGTCGCCGTCACCGGGAAAGACATTGCCAGCGAACCATCGCTCATCGCCGCGATCCCCAAGGAGGCCCGCGCCGTCATCACCCAGTTTGACGACGACGGAGACGGACCGAATCCCCGCTTCCGCGGCGACTTCGTCTGCCGCGTCCATCGCGAACCCGGACCGATCAGCCGCTGGACCTACGACACCGACATCTCGATCCGCAACGGCTACGGATCGTTCAAGGAGTTCCCGTTTCCGCTTGAGGATTTCAACGGCGAACTGCAGATCCGCAAGGACTACGTGCGAATCGTTACCAGTGAGTCGAAGCACAACGGCGCGGCGATCTCGGTGAGCGGCTTGACCGAGTGGGGATCGCGCGTGAATCCGAATCGGAAGGTCGGAGAACCCGGCATGCGCTCACAACTGATGCTCGTCGCGAAGAACGTGCCGCTGGACGATGCGCTGCGCCATGCGCTGCCGCGCGAAGCCCGCGAGCCGCTTGAACGATTCGGTATCGACGGACGCTTCGACATCACCGGTCCGATCGTGGTGAACGACCCCCGCAAGCCGCCGGAGTTCGAGTTCACCATCAATACGCATCACGCCCGTTTCGCGCCGGCCGAATGGAAAACGCAACTGGAGGAGATCGAGGCATCGATCCTGCTGCTGCCGCGCTCCTTGAAGATCGACCGCGCCGTCGGCCGACGCGGCGATTCGCCGGTTGCGGTGAGCGGCACGGTCGACTGGTCCGATCAGCCCAGGCTGACGATCGACGTGCGTGGCGAGCAGCTCCAGCTCGATGATGCCGCTCGCGGGTCGCTGCCCGCCGACGGACAGAAGATCTGGGATAGCCTTCGACCTGTCGGCGCGGCAGACCTGGTGCTTTCGCTTGACGGTCCGGCCGCCAACCCGAACTGGGTTGTGCGGATCATGCCGAGCGGCGCGCAGCTTCATCCCGATTTCTTTCCGATGGACATGACGTCGATCACGGGCACCATCATCGCGTCGAAGGATCGCATCGAGCTTCAGAATGTCGAAGGCAGCGTGGCCGGTGGACGGGCGGCGGTGAAAGGCACGGGCGAGTTCGCCGACCGCTCCGCATGGACGCTCAATATCCAGACGAGCCAGACGATCATCAACCAGGCATTCCACGACGCCGTGCCAGACGCGCTCAAAAAGATCCTCGACGAAAACGCCGTCACGGGAACGGTCAACCTCAACTTCGACCGATTGGCCTGGACACGCTCCCAGGACAACAAGTCGATCGACATCGTGTTCGATTCGAAGTTCGACCTTCTCGCCGGCGGCGGCTGGAAGATCGGCCTGCCGTTCGCCGATGCCGTCGGCACCGGGTCGCTCAAAGGGCATTTCATCGACGACGATGCCGCCAATCTCTCCGGATCGCTCGACTTGAAATCGTTCAAGGTCGGCGGCTTCTCGGCGCGCGACGGCAGTGCGACACTCTCCACCGACGAACCGACCCATCAGCTGCGGCTGCACGATATCCGGGCCCAGGTCGGCGACGGCGACATTGCCGGCGAGATCGTGCTCGATCGCTCGCGCCGCGACGTGACCAAGTGGTCCGCCGACCTCCTGATGCGGAATGCCGACGTCGCCAAACTCACCGAAGGAACCTCGGCACAGGTGAGCGGCCAGCTCAACGCGTCCCTGGCGATCGAAGGCGCCTGGTCCAGCGATGGCCGGCGCGTGAGCCCGCAGCGCGGGCGGGGCGATATCAGCGTCACCGGCGAGAAGATGCTCAACGTGCCCATGATCGTCGGCGTCACGCAGATCGTCAGCCTCTCGCTCCCGTTCACCACCGGCTTCAACGAGGCGACGGCCAGCTACAGCATCGACGGCGACCGGATCAGCTTCTCCGACATCGCGCTCAAGTCCAACGAGATGAAGATCAACGGCACCGGCCGGCTCGATCTCGGCGAGAAGAAGGTCGCGCTCGACTTCTACACCGCCAGTGCCGGCAAGCGCCTGCCGGTGATCGGGCAGCTCCTCGACGCGGCCCGCAAGGAACTCTTCCAGATCAAGGTCCGCGGCACGCTCAGCGACCCGCAGGTCTCCACCGGCAGCTTCCAGACGATCACCACCACGGTCGACGAGATCATGGGATCGGAGAAGAAATAACGTATTACCGTTGAGCGGCCGTGGCGGCGCACGCGCGACGCCCGGCCACAAGTAAAATATACCGCCGCCGCGGTCCGCTCCAGCGGTTGGTTATTCCGTCGGCCCTGACGCCGCAGCGCGCCGTGTCTCGATTTCCGCCTGTTTCCACAGCGGGTCGTCATTTTTCGAGTACATCCCGTAAAACCACGGTCGGTTCTCCGGGCGAAAGACGTAAATCAATCGTGGCTTACCTTGGGGATGGTGCGAACTGAACTCCCACGCGATTCGGTAAAGTACTTCGTGCAGGCCTTGCGGATAGATCTTTGGACCGGCGCGATTCCCGATGCCAAAGACGCCGGCGACGATCGGACCGCTTAGGTAAATCGCGACGATCGCGCATGGTGAGGACCACAACAGAAGCTTTCGGATGCGCGTTGTCATTGACGGAATAACCTTATCAATAACCTGACCCGCAGCGCCACATAGCGTTCCGGCTCATGCGGCCGATTCTCGCCGGAAGTCGTTTGTCGGCAAGCACAAACGCGCTGCGGCGCCCGGCATGATAATGCGGTCGGCGTGCGCGAATTGGGATGCTCATCTGCGCAGCAGGCGGAACCCTCGCCCGATGGCGTGCAAATGGCCTGTCGGGGGACTCGCGTAAAAACGGAGTCATTCCACGCATTGCGCACAAGATCGACCGCAAAAAAGGCGCAGCATAGCAGCCTGCACGCTCGGTTTTGCCGGGTGCCGGATGCCACACTTCGGCTGCCTGCACTGAGCAGTCGAAGGGTACTCGCCGACGTGTGCGCGAACCGCGCGCTCCGCTCTCATCGCGGCGTACCGCGAAGTGTGGCACCCGGCGATTCTCAATCCGTCGGGGGTCGGCAGCCCGCAGGGCAGGACCTCTCCCACGCGGGCAAGACCTCTCCCGCCTGGCACGGGTGATTCGCACGCGAGCGAAGCGGTGGGGCAGGCCCCACCCTACGGACTGGGAACGCATTCGCGCCTGGCAGCGTGAAGGATGTAGCGGACCACTACCCGATCTGGAGTCTCGGGGTTGCTGTCAAGTGCAACGAGAATCCCGCCGCGCCAGAAGTAACCCTCGAACGCTCCGCGTGGCAGATAGCTGACGGTCTTGCTCGCGCCCCGCCCCACCCGCCGGATCGAGCGCGGAACGTCCCACGCCCCATCCGGCGTAGCGGACGGTCCGTGATGGACATGCAAGGCTTCTACTAATCATTGGCGATCTCGAAGAAATAAGCCGCAGCAGGACGAGGGCTTTGGGGTCTTGCAACTAAATACTATGATCCGATGAATTGGCAAAGTAGGATGCTTTTTTAATGGAGACAAACCTTCTGGTACCCGCCGGCGAGCCTCGAGCGGCGACCTTTACCCTCCGATTGGACGGTGCGACTGCTGCTGATGGTGCGGTCGAGATCGCGGACCTTTCGGCGGCCTTAGACGGTTTGAAGACGTTCTTGAATGCCTCCACGGAACTTTATTTTTCGGGCGGCGATCCCAATAGAGGCGTCCCGGCGGGCAGCCCGCTTCGAATTGAAGTCAGACCCCCGAAAGTCGGATCGTTTACTGTAGTAATCACTGCTGTCCTCACCTACGCGGGGATGCGAATTGTCGATGGAGTGATTGGCAACCGAGCCGACGCCACCGTCGTTTGGTCTTACGACAAACTGCAGAAATGGTATCAGCGTACTTTCAAGACGCACATTGAAGCTAAGACATCGAACGCTGACAAGGCGGAAATCGTCCGCCGCTTGCAGCAAATGGTGAGTGAAGAGCAACCGCCTCTCGCACCGAGTATCTCAGAAGAGATCAACACGGTCGAATCCGACATGTTCGACGCGGATGACGTCGAAAAGGCTGGCCCTGAGCCCAGTCGCGACAACAGGGAATCGTTCGTCCTAGGGATCGTCGATCAGATCGATATGGGTCTTTACGATCTCAGCGAGCCAGTGGGTGCATCATGTGAAATTATGGAGTTCGAAGATCAGGCTCCGACACCGATCTTCTCCATTGGCGCCGTCGAGCGCGAGATTCTGCGACGCCCTCTGTTGCCGCCTCGTCCGGCAGACGACTGGTTGCCCGCGAAAGTTCGCTTCATTCGAATCAACAAAGAGACTGGATCATGTATCTTTCAATTCTTAAGTGGGAGTGACGTGGGAGACCATCGCCGAGGGCGAATCGTTGACAGCCGACTCAGGCAACCGCGCGACGCGTACACTCAATCCTTTTCGCTAGAGAAATCGATCGACCTCTGGCTCAGACCGCGGCTGACGGATCGCGGCGGAACGTTTTTCGAATTGTCATTAGAAATGCCGGATATAGGCTTGTTCGGTGCGGCGTAGGCCCGTTGGGAGCGGTGGGAAAGGCTTAAAGGTATCAGGGGTTTTAGCCGCGTTCGGCTCAGACCACGACTCCGAGCACGAGTGTGGCGCGTCCTACGAGCGGACGCGAGAGTTCATCAAGCTGTAGACCGTTCAGGAAATCCTCGACGAGACGCACGTGCAGAAGATGTGAGAATCAACCGCTGCGACTCACAACATCGTGGATGCGATGCAGTCATTCGTCGCTCAACCTCACACATCAGCCGCTGAACCTCACTCGCCCGCGACTGATCCTCTCACGTCAGGCTCTCACCCTTTCACGTCAGCCACTGCGCCGCGGTCGCAGCGGATGATCCTCGTTCATCAGCCACTCAACCTTTCGCATCAGCGGCTAAGCCTCTCGAATCAGCGGCTGATCCTCAAATAGCAGTGGCTGATCTTCGCGAATCAGCGGCTGATTTCGTTGCAACGGAAGCAATCTCGTTCACGTCCGTGTCGGCGCCGGGCAATTTCATTCGAGCCTTGGCCGCTTCTATCGGCCCTGCGATTCGGGGTGCATCGGAACACGAACAATTTCGCCGTTGTCGTTAAGTATTGGCTTAAGTCGCCGATCATTCACGCCAGCCGGCCATTCTTTCTCGCGGGCGATTTGTCGTTCGCGGCTTGGCCGGCGCTTTTCCGCGCGACAAACAGGGCGCGGGGATGGGATTGCCCATGAGTGGTTTCCTTCCGAACAGCGACCCGGGCTTGCTCGCGTGGTCGCTCAATTTCAAGACGCTGATCACGGCGACGCCGACGGCCTACGGGCTGACGGCGGCGCTGGCGACGGCGTACGGCACGCTTCACGATGCGTATGCGACCGCATATGCCGCTGTCGAGCCGAGCATTCGCACACGCGGCGCGGTGCAGACGAAAAACACTGCTCGTTCCGCCCTCAAGGCGAACGCGCGCCTGCTGGCGAATCTGGTCTATGGCACCGGGAGTGTCACCAACGCCCAGCGGACTACGCTCGGCTTGAGCGTTCGCCACACGCGCGTGCCGGTTCCGCCGCCGTCGGTTGCGCCGGGCCTCGACGTGGTGTCCGTGGTCGGCTGGACGGTGAAGGTGAAGCTGCACGACTCAGCATCGAGCAGCCGCCGCGGTAAGCCACACGGCGTGAACGGCGCATCGGTTTTCAGTTACGTGGGTCCGACCCCGCCGACGACCGTTTCCGATTGGCATTTCGAGGGGAACACCGGAACGACGCTCGTCGACATTGCGTTTCACGACACGCTTGCGCCGGGAACGCGCGTCTGGGTGACGGCGTTCTGGTTCAACGGGCGCAAGGAGAGCGGTCCGCTCGCACCGCCGGTTGGGACGAATCTTCAAGCCGGCGGCGTCATGCTCGCCGCGTGAGTGTTCGCCTGGCCGCGCTCGCGGCCCGGGGAAGTGCAGGTCGAACGCCTTCATTTCCTCTTGTTCCATCCAACTGGTTTTCTATTGGGAGTCATCATGTTGTCTAAGGCACCTCCGAAACGCAAAGGTCGCGGCAGAGCGATCGAACCGTCAGCGATACTGAACGCCCCGCTAATGCTGGTGAGCGCGACGTATGACTCGGATTATTCGAGCGTGACGCTCACGTTCAACGCCGAGATCAACACGGATGGGATGGCGCTCGAGGAGTTCGGCGTGCTCGATGGCGTGTTCGCGGAAGAGCAGTTCGTCGGCTCGACCAACACCGGGCTCACCGCCAACTCGGTCACCATCGAGATGACGCCGGTTGAGGTCGTATCGGGCGGCGGAGTTCGCCTGACCGTGGGCGCGGGCAACGGCATTCGCGCGGCAAGTGATGGATCGCCTTGGGAAGGCGTGAGCGATCTGGCGTTGCCGTTTCCGTGAGGAAGAGTTTCAACCACAGATGAACACGGATGAACACAGATAGGAATGCATTCATGATTCAAACGCATTCAAGATTCATCTGTGTTGGTCCTGTTCATCTGTGGTTTCTCCATTCGTGAGGCGACCATGAGCGAGATCATTCCATCATCATTGATGACGCTGCCCGGGCAGGCGATGTCTCTTCCGGAGCCGCGCGTCGACTTTACGATCCGCGCAGGAGTTCCGGGCGATGTTCCGTTCATCGACGCGCTCCAGAAGAAACACGGCAAGCAGGTCGGCTGGATGCCGACGAAGCAGCTCGAAGGGAAGGTCGCCGCGGGGCATGTTTTGATTGCCGAAGCCACGGACCGGATCGGGTACGTGATTGGGAATGATCGGTACTTCAAACGGGATGACTGTGGAATCATCTACCAAATGAATGTCGTGCCGGGCAATCAGCGAAAGCTCGTCGGCGCGACGCTGCTACAAGCGCTCTTTGAGCGGAGCGCGTACGGATGCAAGCTCTACTGCTGCTGGTGCGCGCAGGACATCGAAGCCAATCGGTTCTGGGAAGCGTGCGGGTTCGTGCCGCTGGCATTCCGCAGCGGCGGGCTTGCCCGTCGCGCCGGAAGCGAGAAGAAGGCGCGCGTGCACATCTTCTGGCAGAAGCGGATTCGTGCGGGCGACGTGACGACGCCGTGGTGGTATCCAACCGAAACGAGCGGCGGAAGTATTCGCGAGAATCGCGTGGTCTTGCCGATCCTGCCCGGAACGCACTGGAGCGATCCTGTGCCGCAGGTGTTCCCGAAGTCAAAGCCAGCAACCGAGACGGAAACGAGGCGGATTATCGGTAAGCGTACGGCGAAGGTGGTCGCCGAGGATGCGCCGAAGAAGCTGCCCCTGAAAGTAATGCACGGGCTACGGTACGAGTCGCCGAAAGCCGAGAGGCCAGCGAAAAAGGAGAAGGCGCCAAAGCCGAAGGCGAAGAACGATCCCGTTCTCGTCGCCAAGGCGCGCGAGCTTCGCGATCGGTGGCTGGAACAGGCCAACGCGCAGGGCACCGCGCTGCCGATCGGGAAGTACGACGTGGCGAAGGCTTCGCCGACGAACACCGCGCGCATCGCGGCGTAGCGGGGCGCTGGATCGACCTCGTCGATTCTCGCCGCGCGGCGGTCACACCCCGTCGACGATCTCCGTCGCGTACATCTGCTTGCCCGCGCGGTTCAGGCCGACCAGCGTGACGTTGCCGAAGCGCGAGACGGCGACCGACGCCGTGCGGCCGACCGTGCCGACGCGCGCCGTCGACGTGACCTTGTGCGTCGTCTCGTTGATCAGCGCGTCGTACGTGCCGTCCTTCGTCTGGTTGTAGTACACGATGTGATACCCATCGCTCGCATCGAAGTACGTCCGGATGTTCTTTCCGACATTGCCCGCCTCGGCGACTTTCGCGGGGAACCAGTTCGTGTCCTTGTAGGCGAACTTCACATCCGCCAGCAGGAGGTCCTGGTAGGCGATTCGCGCTGCGCCGTTGCTGAGCGTGAGATCGATGCTGCCGACGCCGGCGAGGTTATCGACTTTCGCAATCAGCCAGGTCGCGGGGGTGGCGGTGGTGTCGTAGCGGGCGTACTTGAGGTCGCCGTTGGTCTGGTCGGCATACGCGACGGCGAGGGTGCCGTCGCCGCCGCTGTCCTCGAACGCGAGGCTCGCGTAGGTACCTACATCCGCGGTGGCGTCGATGGTGGACGTGCCCCAGGTGTTCGACGTCGAGTTGAAGCTCGCCAGCCGCAGTCGGCCGCTGCTCTTGTAGTAATACGCGATCTGCGGGTTGCCGACCGCGTTGAAGACCAGTGACGGGAACTGCCCGGTGCTCTTGTTCGAATCGATCACCCGCGTCGACCAGTGCGTGCCCTGGTTGAGCGTGGCGTACTTGAGGTCGGCATTGGTGGAGTCGAAGTAAGCGATGGCAGGGCGGCCGGCCTGGTCGATCGCGAGTGACAGGTGCTGGCCAAGATCGGCGTTGGACGAATCGACGACGACGGGCGTGTTCCACAGCGAGTTCGCCTCATTGCGGCTCGTGTACATCAGTTTCCGCGTCGACGGATCGTAGTACGCCAGGTGAAGGACGCCGGACTTGTCGTAGGCCGTATCGATCGTCGTCTGCTTCGAGCTGGACAGAACGGTGAGGTTGGCCGAGTTGCGGATTTCGGCGAGGTTCATCGCGGCGACGAGATCGAGCCGTCCGTACACGCGCGACGTCGGCGCATTCGTCTCGGCGTCGCCGTCGCGGTTGGGAACACTGCTGGTGCGAAGGACCGATGCGATATCGTCCACGCTCAGCGTCGGCGCGAGTTGTTTGATGAGGGCGACCGCGCCCGCGGTGATCGGTGCGGAAAAGCTGGTGCCGTCGACGGCTTCATAGGTGGTGCTGAAGCGTTTCGGGCCGACGACCTGTTCGCCGGGCGCGAGCAGATCGAGAATCTGATTCCGGTTGGAGAAGTCGCTGATGACGTCGTTGGCGGTGACCGATCCGCTGTTGAAGACGCTTGGATCGGAGCCGGGTGAGGCCATCGCATTGCTGTATTCATTGCCCGCCGAAACGACGCAGAATACGCCCATCGACTTGAGCGTTGCGAACTCGTCGCCGGTCTGGGGGTCGCTGTAGTAGTCGTCGACGAGCCCGCCTCCCAGAGAGAGATTGGCGACGGTGATGCCCCACTTGGTCTTGTTCTGGATGATCCACTGCAGCGCGCGTTCGATGTTGTTGGTGTCGTAGCTGTTGCGTCCGGTGCCGACGCGGAGCGAGATGATCTTGGCATTCGGCGCGATGCCGCGATACGTCTTGCCCTGGTAGGTGAACTCGTTGCCGGCGATGAACCCGGCGACGTTGGTGCCGTGGCCATCGCTGTCCTGCGGGTCGCCGTCATTCTGGATGAAGTCGTAGCCGGCGATGACCTTTTTGGTTTTGCCAAAGCCGCCGCCGAGTGTCGGATGGTTGTAGTCAGTCCCGGTGTCGAGAACGGCAACGACCTGCCCGGCGCCATTGAGGGATGGCCGCGCGGCGGCGAGGGCGTCTTGCCCCATCAAAGTCGCGTACGTGCTCCAGGCCAACAGTCGACGAGGTTCCAGTGAATCGATCATGCGCATGTGTTACTTCCCAGTTGAGGTATAGATTTCTGACAAACCGGCGCCCCGCACGCTTACGCCCACCCATTTTCAGCAGCAGCGTAAACAATCGTCGCCCAAACCGATACCATTTCCTGTGCTATGGATACGATTTCATCAAAGACCCCCTGGCTGATCGGGCCGAGCGATTACACGCGGGTGCGGACGCATCGTTACCAGATCGTCACCCTCCCGTGGGGCGCAACCGAATGCCACGGCAAGCATCTGCCTTATGCAACCGACAATTTCGAGATCGAAGCGATCGTGGCCGAGTCTGCGCGGCTCGCCTGGCAAGCTGGGGCGACCGTCGGCGTCCTTCCGTGCATTCCCTTCGGCGTGCAAACCGGACAGCTCGACCTTCCGTTCTGCATCAACCTGAACCCGAGCACGCAGGCCGCCATCCTGTGCGACATTCTGGCGAGCCTCAGCGCCACCGGCGTGACGAAGTTCGTCCTCCTCAATGGCCACGGCGGCAATGACTTCCGCCAGATCCTTCGCGAATTGCAGCCGCGCTTTCCGAACCTGTTTCTTTCGTGCGTCTCGTGGTTCAACGTCGACGACGGCAAAGCGATCTTCGATTCGCCCGGCGATCACGCCGATGAACGCGAGACCAGCCTGATGCTGCACCTGCATCCGACGCTGGTCCGTGATCGCCCCGAGTGGGGCGACGGCACGACCAACGACTGGACCCTCGCCGGCCTGCGTGAGAAGTGGGCGTGGGCCCCGCGGCAATGGTCCCGCGCGACCAACGACACCGGCGCCGGCGACCCGCGCAACGCATCTGCCGAGAAGGGCAAGGCGTACTTCGACCGCATTACGCAGAAGATCGCGAATTACTTCGTCGATCTCGCGAAGACCGACATTTCGGATCTGTATGAGCGGCCGCGTTCGATGTGATTTCGCGCGAATCATATTTTCTCCTCAGGATGATCGTCATGTACGGCTCCCATCTCTCCATCTCCGGCGGCATGCACAACGCGATTCTCGAAGCCGAGCGGCTGGGCTTCGACACCGTTCAGGCGTTCACGAAGAACCAGCAGCAGTGGAAAGCTCCTCCATTGGCGGATGAAGCGATCAACGGCTGGCGAACGGAGTGTGACCGCGTCGGTTTCGAACACACCGTTTCGCATGACAGCTACCTCATCAACCTCGCATCGCCCGACCCTGTGCTCCGCGAGAAGGGCATCGCGCTCTTCGAAGAAGAATTGCGGCGGTGCGAGTTGCTGAAGATTCCGTATCTCGTCACGCATCCCGGCGCGCACATGGGCACGCGCGACGACCCGGCCGACGAAGCCAGGGGAATTGCGCGGATCGCGGAAGCGCTCGACCGGGCCTTCGCGAAATTTCCCAGGGGCAAGACGGTGGTCTGCCTGGAATCGACCGCAGGGCAGGGATCGAGCATCGGCCACAAGCTCGAACACCTCGCGACGATCATCGACTCGGTCCGCTTCGCAAAACGGCTCGGCATCTGCCTCGACACGGCGCATCTGTTCGCGGCCGGCTACGACTTCCGTGCGCGGAAATATTCCTCGCTGATGAAGTCGCTCGAGTCGCTCGACCTGCTCGATCGCGTCCGCGTCTGGCACCTCAACGACTCGAAAAAGGACCTCGGCTCGCGCGTCGACCGCCACGATCACATCGGGATCGGCAAGATCGGGGTCGACGGTTTTCGCCCGATCGTGCGCGACAAGCGGTGGAAGCATGTCCCCAAAATCCTCGAGACGGCAAAGGAGAAACACGCCGACGGCAGAGATTGGGATGCGGTGAACCTCGAAACGCTGGGCGCGCTCGAATGAGCCGCGCATTCGCTCGAGCGACGTCGGCAGGCATAGACTTTGGTTGAGGTTTGCCATGAAGGCCATTTCAATCCTTTCGCCGGGCGTAATGGAGCTGGTCGATGTTCCCACACCGAAGCCGGGGCGGGACGACGTGCTTTTGCGCGTCGAGCGCGTCGGCTTCTGCGGTTCCGATCTCAACTCCTTTCGCGGCATCAACCCGCTGGTGAACTATCCGCGCATTCCCGGCCACGAGATTCAGGCGCGAATCGTCTCGATCGGCGAGAACCGAAACGGCTCGCTGCGCGAGGGCCAGTCCGTCGCCGTCGTTCCTTACACCGCCTGCGGCGAATGTCCCGCATGCAGCCACGGCCGACCGAACGCGTGCCGGTTCAACCAGACGCTCGGCGTGCAGCGTGACGGGGGGCTCTGCGAATACCTCTGCGTTCCGGCCGACCGTGTTGTTGCCGACAGTCAACTTGGTGATGCCGCGCTCGCGCTGGTCGAGCCTTTGTCGGTGAGCGCGCACGCGGTCGAGCGCGGCAAAGTTGCCGACGGCGAGGTCGCGCTCGTGCTCGGCTGTGGGATGATCGGGCTCGGCGTGATCGCATCGGCCGCCCATCGTGGCGCGCGGGTGGTCGGCGTCGACATCGATGATGCCAAGCTCGAACTCGCCCGCGAGGCCGGCGCAGCGCACGTCATCAACTCCGCGACCGAGTCGCTGGATTCCCGACTCTCCGAACTCACCGCCGGAAACGGGCCCGACGTCGCGTTTGAGGCGGTTGGCCATCCGCAGACCTTCGGCGCGTGCATAGAGCACGTCCGTTACGCCGGCCGGGTGGTGTTCGTCGGCTACGCGAAAGATGCCGTGCCCTTCGCGACCAAGTGGTTCATCCTCAAGGAACTCGACATGCTCGGCTCGCGCAACGCGACGCTCGCCGACTTCGATCGCGTGATGAAGATGCTGCGGAGAGGGACGTTCCCGGTCGACTCGGTCATCAGCAAGACGGTGAGCCTTGAGGACGCGGCCGAGGCGATGCGCGAGTGGGATCGCAATCCGTCGCTGCTCACGAAGATCCACGTCCGTATCGGCGCGGCATGACCGTGCCACAGCAATCTCCGGCGACGGCAGCGTGGCAGTCGTTACCCGGATGACCCGTAAGCTTCCCGCACCGTTTTTCGCGCAAGTCGTTGCGCCACCGCGAGGTTCGCGCTGCGCGAGAAGATGGGCACCCGAAAATGCTCCGAAATGGGTCATTATGGGTAACCGTGGGTCGCTCGTTCGAGCCGGGTCTGGCGTCTGCTATTCCATTTTCAAAGAGCGCTTCCATATCCGTCGCGCGCTGCGCGAAATCGCGGATCTGCGCAGCGCGGCGCTGACCCGATCCTCGCGCAAATGTCCGAGCGGACTTCACTTGAATGGACCGCTTTCCGAACGGGTTGCGATCGTGAATCGCTCCACGCGATCGGGCTCGCTCTTCGCGTGTTACGCGCGCCGGGCTCGATCCGACGCTCGATCTGCGATCGGCGAGGTTCGGAGCGTCGGAGTTGAACAGCCGGTGCGACAACTGCGGCCGATCACGCCGATCCAAGTGCGAGACTTGACAATCCGGTGGGTCTGCCGACAGTCGAAGTCGGTTCGAACAACAACGATCAGGAGTCGAAATGGCAGCGAAGAAGACCGTCGCGGACGTGGACGTGAAGGGCAAGCGGGTGTTGATGCGGGTGGATTTCAACGTTCCGCTCGATAAGGAATTGAAGATCACCGACGATCGCCGGATCGCTCAGGCGCTGCCGACGATCAAGAGCGTGATCGAACGCGGCGGCAGGCTGATCCTGATGTCTCACCTGGGTCGACCCAAGGGCGGGCCCGAGGCGAAATACTCGCTCAAGCCGTGTGCCGAGCATCTCGGCAAGCTGCTTGGAAAGCCGGTGAAGTTCGCGAGCGACTGCGTCGGCCCGGACGTTGAGAAGCAGGCGAACGCTCTGGTAAACGGCGATGTGCTGCTGCTGGAGAATGTCCGATTCCACGCCGGCGAAGAGAAGAACGATCCGGCCTTCGCCGCTCAACTCGCCAAACTCGGCGACGTGTACGTAAATGACGCGTTCGGCACCGCCCACCGCGAGCACGCCAGCACCTTCGGCGCCGCGCAACTCCTCCAGGGCAAACCGCGCGCGATCGGCTTCCTGATCCAGAAAGAACTCAAGTTCCTCGGCGAAGCGGTCAGCAATCCGCATCGGCCGTTCGTCGCGATCATGGGCGGCGCGAAAGTGTCGGACAAGATCCAGGTCATCGAGAACCTGCTCGCCAAGGCCGACACGCTGCTCATCGGCGGCGCGATGGCGTACACCTTCTTCCTCGCCCAGGGCAAGAAGGTCGGCAACAGCCTGGTGGAGAAGGACAAGGTTGAACTCGCCGGCGAACTGCTCAAGAAAGCCGGCGGCAAGATCAAGCTGCCGGTGGATACGGTCATCAGCGACAAGATGACCGACGACGCGGAGACCCGCGTCGTCGAAGGGAACATTCCCGACGGCATGGAAGGCTTCGACATCGGCCCGAAGACAATCGAGCTTTACAAGGCCGAGGTCGCCAAGGCCAAGACTGTGATCTGGAACGGCCCGATGGGCGTGTTCGAGAAGAAGCCGTTCGCTGCCGGAACCAAGGCGATCGCCGAGGCGTGCGCTGCTGTGACTTCCCAAGGCGCGACGACGATCATCGGCGGCGGCGACAGCGCGGCCGCCGTCGAGCAGATGCACCTTTCGGACAAAGTCAGCCACGTCAGCACCGGCGGCGGCGCTTCACTCGAGTTCCTGGAGAACGGCCACTTCTCCACTCTGGATATCCTGGACTGACCCGGCGAATTGCTTGGGAAACATCGCCGGATTCGGTTATGTTCCCGACCACTGGGGGATCAGGACGATCAGGACCCAGAGGGATTGGGATACATGGAGGCAGAAGGTAATCAAGGCCCCGCAGTCGCGAGTGATAGCGCGGGAGACGTCGGCGGCTCCAGCGGCACCGCGCCCTGGCAGGGGAAGCGCGTTGGTCCGTTCAGGATCGTCGGGTTCCTCGGCCGCGGCGCGATGGGCCGCGTCTTCCGCGCCCAGGACCTGCGCCTGAACCGATTCGTCGCGCTCAAAGTCTTTCCGAATCAGGTCGAATCAAACAAGGGCGTCATCCGCCTCCAGCGCTTCATCCGCGAAGCCAAAAGCGGCGCAGCGCTCGAACACCCCGGCATCGTCCGCGTCTACGAGATCGGCGAGGCCAACGGCGTCTACTACATCGCACAGGAACTGGTGGAGGGCGGCTCGATCGGCCGGATGCTCGGCGCCAACGGGCCGTTGGACATCGTCCGCGCCTGTCAGATCGGCGCCGAAGTCGGCGAAGCGCTGGAGTTTGCCCACGATCACGGCGTGGTCCACCGTGACGTGAAGCCCGACAACATCCTGCTCGCCCGCGGCGGCAAACCAAAACTCGCCGACTTCGGACTCGCGTTCCGCACCGATCCCGAAGACGAAGGCGTGTGGCTCGAAGAAGCGGTGGGGACGGCGTATTTCATCGCGCCCGAGATCTGCCGCGGGCAAGGCGCGACGTACCTCTCGGATCAATACAGCCTCGCCGCGACGGTGTGGTACCTGCTGGTCGGCTCGCCGCCGTTCAAAGGAAGTACCCGGCAGGAAGTGATGGAGAACCACGTCCGCTCCCCGCTGCCGGACCTGCGCGGGCTTCGCCCGGATCTTCCCGACGGGCTCGTCAAGGCGATCTATCGAGCCCTCTCGAAGAATCCCGAACAGCGATATCTCTCCTGCGATCAGTTCGCAAAAATCCTGCGTCTCTACACGATCGCGCCGGCAAGCGATTCGAACGCGGAGTCGTCGGGCGTCGCGCCCCAGAAAGTCGCGATCGCGCAGGCGCCGGTGATGCGTGAAGTGCTGGCGCCAAGTCCGACGCCGATTCCGGTGAAACCCGGCCTCTCGCGCGGCGTGCGCATCCTGCTCGTCATCCTGATCACTGCCGTCGTCATGCTTTCGTTCGCACTGGCGTATCTGACCGTGGACCGCTGGATGCCGCTCATCAGTGGATCATCGAGCGCAAATTGATCGTCGCGCAGGAGAGCCGATGCCGATTCCCGAGACGATGATCCTGCCTTCGATTCTCTCGGCCGACTATGCGCGGGCGGCGGACGACATTCGCGACGTGCTGGGACATTGCCGCGCAAACGGTGTCGGCGGCGACCACCTTCACGTCGATGTGATGGACGGCCACCTCGTCCCCAACTTCAGCTTCGGGCCGCCGGTGATCGGGAAGATCAAGAAGGCCTTTCCGCACGTCTTCTTCGACACGCACCTGATGATCGATGAGCCGCTGCGCTACGCCCCGGCGTTCAAACAGGCCGGGGCCGATCAGATCACCTTTCACGTGGAAGCGCCGGAAGTGAGCGACGATCTCGCCGGCGCGTGCAACGCGATTCGCGGCATGGGATTGAATGTCGGCGTGACGCTCAAGCCCGGCACGTCGATCGATCGAGTCCTTCCAATCCTCGACTTGGTCGACCTCGTCCTGATCATGAGTGTCGAACCCGGCTTCGGCGGACAGACTTTCATGCACGATCAACTCGACAAGTGCCGCACGATCGCGCCGCTGCTCAAGCCGCACCAGCGTCTGGAAATCGACGGCGGCATCAACGCGGAAACGATTCAACTCGCGCGGTCGGCGGGGGTGCAATGGTTCGTGATCGGATCATCATTGTTCGATGCCAAAGATCGTGCCAAAACCATCGCGACAATGGCTCGCGAAATCCGGATTTGAATCGCGAACCCGGAATTTGAACCACGAAGCCGTGAAGTAACGAAGTTGCAGCTTCGCAGCGGTGATTTCCTGGTGGTAACCAGAAAAAACGAATGGACAACGATTGCACAGATTTCGCAGATTCCATTCGATGTCGGCTCTCCCTTCTTTGAATCAGAGAAGTTCGAACGGCGATTCGAAGTTCGGGACGCGATCGACGTGTCTATTCAGCCGTTCATGAGCGGCAACCTCAATCCGTCAAATCTGCGATCTTTGTCGCCTTCCTCCCAAGGCCCTTTTGCCAGCCGCAACTGCCCTCCCCACAGCAAGTTGCAGCTTCGTGACGTCGTGGCTTCGTGTTAAAAACTGATCCCGCTATACTCACCGACCATGGCCCAAGCCGAAACCGAACGCTCTGGCATTCCCGCGGGTCTCTGGATGCGCTGTCCGGAGTGCTCGGCAATGCTCTTCAAAAAAGCCGTCGAGGATAACCTCCACGTCTGTCCGGAGTGCCAGCACCATTTTCGCATCTCCGCCCGCGAGCGGATTCGCCAGATCTGCGATGAAAACAGCTTCGAAGAGATGTACGCCGACCTCGAATCGGTCGACCCGCTCCGTTTTGCCGACAAGAAAACCTATGCCGACCGGATCAAGGCTGAACAGCTCAAGAGCGGGCAGAAGGACGCGCTCGTGTGCGGCCGCGGCTTCATCAAGGGCCGGCCGATCATGATCGCGGTGATGGACCCGACGTTCATGATGGGCTCGATGGGCAGCGTCGTGGGAGAGAAGATCACGCGGACCATTGAGGTTGCGACCGAGGAGAAGCTGCCGCTGATCATCGTCAACTGCTCCGGCGGCGCCCGCATGCAGGAATCGACCTTGAGCCTGATGCAGATGGCCAAGACCAGTGCCGCGCTGGCGCGCTACGACGATGCGGGCGGGCTGTTCATCAGCGTGCTGGCCGACCCGACGACCGGCGGCGTGACCGCGAGCTTCGCGATGCTCGGCGACTTTATCGTCGCCGAGCCGAAAGCGCTCATCGGCTTCGCCGGTCCGCGCACCATCTGGAACACGATCAAAGTCGAACTGCCCGACGGCTTTCAGCGGTCCGAGTTCCTTCAGACCAAGGGATTCATCGATTTCGTCGTACCGCGAAAAGAACTTCGCAGCGAGATCGCGCGGCTTGTCGACTACTGCGGGAAGTGATGCGACTTGGGTCCGTGGCGGACATGTCGATTCCGAGCAAGGCGAACATGCAACTTTCAGGCAGGGCGATTGATCTCCTCACGTTTTTCGGGGGCGCGTTCGTTTTCTATCTTTCTGCGAACCTGGTATTGGCGGCTCTTTCAAGGCCGGTGTCGGTCCAGTCCGATTTGCGCGCTTTCGGGCTCAGCGTGATCGTCGGGATCGTGGTGATGCTGGTCCGGATTCACGTCGCGCGGCAGCGCACCCGGGAGCGACGGGGATTTGAAGTCGTCAACGGTGGGAGTGACGTTCGCGAATCGGCGTAAACCCGCAAAACCGGCGAACTCGCCGGGGCAAACCGGTTTATCCTCCTCATAGGCATTAAGCTCTGAATTTATCCGGTTAAACTTGCGTTGAAGTTGGAAACGGGGCATGGCATCATCTGTCAGCCGTGGGTAGCCGTAAAGTCCTGCGATTAAGGGACGACCTGCTCGACAGGGGTCTTCCGGAGGCAATGATCAAAACCATGAGTCGAAAACTCAGAGTCGGCGTGATCGGTTTCGGCCGGATGGGGCGGGGATTCGTCTCGGCAATGCAGGCCGACGACCGATGGGACATTGTCTCGATCTGTGATGTTCATGAGCCGACCCGCGAACTGGCCGCCCGCACGGTGCCCGGCGCCGAGATCTTCGAAACGCCAGACGAAGTGTTCGACGGCCCGAAGATCGACTGTGTGGGACTGTTCACCCTCGCCGATGCCCGACCCGGGCTCATTCGCGAAGCGCTCAGGCGGAAGCTGCATATCCTGGCTGAAAAGCCCATTGCCGCGGATCCGAAGACCGAGTGGCAGCTCGTGGACGAGATCGAGAAGTCCGGCCTGCTCGTCGCGGTCAACCTGTTCAACCGAAACGCTTGGTACCACAAGGAGATGCGGGCGTTCATCGCCGAGGGGGAGATCGGCGAACTCGCGATCGTCCGCGTCTGCCATATGACGCCCGGCCACATGCCCACCGAAGGCCATGAGCCCGAAGGCCCCCCATTCCACGATTGCGGCATGCACTACGTCGACGTCGCCCGCTGGTATGCCCGCAGCGAATACAAAACCTGGCACGCCCAGGGCATGCGCATGTGGGACCACAAAGACCCCTGGTGGGTTCAGTGTCACGGACATTTCGAGAACGGCGTCGTCTTCGACATCACGCAAGGCTTCGTTTACGGACACCTCGCGCAGGAAAAGACGCACAACTGCTACGTCGACGTCATTGGCACGCGCGGCATCTGCAGGATGAAACATGACTTCAAGGACGCCTGGATCGAATGCCATGGCATTCATTCAACGCTGCGAAAGACGGCGCTCTTCAACGACAAGAAGCTCGATGTGATGTGCGACCTGTTCGCACGCTCCTACTTCGCCGGTCGGAATATGGAGCTGCCCAGCGCGCGGGACAGCGCGATCGCATCTCAGGTGTCGTGGGAGATGCTCAACGACGCGGTGAAGAACTTGCCGCCGAGTGTCGGCACCCAAAGCGAGATGCAGGCGATCCTGGAGCATCGTCGCACCTTGCGCAGCGGATTCGGTCTGCCGGTTCGAGCGCAGGATTGCCCGAACTCCCCGGTCCCCGTCGGCCTGCCGCCGCTGGCGTGTGGCGAGGAATTCTGTGGCATGCCGCCCGAGGCGATGGGCCGGGTTCCGGCAATCGCGGATGCAATCTCCGAGTCGCGCCTGCCCGGTGAGGGCGTGGGTGATGGGCCGATGAATTGAACGCAGCAAGTCTTACCGCCATCTGCGCCCGCGATCGGGGTTTACATCGGCGCCTCAATGTGAGTGGGGCGAAAAGCCGAGCCAGACCGTTCGACACCGCAGCGCAACCGTGCGACCCGCGCGGCGTCGTTATCAGTCGTTTCCATGCTGCATAGGCCGCACGCGCCTCGTGCGGGACAGCGAAATGTGGTCGGGAATCCCAGCGAGTCCTCAAGTTGGTCCGTCCGTCGCCAACGTGCGGGATATGATGCATCGAACCCCAGCCGGAGTGATTCGATGCTGATCAAAACCCTGTTGCCCGTCGTCGCGCTCGCCGCCTCTGTGCAGGCACAGACGATTTATGAGCCCATCAACGTCCAGTACGGCGGGCAGAACGCCTACTACTACGCCGGCACGGACCAGCGCATTCACGCGGCGGCGGCGTTCCCGTCCGCGGTGGGGGCTGCATGGGGTCGGACCGGCGGATACGCGTTCGTCAGCGCGCATCGTGCCGTCGTCGAGCGCACGCCGCGCATCTTCACGGATGCGTTGGGATCGTTCGACGCACGCGTATACGGCATGACGGTCGACGATGTGGTGAACGAAGCCAACGCCCGCGTTCCGAGGTATTTCAAGAAGCTCGATCTGATCAACGCCGCCACACCCCGTGAGAAGACGATGGTCGTTTCGCCGTATGCGCCGGCAGTTCAGCCGCAGGAGAAGGGGAGCATCATCATCAAGCCCTGGTCGGGACCACTGTTTCGACGCGGGCCGGTGTTCGTGGTCCCCAAGGGATTGATGGATAAGAAGCTGCCGAGTCTCAGCACCGAGAAGCGGGTCTGATTTCGAGCGCTCTCATCGAACTTTGATCGCGAGTGCGAATCGCTACACTCATCCTGATCCTTTGAAGGAGTCACGGATGCTCAAGTGGATGGTTCCTGCGGCGATTGCATGGGTCTCGTTCGGCATGATCGCGCTCGCGCAGGATGCGGCTCCCATGACGCAACCGACGACGCGACCTTCGACCCAGAGCACCTACGATCGACTGCTCGGCAGCGACATGACGGTGGCGGAGAAGCCGCTCCAGCCAATCGCCAACCGGGCACCCGACAACACGACGGGCGCGAACGCGGTCGCCCCCGGTGCTCCACAGTTGCCGACAAAGCGTGAAGGCACGTTCGTGATCGATCGGATGGGTCGGCTAGCAAGGTCGGCCGACGGCGGATGGGAGTTCAACTTCGATGCCGACGGCGCTGCGATGCAGGATCCGCCGATGAAAGTCCTGCCGAATCTCAAACTGATGGTCATGGAAGACGCAATCGAGAGCGGCGGCGGTGACTTGCGTTTCCGGGTTAGCGGCTCTCTGACGGAATACCGCGGTCGAAACTATATCCTCCTTGAAAAGGTCGTGGTTTCGCAGAATCCCTGACCGAAATGTCACGGGAAATCGTCGCACGCGAAGCCCGGCCTGACAGTGCGTTCGCCGCGTCTTGACGAGAGGGGCAGTGCGTCGTAGCGTCTTTATGGATCGAGTGTTGTAACCATGCGGACGCTGCAAGGGTTCGTTCGATTCGCGGATCTCACGAACGGTTTGGTGCAGGGACTCACGGGTTCCGGCAACGTACTAAGATCAGGGCACAACGATGTCACTTCCGAATCCTCCAGTTTCCGTCTCCGATGCCAAGGACGTTCGAATCGTCGAGTTCACGCACAACAAGATTCTCGACGAGGCGAATATCAAAGAGATCGGCGATGCGATCCTCGCGCTCGTCGAAGAGCGCGATCCGCCGAAAATCTTGATCGACTTCGCATCGGTCGACCATCTCAGTTCGGCAGCGCTCGGAATGCTGATCAACATCAACAGCAAGGTGAAGGCGAAAAACGGCAATCTGCGACTGGCCAACATCAAGCCGGGTATCCGCGAGGTGTTTGTCATCACGAAACTCGACAAGCTGTTCAAGATCCTCGGTTCCCGGGAAGAAGCGCTCGCCAGCTTCCAGCATTCTTAAATCGAACCGGTGCACGGTCGCATGGCCGATTCGACCTACCATTCCGTGATGCCTTCGGACTTCGCCAGCATGCGGGAAGTTCAGGGCAAGCTCATGGAGATGGTGCAGGCCCACGCTTACGACGATGAAGCCCAATTCGCCATCAAACTGGCTCTCGAAGAGGCGTTGATCAACGCCATCAAACATGGCAACAAGCTGGACCCGAAAAAGACGGTCAGCGTCGATGCCGTCGTCACCGACAAGCGGGCGGAGTTTTCGATCAAGGACCAGGGCGAGGGATTCGTCCGAAAAAAGGTTCCCGACCCTACGAAGCGTTCGAATCGAGAAAAATCGAGCGGCCGCGGGCTCCTGCTGATCGAAGCGTACATGGACGAAGTCTCTTATGGGGATCGCGGGCGCGAGCTGAAGATGGTGTTCGTCAAGAAGGGCGGCCGAGGCGCCGGTTGAACTCCGGACCGCTCGAAACCCGGACGTGTCGGCCTGGCCGACGTTTTCTCGGCAGGCCTGGCGCCCGAATGCGCAGCGGACCAGATGGCGATGAAAGTGTTGTTCGCACCATCGAACAGAGAAAGCAGATGGCGAGCCTTTCGTACGACGAGTTTTCGGAGCTGGTGCTGGCGGAAATCGACAGTGTGACGCGTGTCGCGCGGTCGTTCGCCCGTGACCATTCCGAGGCCGACGATCTGGTTCAGGAGACCTACACGCGTGCCATCGCCAATTGGGAGCGATTCACGCTTCACGAGTTCGGGACGCGAGCCTGGCTGCTGCGAATCCTGAGAAATGTCTTTCTGAATCGCGTCGCCAAGCTGTCGCGCGAACACCAGCCGGAAGACGAACTGCAGAGCCTGGCCGCCAGTGAGGCGGGCCCGGAAGTGCCGGATGGTATCCACGTCGACTGGAATCAGGTTGATAGTCGCCTGGCGACCGCGATCTCTCAGCTTCCGGAGTTGCTTCGATCGACGCTGCTATTATGGGCGATCGAAGAACTTAAATATCATCAGATCGCCGAGGTGATGGGGGTGCCGATCGGAACGGTGATGAGCCGACTTCATAGAGCCCGCTCATTATTGAAGTTACGACTGGCATCGCTGGCGTCGGAGCGGGGAATTCGCGGAAAAGCCGAAATGGAATAGCCGATTGTTAGTAAGTTGAGATTGCGATTGGAATAAGATTCAGAATGGCAGAAACACCTGACAGTTTTGAGGATCCCGGCCTTGCCGCGGCGATCAAGCAGACGACCGAGGTCGGAAACGCTTCGCCGGAGCTGCGCGCGCGGGTCGCCGGGTTGCTGCGCGCTTCCGCCCCCGTTTTGCCGCTGACCGACGCCGCGCGTCCGAAGCGACCCGCCTGGCCGCCGCGGGACGGGGGACGCGTGTTCGGCCTGCCCCGCGTCTGGGGACTTGCCGCCGCCGTTGCCATGCTCATTTCGGGCGCCGCGCTGATCAGCTACGAACTGCGCGAGTTCTTCCCGGCCAAAGTTCGGTTTGATCCGATCAAGGCGGTGATCGCGTCGCTCGTCGACGTGCATCGAAAGACGCCGGATGACGCGAAGCTGTTTGCCGATCTTGGCACTTTCCAACAGTCACTTCCGGCGTCGATGCCCGTTGCGGTGCTGACGGCAAGTGGTGCGACCTTCCGCGACGCACGCGTCGATGCGGTCGATGGACAGATGTGCTATGCGGTGCGCTACTTCATCGACGGCACGCCCGTCACGTTGGTTACCTCTGCGGTGAAGGACGGTTACGCCGTGCCGGCCTACAACCAAGTCCAGGAGCATGTCAGGCTGGTCGGTGGGGATCGTGGCGGCTACCTAGTGTGCGTGATGGGCGACTCGAAAATCCCCGGGTCGACCTACAAGGCACTGCTCGACGGCACGAAACTGCTGGAATCGCCGAGCACGCAGCCGGTCTCCGCGCTCTCGACCCACGGCGCCTGCCTGCCTTGAGAGATCCGACCGCGAATCTTCGAAAATCCTTCGAATAGCCTCCAGTCAATTGCTGTTATCAGGTTGAGCCGTTGCGTCGTGTGCGGACGTCGATGTTCCGCGGCTTCGGCATGACGCGGCCGCACGACGGGCCGGCTCCGCATCCGTTTTACAGACACCCAGCCACCCCGGTCTGGCGCGTGCCAGGCGGGGTGTGCTTTTTCTTCGGGGCATGCGAGCTTCCACGACCGCGTTACGCAACGAGTTTCAGCGAAGCGCCGGTATTCGGATGAAGTGCCGCCGACTCCACGTCCTTCGCACGTTGCGAAAGCACTTGCACGGCAATGCGCATGAACTCGTCGATCGTTGTCTGAATGCTGAACTTCTCTTTCGCGCGGCGCTGCAGACTGGTGCCGACACTCGTGCGCAGCTGCGAGTCGCGCAGCATCGCACTGCAGCGGTCGAGGAGCGTTGCCGGGCTGCCGACGACTGCATAGGGCGATCCAACGAAGCGTGCGTTGCTCGGCTGGTCGTATTCGCCGGCGAGGATCATCACCGGTTTCCCGGTCGACATGGCCGTGAGAACGCCGCCGCGACTGCTCGAAGGAAACTCCGCGAGGTATACGTCCGCCATCCCGACAAACGCGGCGGCGTCTTTCAACTGGCTCGCATAGCCGACGCGCTTGGCAACGCCCGCACTTTCAAAAATGCTCTTGGTGCCCGCGAGATCACCCTCGCCGGCAAGCAGGTAGACGGCCCTGGGGTTTTCCGCCAGCAATCGCGCGACCATCTTCACGAACGGAGAGGTCATCTGCCGTTCTGGATCGTCGCAGCAGCTCATCATGACGATCGCCGAATCGCTCAAGCCGTAATCACGGCGTGGGGCAGCGGACGAGGTACTCACGTCGATTCCCTGAAAGATGGGCCTGGAGCGGATGCCTCGCTCCTGCAGCAGCTGAGAATCCGTCGAGATCAGGTGCGAACTTACATCGATCACTTCGTCGATTCCGCTGATGGGCACGGGGGCACCACGCCGGATCGCGATCTGCTGAGCCGCGGGCCTGCCTGCAACGGTAATGCCGACCGCTGCATCGGCGAGCGTGGAATCCACGAGAAGCAACTCGATCTGGTCGCGGACGATCCGCTCGGTCAACATCCGCGAAGTCTGGATGGCCTCAGCATCCGAAGGTGAAAGCCACGGTTCGATTCGACGAGCCTTGAGCTCGCCGATGATCCGCGCACCGGTGCGGGCACTCCCATCAACGGCGGCGGCGAGTTTCAGTCCGTGGCGGAGCGGCTTGGCCGCACTTTCGGTCACATAGACGCGTAGCGACGCGAGATCGGCATTTGCGTGGCGGACCCAGCCGGCGAGGAACTGCTCGGTGGGTGAGTTGTCCTTGAGCTGGCTTGTAAGGAACCCGACGCGAAGCGGCCCGCCGCCGTGTCGGCCGGCGTGAACACTTCGACCCAGCGTGCGGGATGCCACGTCGAAAGCGCTTGAGATGTTCGCCCAGGCGGATTCGTCATGGGTCAGTTCGCCCTGGTTTGCGGCGTCGAACAGTACGGCCTGGCCGATGGCTTCGAACGCCGTCGTCCACTGCTTACGCTCGATCATCGCCATCGCAAACTTGACGACTGCCAATGGAATGCCGCTGGACTGGCGGAGCAGGCCGGAAACTTCAACGAATGTCAGGAGCACCTGCGGATCGGCGTGGTCGATGGCCCGCAACGCGTCAATGAGGTGGTCGCGCGCCGCCTGCAGCGACGCGATCGCCAACGCGGAGTGGGAAAGAAACCGCTCGGCGGAATTGATGGAATGTTGGGCGATGCGCAACTCGGCATCGGGCTCGGATTCGTTGCGGCGAACCCGGTCCAGTCGATCCAGCAGACTCAACATGCGTTTCCTTCCTTGGAACCTCAATCCCGACTCACGGGGAGCGGATTCATCCCTTATCGGAACAATCGGTCGACAACCATGAGTCGAGGTGAAGGTCCGAGAACCTCCAGAGGACGCGCCGGTTGCCTTTGCCCTGCGTCGCGCGATGATGCGTGTCCATGATGCCAGACGGTTCCGGAACCAATGACAATGCCCCGGGAAGGAAGCACGTGCGCTACCCGAACCACTACACGTGGCTCGTGTTGGTGGCCAGCCTTGATATCCTGATGACCAGCGTCGTGCTTCAGCTCGGCGGGCTCGAAGCCAATCCGCTGGCGGCGAAGATCATCTACCGTTGGGGCGTTCCAGGGATGGTCGTGTACAAGTTCATCTTCGTGATCATCGCGATCGTGATCGCCGAAGAGGTGGGACGTCGACACGAACGCAAGGGCCGGAAGTTTGTCGAATACGCGATTGTCATCAGCGCATTTCCCGTCCTCTTCGCACTGACCTTGCTGGCGGTTCATCGACCGGAGTAGACCATGGTTTTGAAGCGATGCATTCTGCCGTCACTGCTTCTGCTGCTCTGTTGCGGCGCGCCGGCAACCGCGCCCGCGGGAAAGACGCTGCGGGTCTATCACATCGGCAACAGCGTGACCGACTCCATCCGCTATGAGTCGCTCAAAAGGCTCGCGGCAACGCGCGGTGACACCTACCTCTTTGGCCGGCACATGATGCCGGGCACACCGCTCTTCGGCCTCTGGGACAACCAGGAGAAAGGCTTCACTCAACAGCCCTACGGCGCGAGCATTCACGCTTTGGAGAGCTTCGAGTGGGACGTGGTCACGCTCCAGCCGTTCGATCGATTGCTGGAAGGCGATCGCGAAAGCGAGTTCGAATCGTGCTCGCGATTCATCGACGTCGCGCTCAAGAAAAGTCCCGACGTGCAGATCTTCATCTACCAGCGATGGCCGAAGCGCGAGATCATCGGCAAGCCTAGATACGACGGCACCGACAAGTGCCTGCCGATCGATTATGCAGCGAAATGGAATCGAACCTACACCGGCAAATGGGATGGAAGCTACGAGACGCACGACTTCTACGACAAGCTCGTCGAGAAGCTGAACGCCGCGTACGACGGCAAATTGAAGCAGAAGGTGCGGGTCGTTCCTGTTGGCGACGTGCTGGCGAAGTTCGATGACGCGATCAAACGCGGCGACGTGTCGTCGATCACCTCCATCAACGACATCTACCTCGACAATGTCCACCTCAATGACACCGGCAAGTACCTCGTAGGTCTGACGTTTTACGCGACGATGTTCGACGCCGACGTGACGGGCCTGGGCACGGAGGGGTACGGCACGCTCGCGCCGAACATCGTGGCGACAATCCAGGCGTGCGTGTCCGACGTCTGTGGAAATTCGGTGGCCCAGCCGAAGTAAAACACGAACGCGCTTCAAGGGGCTAGCCTCGAAGCGCGTCCGGCGGAGGGAACACAATCAGCGGGCCATCGCGTGCGACGCTCGGGTCGCACGGGTCGATGGCCTGAAGGTCAGCGGCGACGTCGGGCGATCATCGCCAGGCCGCCCACAAGCGCGAGCGACGTCGGCTCGGGAACGAGGGAGCGAGCCAGGTTCCAGTCGGAGGCGAAAGACGCGCCCAGAGCACTCATCTGTTCGCCCGTGAGTGACGTGGCTCCATAGTTCTGAGCCAGCGCCAGGAGATCGTCGAAGTTGACGATGCCGTCGTAGTTGTAGTCGCCGCTGGTCCAGAGTCGGGGTCCGTTGGCGATCGGGTCGTACGCGGGATTGTAGTTCTGGGCGAGGTTGAGCAGGTCGTCGAAGTCGACGTCGCGGTCGAGGTCGTGGTCGCCCTTGCGGGTGTAGAGCACGAGGGTTGCTTCGTTGTCGACCGGGCGGCCGACGAAGGTGGTGATCGCCAGTCCTGCGGCATCGCCATAGCCCAGGGCGTAGGCGGAATTGGCCGCCGCGGCGGAACTGGTGATGCCATTGCCCAGCCAGGTACCGCCACTGAAGCCGCTGATGATCTGGCTGCGGGTCGAAGCCAGCGCGTCCGGGCGGACCGGGTCGGCGGTCGATTCCCAGTCGACGATGAGCGCGTTGTTGGTCAGGTCGAGCTTCGTCGTCGGGGTCGCGCCGCCTGCAAACACGAGCGAATTGACTTCGCTGGTGCCGGCGTCGGTGCCGCTGGCAGTGATCTTGACGGTGCCGCCGCTGATGGTGGCAATGTCGAAACGCAGGTTACCGGTTTCGAACACGCCGCCGCCGGTCTTCACCATGTCGAGCGTGTCATGAAGGTCCTCACCAATGGCGCTTTCAGCCAGAATGCCAGGCGTCTTGAGCGAAGTGCCGGTCGGGATGCTGGCAGCGAGGCGGACCTTGGTCGCCATCGGCGCGGTGATCACATGGTTGCCCGCCTGAACGACGAGCGTGCCATCGATGCCCGACTGGGCAGGGGAGTTCAAGGTGAGCTTCCCGATGCCGGAGATCGTGTAAGCGTTTGGCGAGTTGATGTTGATGCCGTTGATCGTGAAATCCTGATCGACATTGATCGTTCGCGGCGCCGTCGTGGGGAGCAGACGGGCGATCTCGCTCGTCGTGTTCGGAACCGCGCCTGGGCCTGCCCATTTCGACGCGTCAGACCAGTCGCCATCCGAATCGCTGTTCCATCCGACGACCACGACCGGCACCGAGGCGTTGAGCCAGATGGAGAGCTTGTTCCCTGCGGTGAAGTCGATCGTGGGATTGGCGACGGGGTTGGCGCTGTTGGCAGAGGTGGCGAAACGGATCCAGCGCGTGGGGGTGTTGTCGACGAATTGGAACTTGAGTTCTGAGCTCTTCACGCCGCCGTGCGCGGCGGTGCTGATGACTTTGCTCGTCCCGCCGGCGACGACATTTGTACTGGTCGAGCCCGAGAAGTTGGCGTTTTGGAACAGGGCGAGTGTGCCGTCGGCAATGCTCTCGAAGTCGGTGATGACGGTGTCGGTGCCGCCGACGGTGTTGACAAGATCATCCGAAAGAAGCGTCACCTGGTCGGTAACGCCCTGGTCGTTGAGGATCCTGAGGTGTTCAAAGGCGCCGCGTGTGCCGGTGAGCAAGCCATCGCCGGTAAAGCTCGCCACCGGATCGGTGCCGAAGTTCCAGATGAACTGATGCCATTGACCATCGGCGGTAAGCGTCTGGCCGTCCTTGTTCACCCATTCGATGGCTCCGGTATTCGGTGTGCTTGGGGCGCCGATCGCGGCGGTCGAACCGGTCTCCCGCACGCCAATACTGACCTTAAACGTCTGCGCCAAGGCCGATCCCGCAACCGTTGACGAGATGGCCAGACCCAAGACGATCCGAGACGACATTTTTCTAGACATGAACTCTCCTCCGAATGAAATGCAGGCGCAGCCGCTCAGAGATAGTTTTCAGAACGCCACGCCTTATACTTATATAACACCTGAAAGAGTCGAATTTTGCAACGCTATTTTTGACCAGAATCCGCTACAGGCCAGATTTTAACCTCCGGCTCCAGCGTGACCTGATCCTTTTCAAAAACCCGCTCCTGGATCGTCTTGATCAGCTTCAGAACGTCCTCGCTCGGGCAATCTGGGTGGGCGATGATGAAGTTCGCGTGTTTGACGCTCACCTCGGCCTGGCCGATCCGCATTCCCTTCAGGCCAGCCTGATCTATGAGTGCCCCAGCGCTCACACCGTTGCCGGGGTTTTTGAAGATGCAGCCGGAGTTCCGCGTGTTCAGCGGCTGCGTGTTGCGCTTGTACATCCAGATTTCTTTGCAGCGTTTGACCAGCTCGTCGGAACCTTCGGATTCGAGCTTCAATTGTGCGGCAAGGATGATCGGGTCGGCCAGGTTGCTGCATCGATAGTTGAAGACGATTTCTTCCTTCTCCCGGCGGGTGACGATGCCGTTGAAGTCCATCGTCGTCACGGACTCGACGACCGCGCCGATGTCGCCGTACTTCCCGCCGGCGTTCATGCGGATCGCGCCGCCGATCGTCGCGGGAATACCGGCAAGCGTCTCCAGCCCGGCAAGACCTTGCCGGACGGTCTGCACGATCAGCTTCTGCAGGTCGACGCCCGCCCCGACTTCCACGAGTTCGCCGTTGCAGTGAATCGATTCGAACGCAGGCTCGTCGAGCCGGAAGACCGCTCCATCGATCCCTTCGTCGCGAATGAGCAGATTGGCTCCCAAACCCAGCAGGTAGACCGGGATGTCGTTTTCGGTACAGCGGGCGATCGCCTCGGCGAGCTCTTCGCGCGAACGCGGGCGGATGAAATACCGCGCGGGTCCGCCGATGCGATACCACGCGTGCCGCTTGAGCGGGTAGTTCTCGGCCACGATCGCTTCGAGTCCGGAGAAAGGGTTGGTGAGGTGGAGACTCATGGCCTTTGTGCTCGACGACAGACGCTGTCCTGTGGTCTATAGACGCTCAGCCCGTCTGCGCCAACTGCCTGGCGATTTCATTGACGTTTCCCGCCCCCATGGTCACCACGACGTCGCCGCTGCGGATCATCTTGCGCAGTCGATCCACGACGTCTGGGAACGTCGAGACGTGCACCGCCCGCGACCCGTGCTGATTGATCCGCTCGACGAGGATTCCGCTGTTGACGGCCGCCTTGTCCGCCGCGCTGTCCCGAACGGCGTAGATCTCCGGGACGATGGTCTCATCGGCGCTCTCAAAGCTGCCGGCGAAATCGTCCAAAAGCAGTCGCGTCCGCGAATGCTGGTGAGGCTGAAACACACAGATCAGGCGGCGCGGCTGGTATTTTTCACGCAATGCGGCGAGCGTGACGCGCACCTCGGTCGGGTGATGTCCGTAATCGTCGACGACGATCGCGCCGTTGTACTGTCCGAGTTCCGTCATCCGACGATCGACGCCGGTGAACTGGCCGATCGCGTCGGCGGCTTTGGTCAGATCCATGCCGCACGCGTGGGCGGCCGCGAGCGCGCACGTGCAGTTCAGGAGGTTATGTTTTCCGGGAATGCCGGGCCGGATTGTCGCGACGCGTTCGCCGCGGTAACTGATCTCGCCGTGATGACAGCCGCCCAGGACCTGCGTCGGCGTGATCGACCAGTCGAACTCGCCGATGCCAAACGTCTCGCACGGACGTCCGACGGACTTCAGTAACGCGGCCACGTTTCGGTCGTCTCCGCGCCCGATCACCAGTCCATCGTGCGGCACGAGTTGAGCAAACGACCTGAACGACTCGATGAGTGCCTCAAGCGTGCCGTAGCAGTCGAGATGTTCGGCCTCGATGTTGTTGAGGATGGCAACGCGCGGGCGGAGTTGGTGGAAGCTGCGGTCGTACTCGCAGGCCTCCGCGACGAAGTGCGGGCCGTGCCCGGAGCGAGAACCGCCGCCGAGTTGCTTCACGTTTCCGCCGACCACGAAGCTCGGATCGGCGCCGCAGCGCAGCAGGGCATAGCAGAGCATGGCGGTGGTGGTCGATTTCCCATGCGTGCCGGCGACGGCGACGCCGAAGCGCTGCGCCATCACCTCGCCGAGCAGCTGCGCGTACTTCATCGTCGGGATGCCGATGCGATTCGCGAACTCGAACTCAGGGTTGTCGTCGCGGACGGCGGCGGTGCGGACGACGAGCGCCGTGTCGCTGCCGATCAGTTCACCGCGCTGCTGGAAGGTGATTTTCGCGCCGCGAACGGTGAGTTCGTCGGTCTGTTCGTTGGGTTTGGCGTCGGAGCCGGTCACGATCGCGCCCGCGTCGAGCAGCACGCGCGCCAGCCCGCTCATGCCGGCGCCGCCGATCCCGATGAAATGGACGTGACGTCCCCAGTGATTTGAATTGATTGGCGAATCCATTCGCGTGCACAAGAGCCAAGCCCTTCTCGGTGGGCGAGCCCTCTATCTCCTGCGGGGAGTCTACGGCGGCGCAGATCGGCTGTGAAGAGAAAGGCCAACCGAGATTATCGGACAAAGCGTCGATTTCTTGTTTGAAATCGAAGTTCGCAGCGCATGCGACGAAAGTTTTCGGCGAGCGTCTTCCGATAATGAATGAGGAACTTCGGGAGTGGCAACATGGCAATGACGATCGCACATTTCGATGACGCGCTGGACGATGCCATCGGGCTGACCGATCGGATGATGATCGAGCGGCGCACGGCAACGCGCGTACGCATCTGCCGACCCGTGAAGGTGATCGACCTCGCGATCGGCCGTCACGCCGCGGGACGCAGCCGCGATGTGAGCTCGACCGGCATGAAGGTCGAGATTCCAGCCTCGAACCACATCCACGAAGGCGACACGATTCACATTGATGTCGGCACGCTCGGCGGCGTTGGCCCGCTCGTTGGTCGGCCGCACATCATTCCCGCCCGTGTCGTCTGGATCCGCCGCGAAGCCAAGCTCCTGCGTCCGATGCTCACCGCCGGCGTCGAGTTCGCGCTCGAGCATGACGCGATGATCAACGTCGCGTGATCCGTCTTTCGTCCCGGGTTCGATCGAAGCCAATCCCGCTCATTTTGCGAGCATGACCCGTTCGACGAACCGCGTGTCGACCTCGCCACGACGGAAGAACTCGTTGTCCATGATCTGCAGCTGGAACGGGATCGTCGTCTTAATCGGATCGATGTAGAACTCCTGCAGCGCGCGACGCATCGTCAGGATTGCTTCTTCGCGCGTGGGCCGATGCACGATCAATTTGCCGATCATGCTGTCGTAGTTCGGCGGGATGCGATAGCCGGCGTAGACGTGAGAATCGAGCCTTACGCCCAGGCCGCCGGGCAGACGGAGCTTTTCGATGACGCCCGGGAACGGGGCGAAGTTGCGCGCCGGGTCTTCGGCGTTGATCCGGCACTCGATCGCGTGCCCGGTGATTTTCACATCGCTCTGCTTGAAGCTGAGGTGTTCGCCTGCCGCGACACGGATCTGTTCCTTGATCAGGTCGATCCCCGTGACGGCTTCGGTCACCGGATGTTCGACCTGGATGCGCGCGTTCACTTCCAGCAGGTAGTAATTCAGGTCTTTGTCGAGCAGAAACTCGACGGTGCCGGCGTTGTAATAGCCGGCCGCCTTGATGAGCCGCACTGCACTGGCACAGAGCTCTTCGCGCGTCTTCTGGTTCAATACCGGGCAGGGTGATTCTTCGACGAGCTTCTGGTGACGCCGCTGCATCGAGCAGTCGCGCTCGTAAAGGTGGCAGGCGTTCCCGTGCTGGTCGGCGATGATCTGAACCTCGACGTGGCGGCCATACTCGACGTATTTCTCGATGTAGACGGTCGGGTCTTTGAAGGCGTTTTCGGCTTCGAGCGCCGCCTGCTTCAATCCGGCGCGGAGCGAGACTTCGTTATGAGCCACGCGCATCCCGCGGCCGCCGCCGCCGGCGCTGGCCTTGATGATGAGCGGGTAACCAATCTTCTCGGCGAGTTCGATGGCGGTCTTCTCGTCCTCGATCGCGCCATCCGAGCCGGGCACGGTCGGGACTTTGGCCTTCTTCGCCAGCTTCTTGCACTGAACCTTGTCGCCGAGCGCGAGCATGGCCTCGACAGGCGGGCCAATGAACTGGATCTTGCAGCTGCGCACGATCTCGGCGAAGTGGTGCTTTTCTGAGAGGAAGCCGTAGCCGGGGTGGATCGCGTCCACATCCGCGACTTCCGCCGCGCTCATGATGCTGGGAATGTTGAGATAGCTCGAGGCGGGCGATGCGTCACCGATGCAGATCTTCTGGTCGGCGAGGTCGAGATACGCGGCGTCCCTGTCAGCCGTGGAGTAAACGCATGCCGTCTGTACGCCGAGCTCTTTGCAGGCTCGGATAATGCGAAGGGCGATTTCGCCGCGGTTGGCAATGAGGATCTTTGAAAACATAAGGTTGGCTCGAGCCTAATTAGGGGTCGGTGTCAGGAACGAGAGGTGTCGGGCGCAGTGAATGAGGTTGAGCCTGCGCGCATCCGCCTCTGGCAAACGTCCGAAGAGTCGGTGCGGTGCGATCGGACCTTTGAACGCCGCGAACTCGCGCAACCGCGCGATGCACGCGTCGATGGAATTGTCTGCGCAGTCGGCGGGCGGCTGCATGTAATCCGGCGCGGCGATCCCATCGGGAAGTTCGCCGGTTGTCAGGATCTGCTTGCGCATCGCCTTGCGCGCCTCCTGTTCAGGCGTGTCCGGCTCGAACGGCCCCGGCTTCATCCGCAGCTGAATGCCCTTGTCGAGATGGTCGCAGATCTGCGCCAGCGACCAGCTTCCGGCGCGAACGTAGCCCTTTCGGAGCCGTTGAATGTCGGCGATCACCGCTTCCTCGTCTGCAAACGAGAGCCCGATTCGCCGCGATGGTTTGGCGGTCACTTCGCTCATGGCTTGACCAGGAACAGTACGGTCCCGAACTCGACGGTATCACCGTTCTGCACGCAGACCTTGGCGATCGTCCCGCGCGCTTCGGCCTTGATGTTGTTGAACACCTTCATCGCCTCGATCACGCACACGTCGGTCTCTTCGTTCACGGTCGAGCCGACCTGGACGAATGGCTTGGCATCCGGTGACGGTGCGGAATAGAACGTGCCCACCATCGGGCTCTTGATCGGCTTAAGGGCCGATTCGTCGTCGTCCGCCTGGGACTTCGCGCCGCCGTTGAGCGCCGCGGCCGGGACCGGCGATGCGGGCACCGGCGCGGGTGCGTAGGACATCGGGGCGTTCTGGGTCCCCATCACCTGCTGCGGGCCGCGCTTCAGGCTGACCCGCTGCGACCCGTCGCTCACGTCCAGAGAACTGACGTCGTTCTCGCTCATGATTTTGACGAAGCGCTCGAGAAGCGATGGGTCCATCGGTCCGCCGAACTTCTGCGGAGCGGTCGACGTCGGTTTGTTCTTGTTCGATTTCTTTGCCATAGATCCTTATGGGCGGGCGTTGAACGCCGCGCCACATTCTCCAGTGTGAGGCATGCGCCTCCAGGGCGGAGCCGCTAGCCTCTAACGATGCTCGTCGCCGAGTCCAGCGACTTTTCCAGCGAGCTCAGTACTTCGCAGCCCGTGTCGGTGATCAGCACGTCATCCTCGATCCGTACACCGCCGATGCCAGGCAGGTAAATTCCGGGCTCGACGGTCACCACGCTGCCGGTCTGCAGGTGATCCTTGTCGCGTGATGCATGTAGCCGCGGCTCTTCGTGAATGTCGCGCCCGATGCCGTGTCCAAGTCCGTGGCCGAACTGCTTCCCGTAGCCGGCCCGGGTGATGATCTTCCGCGCGATTGCGTCCGCCGCCTTGCAGTTGAGTCCGGCTTTGAGCTTGTCGATGGTGGCGAGATTCGCCTCGAGGACGATCTTGTAGATCTCGACGAGCTTCCTGTTCGGCTTGCCGATGAAAACCGTTCGCGTCAGGTCGCTGCGGTAGCCCTGGTAGATCGCGCCCCAGTCGACGAGCAGGGCGGCGTCGTTCGCGACCGGCGTCGCATCCGGTCGATAATGCGGGAGCGATGAATGAGCACCGGTGGCGATGATCGGATGAAACGCGGCATCCGATGCGCCGCGCGACCGCATCGCCAGGATCAGCTTGCCAGTGAGTTCCGACTCGCTGACGCCCGGCTTTACCTTCGACACGACCTCGAGGAACGCCTTCTCCGCGATCTCGACCGCCTTTCGGATGGCGGCGATCTCGTCGGAATCCTTGTTCTTGCGCAGCGTGACCATCATGTCGGTCACGGGCACCAGCGCCGCCGACTTGCCGCTCTTGCGGAGGGATCGCTTGAGGCCGTCGACGAGGCCGTAGGTGATGAAATTGGTCTCGAAGCCGATGCGGGTCGACTTGGCCTTGCCGATGGCCTGGGTGAGGGCATCGGCCATCGATTTTGTACGCAGGACGAGCCTGGCGTGGGGGGCGGCGAGCGAGAGTTCTTCGGTATATCGGCTATCGGTGACGACGGTCTGGCCGGTCGGGGTGATGAGCGCCGTCGAATCGTGCCCGGAAAAGCCGGTGAACTGGGCAATATCCGGAGCGTGGGTGAGCAGGTAGGCGTCCAGCTTCAGTTCGGCCATGCGTTGTCGGAGGGCCGAGAGGCGAGGAATGAGCGCCGCCGGGACGCTATCTCCAGCCTTGGATTGGATTGATTTACTCGCCATCCCGATCCTGTCCTGTATCCGTTGCCGGCCCTGAGCTGCCGGCCCCGAGACAAGAGAACGTACGGCAAAATAGGTGAAGCGGTCAAACTCGCCTTCCATTAGCGGCGATTTCGGATCGTCGAAGGTTGCTTGCCACTGGACAAACGGGCCGCGACTGCTATCTTTCCCAATTCGCGCTGCGGCAAGGGCCGGGCGCGTTTTGTTGACGTGACGGAATAGAATTGATCGTTCGAGGAGACCAAAAGTGGCTCATAGTTTGTCCGCCAAGAAGCGCGTTCGCCAGAATGTGAAGCGCAATGCGCGAAATCGTCATCGCAAGATGCTCCTGAAGAACGATGTGAAGTCGTTCACGACGGCAATCACCAAGGGCGATGCGAAGGTCGCTGCCGATGCGCTGCAGACGGTCACCGTCCGTCTCGCCCGTGCCGCCGCCAAGCACACCATTCACAAGAACACCGCTGCCCGCAAGCGCAGCCGCCTGGCCAAGAAGCTCAACACGCTCAAGGCCGGCGCCGGTACGAAGGCCTGAGCGATCGGGCCTCGTTAGATCGCATCCGAAGTCGTGAGTCTTCAAGTCGTAGGCTTCGAGTCCCCCCGTGGGGCTCGCGGCCCACAGGCTTGTGACTCGCGACTTCTTTGTTTTGGCAAATCGACTATTGTGACCGGCCCGCCAGCAATAGGCGGAGAAACCGCCAGCCGCTTCGGAGATTGATCATGTCTACGCCCGCTACCCCCAGCATCATGGATTCCATCGTCGCCCTCGCCAAGCGCCGGGGCTTCGTCTACCAGGCCTCGGAAATCTACGGCGGCCTGCGCGGATTCTGGGATTACGGCCCGCTCGGCGTGCTGCTCAAGAACAACATCCGCGACCACTGGTGGAACGCCATGGTCGAGTGTCCGCCGATCGGGCCGGATGGTTCGCCGATCGACATGGTCGGCCTCGACAGTGCCATCATCCAGCACCCGAAAGTGTGGGTTGCGAGCGGCCACGTCGCCAACTTCAACGATCCGATGGTGGACGACCGCGAGACCAAGCTCCGCTACCGCGCCGACCACGTCTGGACCGCCACCGCACAGGTGAAGCGCAAGAATGGAAACGTCGACACGCTCGGCGTCTATTCCGTCCTCTCCGGCGACGATGCGGCCGATCTGTTCGTCAAGCGGATCGACAAGCTTGCCCGTAAGACCGGCGGCGGCGAAGTCATCCCGCCGACGGAATTCGTGCCGTTCACCAAGCTCACGTCCGAGCAGATGGCCCAAGTCGTCGGGCCCGATGCGACGACCGCCGGCACGCTTACCGAGCCGCGGCCGTTCAACATGATGATGATCTCCTACAACGGCCCGATCCAGGATGAGGAGAACAAGGTCTATCTCCGCCCGGAGACGGCCCAGGGCATCTTCACCAACTACAAGAACGCGCTCGATACGACCCGCGTGAAGGTGCCGTTCGGCATCGCGCAGATCGGCAAGAGCTATCGCAACGAAGTCACGCCGCGCAACTTCATCTTCCGCAGCCGCGAGTTCGAGCAGATGGAGATGGAGTTCTTCTGCCCGCCGGACAATGCGCTGCAATGGTATGAGTTCTGGAAAAACGAGCGGATGAAGTGGTGGCTGAGCCTTGGTATCAAGCCGGAGAACCTGAAGTTCCGCGATCACGAGAGCGACGAACTGGCCCACTACAGCAAGGCGTGCGTCGACATTGAATACAAATATCCGTTCACCGCACCCGACTTCGGCGAACTCGAAGGGATCGCCCATCGCGGCAGCTTCGATCTCACGCAGCATCAGCAGCACAGCGGCGCAAAGCTCGATTACTTCGATCAGGAACTGCAACTCCGTCTGAAAGCAGAAGGCGTGCCGGACGATGAAGTGAAGAAGCGGTCGCGCTACATCCCGAACGTGATCGAACCGGCATCCGGCCTCACGCGCGCGGTGCTCGTGCTGCTCTGCGAGGCGTATACGGTCGAAAACCGCGCCGGCGTCGAGAAGTTCGAGTTCTTCAAGTTCAAGCCGTCGATGGCGCCGATCAAGGCGGGCATCTTCCCTCTCGTGAACAAGGACGGCATGCCGGAGGTCGCGAACAAGTTGTACCTCGAGCTGCGCAACAAGTTCACCTGCGAATACGACGCCAAGCAGTCGATCGGCAAGCGCTACACGCGCATGGACGAGATCGGCACGCCGTTCTGCGTGACGATCGATACGCAGACGCTCACCGATCAGACCGTTACCATCCGCGAGCGGGATACGCTCACGCAGGAGCGCGTCCACCTCGACAAAGTGCAGGCGTACATCCAGGCGAAGCTGTAAGAATTGTCCGCGAAGGGACGCGAAGGAATCACGAAGAGGAGTACGCAGAGCGCCTCTTCTCTTTTACTTCGCGTCCCCTTCGCGTGACTTCGCGGAAAAGCGTTTCGCGGTAGCCCGCAGGGCGCAGGAGTCATCATGAAGGCAGAATGCATCCTCGACCTCAAATGCACCCTCGGTGAAGGCCCGGTCTGGCTCAACGGCAAGCTCTTCTTCATCGACATCGAAGCGAAAAAGCTGATCCGTTTCGATCCGATGACGAGTGAGACGAAATCCGTCGACGTCGGTGAGCGCATCGGCTGCGCGCTTCCAACCGTCGATGGCGACTGGCTGCTCGGACTCAACAGCGGCATCGCCCGCTTCGCATTCGAAAGCGGGCAGTCGCCGACGCTACTCAAATGTCCTGCAGACCACGATCCTGCCACCACGCGCTTCAACGACGGCAAGACCGATCCTGCGGGCCGGGCGTACATGGGGACGATGGGGCTGCAGGGCCAGAAGAAGCACGGCAAGCTCTACCGCGTCGATCGCGACCTCACCGTTACGAAAGTCATCGACGAAGTGACGACGTCCAACGGCCTGTCGTGGGATGAGAAGCTCGGCGTGATGTACTACATCGACACGCCCACGCGCAAGATCCACGCGCTTGACTGGTGCGCCGAGGCCGGCGAGATCACGAACCGTCGCGTCGCGTTCGAGATGCCCGAAGGCACCGGCTATCCGGACGGCCACTGCTTCGACGCCGCCGGCAACCTGTGGGTGGCCATGTGGTCCGGCAACGCCGTCCTCTGCGTCGATCCGAAGGCGGGAAGGGTGATCGAGAAGATCGACGTCGCCGCGCAAAACGTCACTAGCTGCTGCTTCGGCGGCGAGAAACTCGATCAGCTCTACATCACCTCGGCGCGCATCGGCACGAGTGACGAGAAGCTCAAATCGCTGCCGCAGGCCGGTGGGGTGTTCCGCGCGGAACCGGGCGTCAGCGGCATTGCGACGACGCTGTTTGGAAAGTCATGATGTCCACGTGCGAGCCGCCGGGACTGAGATGAGGACTATTTTGATGGCCTTGTCGTTGCTCGCTCGTTCACGCTGCGGATGATGGCTTGAAAGTCCGGCTGGGACGTTGGCGTCGGCCTGAATCCGCCGGGTGGCATGGTCATTGGGATCGCGGGCGTTGCCGGCGCGGTGGATACGGAGTTGGAAGGGTTGGTCACGCGAGCGCCGTGAAGCAGGTTGTATCCCGCGAAGGCCAGGAACGGCGGCGAGATCGCCAGGACGAACGCGAGCGGTATCTGCCACCACCCCTTGAAGATGAGCAGGAACACGCCGGCGACGAATGTCACGCCAAACCAGACGAACATCGGACCGATCATCAGCTTGGCGGCATTCGCCGATCCGGGAGAGTCGGCAAACGCGAACATCATGAAGCCCAGAAAGTCTGCAACCACGATCACGCCAAGCCAGGCGAGCCAGAGGAATACCGTCAGCAGGACTGGCCAGGCGCTGGCGGTTTGAATCGGTGGTTGGGCTGCGGTCATGCAGGCATCGCTCCAGGGCTCGCGGGATGCGGCCGTCTGCAGCTTAAACACCAACGCGACCGAAAGTGCTCAACTCGGGTTCGAGGTTTCGTTGCGCCCGAAGGATTACTTCGGCCTGGTCACGATCAGCGGAATGGACCAGGAATCGATGACCGATTGTCGCCACTCGCAGTACTTCTCGTAATCACTGGCGGGCGCGGTGACGGGCGGACTCTGAAGGTTGAACTCGCCGGTGAACTTGCCGCTCGACTGGCTGAACCTGATTTCGCCTTTGCCGAAGGGCGTTTCAAGGACCTGCGGGGTAGTGTCGATCCCCTCCAGAGTCATCCCCGGCGGCAGCGCTACGGCGAGTTTCACCTTGACGTGCATTCCCATCTGCACGCACATCGGCGTTTGCCGGTCACGGATCAGTTCGGGTGAGAGCAGTTGCCGTTCGAGCGCCGAGGGCAGATTCCCCACCAGTCTCGTCCCGGCCGTCCGCAGTTTTTGTCTTGGGGAATAGTCGACGTGGAGCGTCAGCGGCTTGAGGTAGTCATCCACGCTCTCGGCGCGCGCGTGATAGTTGCGAATCTCATTGCTCTGAAGCGCACACATCTCGACGATCGTCGACTCGCGCCGGCTCGCCTCGGACGCGCGAATGGACGAGCGGTAATAATGGGCGATTGCGCCGTTGAGTTCGACCTGGTCGCTCACCGTCATCTGCCCGTCCGGCTGCAGCTGGACCGTCCGCTCGATATTCACGTTCGAGGTCGACGCATCCCACTCCGGCAGATGCACCAGGCGGGAGTTGTCGCCGTCGAGCACGAGCGCTTCGCGGCCCTCGAGGTAAATCGGCGGCGGAGTTTTGGTGATCGGGTCGATGTTGTCTCCCGTGCAGTCGATCCACCAGCTTCCGTCGCAATCGGGAACATTCACGATCATGTGGTCGAACTGATCGAGCGACGGCAGCGACGGCGTGACGGCACCGTGCATCCGCACGACCGCCAGGTTCGATTTCACACCCGCCTCGCGAAGCAGCAGGTGCGTGAGCATGGCCATGTCCTTACAGTCGCCGTAGCGGTTGCGGATGATGTCGGCCGGATCGGTCGGCATGCGGGCGCGCGGGCCGAACGCGAGCGCGTTGTAGGTGAACTTCTTGTCGACGTGATCCACGACGGCGCGAAGCTTTTCCGACGGCGTCTGGTTCGAAATGTTGAGTGACTCGTATTCCTTCTTCACCACCGGATTGGGCTCGAGACGCGGCGCGATCATCTTCAGGTAGAGGTCGGCCTCGGCCTTCCAGTTCGTCTGCGCACCGGAAGCCACAATGCAGGGGACGAAGGTGCTCGGCGGCGGCATGAGCGGTTCGAGATGCATGCGCGGCGGGTTGTTGATCGTCCACACGATCGATTTCGCCGCCGTCGTCTTCTTTACGCCGTTGAGTTCGACCGACTTGATGTGTTCGATGTCGCCGTTGATCGAGTAGACCGACACGGCGGTCGGATAGCGATGGCCGAGCCACTCTTCGGTGAAGTCGAGCTTCTCGCTGGGGCTGCGCTCCTCGCGCGTCGCGACGAGCCGGATCGTGCATCCCGGACGCAGCCCGGGCACCGGCAGGTTGGCGACCTGCTTGAACGAGCCGATCCCGTCCTTCTCCTGGTCCTGGACGTAGTAGTTTTCAGGCTTGCCGCGCTCGATCACGGTTCCGTTCTCGTCGAGCACCTCGAGCGTGTTCACGTAAAGCCGGTCGCGCATCGGGTCCAGATCGAGGGTGAGCATGTTGAACGCGTCTACGCCGTTCTGGTCGTACAACTCGATGAGCTCGTAGGTCGTCGTCTTCTGCTTCTTGCCGGTCTCGAACTGCGAGGCCTTCGCGTACAGGCGATAGCCCGCGCCCGCCGAGTGATCGAGTGCGTCGGACGATTTTTTGAGGAACTCCTCCGCCAGTGGAACCGGCTCGATCGCGGTCTTGAGCGCCGCGTTGCTGCCTTGTCCAAGGTACGACGACGCGTTGAGGACGAACTGCTTTATTTCCGGGTCATTGGGCTGCAGCTTGAGCGCCGCTTCGTACGCGATTTTCGCCTTGTCGTATTCGCCGGCCATGATCATCACGTGGCCGCGGATCACCGAGAGGTGTGCGGAGGTGCCGTTCTCGCTCTCGAGCTTGTCCAGCGCCTTGACGGCTTCGTCGCTGCGCTCTGCCTTCACCAATGCGCCGCAGTACGACATCAGCAGCCGGTCTTCGGGCATGCGAGAGGTGATCCGGCTCTTGAGCAGGTCGACCGCTTTGGCGGGTTCGTTCATTTCGACCAGGACATCCGCGTCCAGCGCGGCGACAAAGTCGTTATCGGCGTGCTTGCGATACGCGGCGATGTGACGCTTCGCGAGATCGGTGTCGTGACGATCCAGCAGCATGTCGATGAATCGCGCGAACCGTTCATCATCCTGAAGCCGGTCGGGGAAGAGCATCCGGTAGATCTCGATCGCTTTTTCGGGCTGGTGTGTCAGTTCGAAGAGCATTGCCGCGTCGCAGGCGATCTTGTCATGCTCGGGGAACTGTTTCATCGCGAGCGTTGCGACTTCGAGGGCGTTGTTGATGTCGCGGGCTTCGAGCAGCGAGTGAAGGTAGTTGTAGCTGACGGTCGAGTCGAATCGCTCTTCGAGCGCGGTCTGAAAGATCTTCGCGGCATCCCGCGGATCGCCGTTCGTGAGCGTGAGCAGCCCGAGCGCGTTTTGAGCCAGGCCGACGACGCTGCCTTGTGGCGGGGCGGAACGCTTGTCGAAGAGCGCGCCGATCGTCTTCCAGCGATTCGCCGGCGCGCCCGGCTTCGAAGGATCCGGAACGGACGTGAAGTCGACGGACTTGAGCGCCTCCTCGATGTTGAGGAGCTGGTCTTTCCGGGTCGTCCAGCCGAACACCATGAACGCGCAGCGCCGGCCTTGCACGATCAGGCTTCGGTAGTTCCACGGTTTCTCCTTGCCTTGCGACTCGGCGCCGACCTGGTACCCGATGAAGCCGCCCTCGAGTTCGGCGGACGTCCGTTTCGTCATAGCCTCCCAGGGAGATGCGGTGAACTGCAGCATGGCGTGAGCGACGTCTTCCGGCGCGGCATCCGCACCGAGATAGAGCGCTTGAATGGCAAGGTGCGTGTGGCCGCCGATGGTTGCCGCGTACTCCACGTTCGGAAGTCCGGCGTTCTCGGTCGGCATCGCGGCCCAGCCGGCGCGAGCGGGAAGTGAGATCGAATAGCCGTAACGCTTCGACGAGAACTTTGGCGGCGCGGGGAGGTCCGCGGCAGTGATCTTCGCGCCCGGGTTGATCAGCTGGACGTGGCCGAGCCAGTCGTTGAGCATGACAATCGCGCCGGCCTCGCTGCCGGGCGAAAGCACGGCGAGCTTGTATTCGCGGCCATTGCTGGCCCCGACCCAGGCGACGATGCTCAGTTTTTTTCCGCCTGTCGTTGCCCGCAGGCAGATGCGTGTTCCATTGATTCCCGCCACCACCTTCGGTGACCGCTCGGACGAGCGAATCTCCGTCGCGACCAACTGCCTGTAGCTGGCAAGGAGGTCGTCGGCCATCATGTCCGAGGTGGGCTGGTGCTCGACCCCGACCGAAGCGGCAGCGATGAGCAACAGGCTCTCGTGCACGGCATCGACGGCGGAGTAGATGACGTTACTTTCGGCTTTGAGGAAGTCGTTGCTCGCCCTCCATCCGTCGGGAACGCGATCGATCTGGAGGTTATGTTCATCAAACTGGATCGAGGCGGGCGGCCGTTGGGCGAGGGCGGGGTTTGAGAGGATCGAGGCCAGGCAGGCGATCACCGCCAGGAGGGCCAGCATCGCGGGTTTCGCGCAAGCCAGCTCGGCAACGCGGCGGCAAATGAATTGTGCGGACATATCTTCCCTGGGTGAGTAGCGCTTCGAGTCGCGAGACTAACCGATTCCGAGCGTTCATCAATCGGAAAAATCAGCACGCAACTAGCGAAAAGAGCGCACGTTAAGCTCGCGCCGATGGCGCGGCTTTATCGGAACCCGCGCGACCCTCCCATTTGCATCGGAGAGTGGGTTTGCCTATCCTTGTCGACCTAACTGACCCCCAATCTGGCTGGCAGGGTGCCGGCTCGATGGGTGGCGACTTTTCGAGGTTTGAATCATGGCGTATCTCGCCGACAGCAAAGCGGATGTCATCAAGGAGTTTGCCCGGGCCGACAACGACACCGGCAGCGTGGAAGTGCAGGTCGCGCTCCTGACCAATCGGATCAACGAGCTCACCGAGCACTTGAAGACGCATAAGAAGGATCACTCGAGCCGCCGCGGCCTGCTGAAGATGGTCGGCCGACGCAGCTCGCTTTTGAAGTACCTGATCAAGACCGATCACTCGCGATATGTCGCCGTCATCGGCAAGCTGGGTCTACGAAAATAAGTCTGTGCAAGTAAATCAATCCGGGCCCGCATGTGCGGGCCCGGATTCGTTAGTAAACACCGATGGGCGTGGCAATTTTCCACGTTCATCGGTGCTTCCCTCTCTCGGCGCCCCGAAAGAGAGGGATCGTGAATCGACCGGCCGCGGCGTTGGCGGCCTTACGGATTTCGAAACCACTGCTCCCGGTGAGCGATCTTTGTCGATCGAATCCGCGAGCAATCGCTTCGCAATCCTCAAGGCCCTCGCCAGCGTTGGAAGTTCGCCTCGTGCGAACGGTCCGGCGAAACAGTTGGGGCATTAAAGGATTTGCATCCATGCAAAAGATTTCTGTTTCCCGCGAAATCGCGGGGCGTACGCTTTCCATCGAGACCGGTTCGCTCGCCAAGCTCGCCGGCGGATCGGTGACCGTTCAGTATGGCGATACCGTCGTCTTCGCCGCCGTCTGCCGCGCCAACCCGCGTGAAGGCATCGACTTCTTCCCGCTCCAGGTCGAATACCGTGAACGCCGTGCCGCGGCGGGCAAGTTCCCCGGCGGCTTCATCAAGCGCGAAGGCCGCCCGAGCGATCGTGAAGTGCTCATCGCCCGCCTGATCGATCGCCCGCTTCGGCCGCTCTTCCCGAACGGATTCCGCGACGAAGTGCAGCTCCAGATCGGCGTCTTCAGCTTCGACGGCCAGAACGATCCGGACATGCTCGCCGGCATCGCTTCCAGCGCCTGCGTGCACATCTCCGACATTCCGTTCATCGCACCGACCGCACATGCGAAGGTCGCCCGCGTGGACGGCAAGTTCGTCCTCTTCCCGACGACCGACGACCTCGCCCAGAGCGATTTCGAACTCGTCGTGGCCGGCACGAAGAACTTCGTGAACATGATCGAGCTCGAAGGCCGCGAAATCCCCGAGGACGTCGTCGCCGACGCGATCGAGTTCGGCCACAAGGCGATCATCAAGATCGTCGAGATGATCGATGAACTCCGAACCAAGTCCGGCGCACCCGAACGCAAAGGCGCGATCAACGTCCCCGAAGCAGGCTTCGTCGATGCGATCCGCGTCCGCGTGGCCGACAAGATTCGTGAAGCCAAGGGCAAGCCCGGCAAGCACGATCGCTCGACCGCGATGAAGAAGATCAGCGAAGAACTCCTCGCCGAGTTCGCGCCCGCCGTCACCGACCCGAACGCCAGCTATCTCACCCACATGACGCAGCAGGCGAACGTGAAAAAGATCAAGGCGGTCTTCGCGCTCGTTGAAGAGCAGATCACCCGCGAACTGATTATCGAAGGCGTCCGCCCGGATGGCCGCAAGCACGACGAGATCCGTCCGATCGCGTGCACCGTCGGCGTTCTGCCGCGCGTGCACGGCTCGGCGATCTTCTCGCGCGGCGAGACGCAGTCGCTCTGTTCGATCACGCTCGGCACGCCGAGCGATGAACAGGTCGTCGACGGCATCCACGAGGAGTATTCCAAGAAGTTCATGCTGCACTACAACTTCCCGACCTACAGCGTCGGCGAAGTTCGTCCGCTGCGCGGCCTGTCGCGTCGCGAAATCGGCCACGGCAACCTCGCCGAGCGCTCGCTGCTCGCCGTTCTGCCGAGCGTCGAAGATTTCCCGTACACCATCCGCGTGATCAGCGACATTCTCGAATCCAACGGCTCGAGCTCGATGGCCAGCACCTGCGGCGGAACCCTCGCCATGATGGACGCCGGCGTCCCGATCACCCGCCCCGTCGCGGGCATCAGCGTCGGCCTCATCCAGGAGGGTGGCAAGCAGCAGCTCATCACCGACATCCTCGGTGAGGAAGATCACTTCGGCGACATGGACTTCAAGGTCTGTGGCACCACCGAAGGCATCACCGCGATCCAGCTCGACATCAAGATCGAAGGCCTGGACTACAAGATCGTCCGCGAGACGCTTCACCGTGCGAAAGCCGCACGCCTGAAGATCCTCGACGTGATGGCCGCGACCATGCCGGCCCCGCGCAAGTCGATCAGCGACTTCGCCCCGCGCATGCTCACCATCCAGATCGACCCGGAAAAGATCGGCAAGCTCATCGGCCCCGGCGGCAAGACGATCAAGAAGATTCAGGAAGAGACCGGCGCGAAGCTCGACATCGAAGACAGCGGCACCGTGTTCATCAGCTCGATGGACGGCGGCGGCGCCGAAAAGGCCCGCGGCATCGTCGAAGCGATGTGCGGCTCGATCGAAGTCGGCCGCATCTACACCGGCCGCGTGGTTGCCGTGAAGGAATACGGCGCGTTCGTCGAGATCGCACCGGAAACCGACGGCATGTGCCACGTCAGCGAACTCTCCAGCGGCTACATCCAGCGCGTGGACGAGATCGTCAAGATGGGCGACGAAGTGAAGGTCAAGGTCATCCTGATCGACGACACCGGCCGCATCAAGCTCAGCCGCAAGGCCGCCCTCGAGGAGCTGGGCGAAGAAGACCCGTGGCTCGCGAAGCTTCCAGCCCGCGGCGAAGGCGGCGGTGGCGGTGGTGGCGGTGACAGGGGCCCGCGCCGCGACGACCGCGGCGGCGATCGTGGACCGCGTCGTGACGACCGTGGCCCCCGCAGCGATGATCGCGGCCCGGCTCCACGCAGCGATGATCGCGGCCCGCGCCGCGATGATCGTGGACCGGCCCCGCGTGAAGGCGACCGCGGCCCGCGTCCGGAAGGCGGCGATCGGGGTCCGCGTCGAGAAGGCGGAGATCGGCCGCTGCGCGAAGAGCGCGGACCGACCGACGTCGCTCGCGGACCGCGTGAAGAATCCGCACCCCGCGAAGGGCGCGCACCGCGGCGTGAAGCCGAACCGTCGCGCGGCCCGCGTGAAGGCGGCGGCGACCGTGCCCCGCGTCCGGTGCCGAGCCGCGCCGGCGGCGATCTCGGCTCCCTCGACGACGGCCCGGGCGATGCGCCCGAAGCCGGCAACGAGGCCGAAGAGGCGCCCGCACCCGCGCGTGCCCCGCGCAAGCCGCGTGCCCCGCGCAAAGTCGACGGCGATTGATCCGATTGATCTCAGCTAAGTAAACAGAAGAAGGCGATCCGAGCAATCGGATCGCCTTCTCTGTTGTTGGGCATCTCTCGCGGCGCCTACTTCGGAAGCTCACCGTTTGCGAAGAGCGTGCTCACGTCCTCGCCGGCCGCGTCCCGACGCTGCAGATCGCGCAGGAACGTCAGTGCGTTGACGGTCGGCTTCCAGCCGAGCACGCGATCCGCTTCAGAGAGATCGTGTTGTTCAAGTTTCTCCGGCAGGGTGATCGAGTACTTCTCGATCAACTTCATCGCGCCGGGTAGCTGCGACTCGAGCCATGCCGGCCCGCGGTTGGCGAAGTCTGCGACCACATCCGCCGGCGCGCCGAGATGGTGGTGGACGATCGTCATGAAGTAAGTCAGTTTTCCGCCCAGGGCCGCATCGAGTGAGGCGAGCGTCGCGCTCGCGACATCCCGCCGATCGACGCCGTTGAAGAAGAGCTTCTTCCCGAAATCGAGGTACGACTTGGGCACGAAGTCGTGATAGCGCAGCGAGACGGTCGGCACCTTGGTGATGTTGTGGAAGTTCTGGACGAGGTTCTCGCCGATCACCTTCGTCGCGCCGTACACGCCCCACAGGCCGTACGCCATCGACGAGGCGAAGATCAGCGCCTTCACGTTGTGCTTCCGGCACGCCTGGGTGACGTTGAACGTGCCGTCGACATTCACCGCGAAGATCGTCTCGTCACTCACCGGCGGCTGATGAGCGCAGTGCCACGCGGCGAGGTGAATGACCGCGTCGCAGCCGGCCACTGCGCTAACGACATCGCTCACGGAGCGCGTGTCGCAGCGCACGAACGTCCCCGCGCCGCGAAGGTCCGCCGGCAGCGGCGACATGTCGGCGAGGACGAGTTCGTGCTTCGAGGTCTGTTTCATCAGGCGCGTGATCGCCTGGCCGGCGTTGCCTGCAGCGCCGGTAATGAGGATTTTCATGGGTGTCTCCGAAAAGGGCGAGGATCAGCCGGTGAACTTCTCCGGCTTGGGCAGCAGTCGCCACCGCTGGCCGGGCGAGTCCGATGGCCTGGCGAGCACGATGCCGCCGTCGTCGTTCGCTTCGAGAACGTTGCCGCTCTCGATGTGGACGAGCCGAACGAGCCCGTCTGTATCGGCGATCGGGTCGAACCGCCATGCTTCAGATGCACTCGGCTCCTTCTCGAGCGGCTTCTGCACGACCGGCGTGGCTGCATCGGACGGCTTCGTCGTCGGGCCGAGCGTCTTGCGGGTGAAGTGATTGCGCAACCGAAAGCCATCGCCGTCGGCCTGCAGTTCCCAGGTCATGCACTTCCAGGCGACCTTCGGGTAGAGCACCATCGGCGTGCCATTTTCGCTTCGCGCATCCTTCACGCGCAGCAGTCGGCCGGGGCTGGCGGCGCTTTCGATCTGGAAGGAATCGCCTACCACGGGATTCGAGACGTCAGCGCGAATCATCGATGCTCCAAGGAAAAGAATCGGAGCCACAACGACGGAGGTGAGCAGGGCAAGTCGGGTGGACCGTTTGCGTGTGTTAAAAGCGTCTTTCATCGGACGAAGTATAGACGCCAATTCTGTATCCGCACCGCCAATTCCTGTATCCTCCCCCGCGCAATGCCCAAGCGAACCGACATCCATTCCATCCTCATCATCGGCTCCGGACCCATCGTCATCGGCCAGGGCTGCGAGTTCGATTACTCCGGCGTCCAGGCCTGCCGCGCGCTGAAGGAAGAAGGCTACCGCGTCGTCCTGATCAACAGCAACCCCGCCACGATCATGACCGATCCGGAGTTCGCCGACGCCACCTACATCGAGCCGATCACGCCCGAAGCGGTGGAGAAGATCCTGAAATACGAAAAGGATCACGGCACGCCCATCGACGCCATCCTTCCGACCCTCGGTGGACAGACCGGCCTGAACGTCGGCATGAAGTGTTTCGACGACGGCATCCTCACCAAGTACGGCGTGAAGATGATCGGCGCCGACCGCGAAGCGATCTTCAAGGGCGAAGATCGCCAAGTGTTTAAAGATCTGATGATCAAGATCGGCCTGAAGGTTCCGCTCTCGCGCGTCGTCCACACGTTCGATGAAGCGAAAGAGGCGCTCAAAGAAACCGGCCTGCCCGCCATCATCCGCCCCGCGTTCACGCTCGGCGGAACCGGAGGCGGCATCGCTTACAACATGGACGAGTTCGAGACCATCACCCGCCGCGGGCTCGATGCGAGCCCCGTTGGCGAGGTGCTCATCGAGCAGAGCGTGATCGGCTGGAAAGAGTTCGAGATGGAAGTCGTTCGCGACAGGAACGACAACGCCATCATCATCTGCTCCATCGAGAACCTCGACGCCATGGGCGTCCACACCGGCGACAGCATCACCGTCGCGCCGATCCAGACGCTCACGGACAAGGAATACCAGAAGATGCGCGATGCGAGCATCGCCGTCATCCGCGCGGTGGGCGTGGAGACGGGTGGCTCGAACATCCAGTTCGGCATCAACCCCGCGAACGGCGAGATGGTCGTCATCGAGATGAACCCGCGCGTCTCGCGGTCGTCCGCGCTCGCATCCAAGGCGACGGGCTATCCGATCGCCAAGATCGCCGCCAAGCTGGCGGTGGGGTACACGCTGGATGAACTCCCCAATCCCATCACCTCGCGCAAACGGCAGGGCCGCTTAAGCGGCCCTGCCAAACCCGAAGACTACGAACTCTACACCAGCGCCTGCTTCGAGCCGACGATCGACTACGTCGTGATCAAGATCCCACGCTGGACGTTCGAGAAATTCCCGGACGCGGACGAAACCCTCACCACGCAGATGAAGAGCGTCGGCGAAGCGATGGCGATCGGCCGAACATTCAAGGAATCGCTTCAAAAAGGCATCCGCAGCATGGAGGTGAAGCGCTTCGGCTTCGGGCTGGATAAAAATGATAAATGGCTGCAGGCACAGAGATCAGAGGTCAGAGATCAGAAGTCAGGGAATGCCACTTCTGGTCTGACCTCTGACCTCCGACCTCTGACCTCTTCCCCCTGGCCCATTCCCGAAGAAACCCTCCGCCGCAAGCTCGCCGTGCCGTCGCAGGGCCGGCTGTATTACGTCCGCTACGCGCTGAAGATGGGGTGGTCGATCGAGCAGATCCACGAGCTGACGAAGTACGATCCGTGGTTCATTGGGCAGATGAAGGAATTGGTGGAGTTTGAAGATACGAAAATCGCTGAATGGAAAGACGCGATAGTTCAACGAAATGAAGATGAAAAATATTGGATGGAAACATTCCAGGACGCAAAAAAACTTGGATATTGCGATGTCCAATTGGCAATGGCCTTGGACATTGATCTGGCATGGCTCCATTCGATGCGGCGACTGTTTGCAAAGAAGAGTCCAGGCCTTCGCCCCGTCTACAAGCTCGTCGACACCTGCGCCGCCGAGTTCGAAGCGGCGACGCCGTATTACTACTCGACGTACGAGAGTCCGATGGCATCCGTCGGGAACCCTCACCCTAACCCTCTCCCGCAAGCGGGAGAGGGGATCAGAGCGCAACTCTCCACTCTCCACTCTCCACTCTCCACTGAAGACGAAATCCGCCTCACCGACAAGCCCAAGGTCATCATCATCGGCGGCGGCCCCAACCGCATCGGCCAGGGCATCGAGTTCGACTACTGCTGCGTGCAGGCGGCGTTCGCCTTGCGCGAACTCGGCATCGAGTCGGTCATGATCAACTCGA
>JANOBD010000181.1:0-2364 GCA_031411495.1 Phycisphaerae bacterium | reverse complement strand
CACTTGGCGATGAAGCTCTTGGCGAAGGAGAGATAATCCGCAATGCCCGAAGCATCCGTCCACTGCTTGAAGACATAGTTGTTCTTGAAGAAATGGTTGTGGCCCATCGCGGCGTGCGCCAGCACCAGCGTCTGCATCGTCGCGGAGTTCTCCTCCATGATGTAGCAGACGCATGGGTCCGAATTGATGACGATCTCGTACGCAAGACCCTGGAATCCCTTGTTGTACATCATCTGGTTGCGCGCGAAGTCCTTGCCGAAGCTCCAGTGCTTGTAGAACAGCGGCATGCCCACGCTGGAATACGCATCGAGCATCTGCTCCGACGTGATCACCTCGATCTGCGTGCGGTAGGTGTCGAGGCCAAGCTCACCCTCGCCGATCTCGCGCACGGCGTCGAACACGCGGCCCAGCGTTTCGAAATTCCAGTCCGGCCCGGTGAAGAGCAGTCTGGATTCTGGCGCGGGCGGCTCCGCTACGACGCGGGATTTCTTCTTGCGGCTCACGATCACGTCGTCGGTCATGTATCTGCCTCCGCCTTCGCGCCGTCCTTGGCGAACAGTTCGCGGAACACCGGATAGATGTCCCGGCGATGGCTCACCTTGCGCATCGCCATGCGCTCTTCCGAACCTGCAATCATCTCATAGGCGCGCCACAGTGATGTCGCCTCGCCGCCGCCATCGTCACGCGCGTGGCCGACTTCGAGATAGGCGTAGTACTGGCAGAGCGGCAGGATCGCCGTCTTCAACAGGTTGATGGTGGTGGGATTGTCCATCGGCAGGTTGTCACCATCGCTGGCCTGCGCCGCATAAATGTTCCACTCATTGCCCGGGAAGCGATCCTGGACGATGCGCGCCATCTCCTCCAGCGCCGTCGAGACAACCGTGCCACCGGATTCACGGCTGTGGAAGAACGTCTCCTCGTCCACCTCGCGCGCTTCGTGCGTGTGGCGGATGAAGACAACGTCCACGCGTTTGTAGCGGCGCTTCAGGAACAGGTAGAGCAGCGAATAGAACCGCTTGGCGAGGTCCTTCATGTGCTCGTCCATCGAGCCGGAGACGTCCATCAGGCAGAACATCACCGCGCGCGCGACCGGCTTGGGCACTTGATCATAGCGGCGATAGCGCACGTCCAGCGGATCGATGAACGGCACCAACCGCATCCGCTTCTGCTTGCGCTCCAGCTCCTCGCGCAGCGCGACCAGCTTTTTTTCCGGATCGCCATCGCGATCGAGCTGGGCGATTTCCGTCTCCAGCGCCGCGATCTCCTCCGGGCGTGGCCGCCCCAATGCCGTTCGCCGCGACAAAGAGTTGCGCATTGTACGCGTTACCGACAGCGACGCGGGTGGCCCGGACGAGCGATAGCCTGCCCTTACCGGCTGCACCTCGTCCACGCCAAGCACCTGCCGCTTGGCGAGATCCGGCAGTTCCAGATCTTCAAGGAACAGATCAAGAAACTCCTCGTCCGACAGTGCAAAGCGGAAGTCATCTTCGCCTTCGCCGCCGTCAGAGGCGCCGGAGCCGCCACCCTCCTCGTCGGGCCGCGCAATGGTGTCGCCCTTGATGTACTTCTTGTTGCCGGGCAGGACGTATTCGCGTTTGCCGCCCTGGCTGCCACGCCGAAGCGTCGGCTCACGCACGCCATCTGCAGGCACGACAATATCGCCGCCCTTGTCGACATCCTTGATCGAACGCTTGGCGGAGGCCTCGCGTACAGCGCGTTTCACCAGCGCACGGGCGCGCCGGATGAATCTCTGGCGGTTCGCCAGCGACTTTCCCCCTGGGTCCCGTCGACGGTCGATGATGCTCATGAAGGCTCGTGTCCTAGCTGGTCTGCTTGACCCGCATGTACCACTCCACCAGGCGGCGAACCTGACGCTCGGTATAGCCTCGTTCCATCATACGCTGGACGAACTCGTCGTGCTTCTTCTCGCTTTCGGAATCCTTTTTTGACCCGAACGAGATCACGGGCAGCAGATCTTCCACCTGACTGAACATCCGCCGCTCGATGACTTCACGGATCTTCTCGTAGCTGGTCCACGAGGGGTTGCGGCCCTTGTTGTTGGCCCGCGCCCGCAGCGTGAATTTCACCACTTCGTTCCGGAAATCCTTCGGGTTGGCGATGCCGGCCGGCTTCTCGATTTTCGACAGCTCCTGATTGAGCAGTTCGCGATCGAGCATCTGGCCTGTGTCCGGATCCTTGAAGTCCTGATCCTCGATCCACGCGTCGGCATAGTCGACGTAACGGTCGAACAGGTTCTGTCCGTAGTCGTGATAGCTCTCGAGATAGGCCTTCTGGATCTCGTGGCCGATGAACTCCGCATAGCGCGGCGCCAAGTCAGCCTTGATGAACTCCAGATAGGCGTTC
>JANOBD010000180.1:0-131071 GCA_031411495.1 Phycisphaerae bacterium | reverse complement strand
GCGGTTTCCATTTTGCACTCGGTGGATGGCGTGGTGCCCGGCCCAACGCCGGTTCTGCGTTGCACGATTGTCGCCGCCGCGCCCACGGCCATCGAAGTACGGACGGAAAGCCGAGCCCCGGGCCACAAGAAGGCGTCACGACGTGAATTGCCAAATGGATTCAACAGGAATTCAGGGTGATAGGATTTGAACCTACGACTTTCTGGTCCCAAACCAGACGCTCTACCAAGCTGAGCTACACCCTGCTTCCCGTTGTCCTACCAGCACTTGAGCCCGTTGGCAATGGAACGGGCCACGGCGCGGAAGATTGGCTGTCGTCGCGGACCTTTACTCCGCTGCCCGGCGAGTGGTCGAAACCTCGCGGGCGGCCTGGAATGTCTGCTCGATGACCTCGCGAGGACGAACGTCGCTCCAGATCACGATTCCGCTCGCTCCGGCCGCGATGGCCGTGTCGATCGTGTGCGATGTCCGCGCCGCGTCGGCGATTTCCCCGCCGTCTTCCTTGATGATCGGCCAGTAGTACGGGTAGACCGGCTTGCCTTCCGCAATTCGTTTCGATTCCTCGATCTTCAGCCGGACGACGTCGCCATCCATCTCGAGCGAGCCGGGGATCGAACCCGGTCGCGGCGCCTCGCCGATGCGATAGTTCGGATAGATGCTCGGGAACAACGCGTCCACGGCCGGCAGGAGGATCGACTTCGTGAAATCATTGGTCTGCTGCCACGCCGCGAAGTCGTTTCGATACTCCTGCTCCTTCGCGGCCCACCATGCGTCCGGAAGTTCGTTGTTCTTCTGGCCCGTCTCCTTCCAGCGCTGCCACGCTCCCCAGTTGACCAGTGCCCAGTAGTTGGAAGCGGGAAGGATGTCGTAGCAGCCGACGACGATGTCCGGCCGTTCCTGTTTGATCGTCCGGCACAACGCCGCGAGCTTGTTGAGCCAAGTGCGCGCGGTCTCTTCGCCGTCCTTGACCGGGTCGACTTCCCAGTGCTCGATGTCGATCACGACGATCGGCGACTTGAGCGAGCGCGCGAAGGCGCGGAGCTTTGACTCGTCATAGTCGCGCCAGCGCCGCGACCAGTCGGCCGGCCGCGCATCCGTCCCCCCGGGACCGTCGTAGCCACCGACCCATGCCGACGCCTCTCCGAACGGCGTCGGGTACGTCAGCCCGCCGACGGTGGTGATACGTGTCGTGCCGGCGATTTCCACGCCGGTGCTGTTGAAGATCGGAACGCGCGACTCGGCGCTGATCACGTTTTCCCGATACGTCGAGCCGTTGAGGAACTTGAGAGATGGCCAGGCTTTCAGATCGATGCCGATCGACGGGCCGCCTTTGATCTCGACATGGTCGAAGGTCACGTCCGGCGGCGGCTTCTGCTCGCCACCGACGATCACGCGATCGGTCGGGTACGGATAGGTCGGTTGCGAGTTGCCGCTGAGGGGCGTGGTGGTTTCGGAACTGGTGATGCTCGTGTTGCGGATCGTTCCGGTCGCTCGCGCATTGAGGCGGAGGTCGCTGATGATTTCGCAGTCTTCGATCAGGAACCGGCTCTGGCGGCCGACCTCTTTCGCGCGGTAGTCGAGCGTGAGCTTGATGTCCGCATCGCTCAAGCGCGTCTTGCCTTTGACGACTTTTGCCAGTTGCTGGGCGTCGATGAACTTGTCCGCCGCCGCGCGGACGATCTGTTCGGCCGTCGCGCCATTGAGGTACATCTGCCGGGCGAAGGCGATCGTCTCCGGCTTGCGCGTATAGTCGAGTTGATAGACCCCGCCTTCGGCAAGACGCCAGCGATCGATTCCGAACATCTGGCCGCCGTCATCCTCGGTCAGGGGATTGGGCCCGATCTGGCCGACGATTCTCGTTCGACGGACGATCCCGCCGGGCGTGGTTTCGTCGCCGGGCGAGTCGCCGCGGAGCACGGCCTTGCCGCCCTGGCTGTTGTCGAGGATGCAGTCTTCAATCAGATAATTCGCACCGGCGACGCGCCAAACACTCTCGGCGCGCGAGCCGCCTTTCACTTCACAGTTCCTGGCGGAAGTGAACGTCCCATCGTTCTGGAAGACGAAGTACTCGCTGAACGTGGTCGCCTTCACGTTTTCCATCGCCAGCCGGCCTTGCTGGACATGGATGCAGAAGCCGGCATCGGGAGCGATGGTGACATTCTTGAGCGACATGCTTCGACCCATCGCCGTGAGCGCCTTGTAGAAACCGGTCCGCTGGCCAGCCGCGTTGAAGGTGGATGGCGGCGTCTTGAGAGTCGCGTTGAGCAGCATGGCGTCGCCGGTGAGCGAGATCGCCGGCTTCCAGTTCGGCCCGCCGGGAAGCAATTCGATGAGCGCGCCGCGGGCATCGAGGTCCGCGGCCACTTCGATGCCCGTGGTTTGAATCCATTTCGAGCCGTTAAGGATCGCCGCTCGAGCGGCGGCAAACGTGTCGGCCCGGACGGGGACCGCCGCGGGAGCGGGCTGCGTGGCGGGTTGCGTGGCGGGTCGGGTTGTCGGCGGGACTTGAACCACCATCTCGATCCGCGTCAGACGATGTTCGATCGCATCGAGCCGATCGGCGATCGCGTCCGCGCACGCCGGCCGTGTGAAGATGGAGAACGCAAAACAGACAAGAGTAGGAAGTTTTGGGACATTCTGGGAAGTGACGGGCATTGGCGACTCCTTGTAACGTTGCCGGCCGACCTTTCAAACCCGCATAACGCGAGCCCGATTGGAATCAACCGAGACTTCGATGCCAATTGCCCTGCCGCTGACGACGTTCGCGAACGAGCAGAGGCAAATCGAGCACCTTCCATTCCCGTCGATGCTGCGCGTTTCGACTCGTTCGCGCAGCGCGCCCGATAACCTTGTCGCTTCCAACTGATTGCCCATACTTCAGTTAGACACCGTATCGCTCTGATTGTTTGGTGATCGCTTTCGCTGCGCAAACAGTCGCAATACAGCACCAGGACGCGTCGCGACGCCGTTTCGGGGTGACTTCCGCCCCGTTTTGATCTGCGGCCGGGTTCGTCTACACTGACCTGGCCGCAGAGGTCGCTCCGCGGGTCTGATACGGGAACGGCAACCACGATGATCATTGATTGTCATACGCACGTCTGGCAGTCGCCGGAGCAGTTAGGGTCCGTCGACTTAGGCGAACTCTCGCCCGCCGAGCGGAAGGCAGCGTTCCGGCTCAGTCCATCCGGCCGCGTCGTGCAGCGCGTCGTTCCCGCCGCCCATCCTGAAGCCCCCGCCGAGCAGACGCGCGGCGTCGACAAGGCGATCGTCCTGGGATTTCGCAGCCGGCACCTCAAGGCACACGTACCCAACGATTTTGTTTCAAAATACGTCGGCAGAGACCCGACCCGGCTCATTGGTTTCGCCGGCATTGACCCGACCGAGCCGTCCGCGTTGGACGATCTCGTCATCGCCCGCGAACAGCTTAAGCTCCGCGGCGTGGCGCTCTCCCCTTCGGGCCAGGATTTTCATCCTTCCGACACTCGCGCCATGAAGCTCTACGAGCAGTGTGAGAAGGCGAAAATGCCGGTCGTCTTCCACCCCGGCGGGCTGATGAACGAGCAGAGCAAGCTCGAGTTCGGCCGGCCGTTCCTCCTCGACGAAGTCGCTCGATCGTTCCCGAACCTTCGCATCGTCATCGCGCAGATGGGCCAGCCCTGGATCGATGAGTCGGTGATCCTTCTCGGCAAGCACCAGCACGTTTTCAGCGATATCAGCGGCCTCTTCCTGCGTCCGTGGCCGGGCTACAACGCGCTCGTCTCCGCGTATCAGTACGGCGTGGTCGACAAGCTGCTCTTCGGCTCCGACTTCCCATACACCAAGCCATCCGACTGCATCGAAGCGCTCTTCTCGATCAACCAGCTCGTGCAGGGCACGAACCTGCCGGTCATCCCGCGCGAGGCGCTTCGGGGCATCGTGGAGCGGGATGCTCTGGAACTGCTGGGCTTGGAATGACCAAGTGCCAATCACCAATAAATGCCCAATGACCAGAGTTGAATGACGCGGATGCTTGGATATTGGTATTTGGGTTCTTGTTGGTCATTGTGGTTTGGTCATTTGCATTGACGCTGGCAACCAAGGAATCTCACTCGCCATGTCCCTCCTTCCTCCCGCCGTCGCACACGGCCGATATGTCGCCTCGCCGCTCGCTTCGGGAAAATCGAAGCTGCCCTTCACCCAGACGATCGAGCTGCTCGACGGCGAAAATGCGATCGCATCGGCGTCGTGGTTCACGACCGCCAACGACGGCGTCGTCCAGCTGCTGGATATCCGCGTGGTTCCAGAGCTTCAACGCCGGGGCGTCGGCACGAGCGTGTTCAAACAGGTTCAGCGCGAGGCCGACCGTTTCCTGCGGGCGCGGGGAACCTACCTCCGCCGGGTGATCTGCAACACGGAACAGAAGTCGCACATCGTCGCGCGGGCTTGGCTGACGCAACTCGGTTTCCATCACGTGCAGACGATCTCCAACACGCTGAGGAACGAAGATCTCCTCGTGTACCTGCTTGGATGCGATTGATCTCCGGACGTTTAGGACTGTCATCCCGAGGAGGTTTACCGACGAGGGATCTAGCAGGAGATCAAAGCGGTTTAGAAGCGCGAGGACTACTCACGCACTTTCGTAGACTCTTCGTCGCTAAAGCTCCTCTGGGTGACATCACTCACACATACTGCGTCATCAGGTTTCCCCTCGTTTTGGTTTCGGCGGGACCTCGCATACTGTCGGGGTATGAAGTTTTCGCGTCACGGGAAATGGGAAATGATCCTGGGCACACTGCTGCTGGCAGTGGTTGGTGCCGGGCTGGGTTGGGTGTGGTGGCCGCTGGCGTTCCTGGTGCTTCCGGTGTGGCTCTGGTTGATGGCGTTCTTCCGCGATCCGGATCGGACGATTCCCACCGAGCACAGCATCATGGTGTGCCCCGCCGACGGACTCGTCACGGATATCAAGGACATCGAGAACGATCCGTACCTCAACGGGCCCGCTGTCCGTGTGGGCATCTTTCTCAACGTCTTTAACGTGCACGGCAACCGCGCGCCGTGTGACGGGAAGATCACCAACCTGATCTACAAGAAAGGCAAGTTCATCAACGCGCTCAAGCACGAGGAGTGCAGCGCGGAAAACGAGGCGAACACGATCGTGATGGCCGATCCGATCACCGGCGTGCCGACGTGCGTGGTGCGGCAGATCGCCGGGCTGATCGCCAAGCGGATCATCTGCGAGCCGAAAATCGGCGACGTGGTTCACCGCGGGGACCGGATCGGCTTCATCAAGTTCGGAAGCCGGACCGAGCTGACCATTTCGCGCTCGCTTGCGCCGGTTATAACGGTGAAAGTCGGCGACAAGGTGGTCGGCGGCAGCCAGATCATCGCCAGGCTTGGTGCGCCCGGGAATGCTATCGCGTAGGATGAGCGTTGAGGTTCGAAGGGCCTGAGTTGTCCAACAGGCATTTGGCCTTCTGACTGCGATTGACCATGACCGATCGATTCGACAACATCTCCCACGACCGCCCGCCGAGGCGAATGCGCCTTCGAAAGCGCGGTCACGCCGCGATGATGAAGGGGGTTTTCTTTCTCCCCTCGCTGGCGACGCTCGGCAATGCGATTTGCGGGTTCGGCGCCATCTACATCACGACGCTCGTATCCGATTTCGAACAGGACAAATGGGCCCGGCACTTCGCCGAATACAAGTTCTTCTGGGCCGCCTACATGATCTTCTTTGCGGCGATGTTCGACGTCCTGGACGGCCGCCTTGCCCGGCTGACGCGCCACACCACCGACTTCGGCGGCCAGCTCGATTCGTTGGCGGACGTCATCAGCTTTGGCGTCGCGCCGGCGTTCGTCGCGCTGCAACTCTTCAAGACCGTCGGCCCGCACGAATTGCCGGTTTCGATCTCTCGGCTCGTCTGGGCAGTCGGCGCGCTCTACGTCGCGTGTGCCGCGATGCGACTTGCCCGTTTCAACGTCACCAATGAGCACGGCGAGCAGCACCACAAGAGCTTTCAAGGGCTGCCGTCGCCGGCGGCGGGGCTGGCTGTCGTCTCGATCGTCCTGCTCCACGAAGAGCTCATTTCGGACAATCGCTTCAACTTCGCGGCATCGTTGGTCTACCTCATTCCGCCGATTCTCTTCACCTGTGCCCTGCTCATGGTCAGCGAGATCCGTTATCCGCACCTGATGAACACGGTGCTTCGCGGCCGAAAGAGCTTGTGGAAAGTGGTCGTGGCACTGATCTTCGTCCTGCTCCTGGTTGCGTGGACGCAATACACGGTGACGACGATCTGCCTGCTGTTTGTGATGGTCGGGCCGATCTACTGGTTGCGCGTGCGAAGGCAGTTCCTCTCGGCGAAACATGCGCAGACCTTGCCGACGACTCCGCAGCCGCAATAATCGCGGGACTATGCCAACCGTCGTCACCCGTTTCGCGCCTTCGCCTACTGGCTACCTTCATGTGGGTGGCGCACGCACTGCGCTTTTCAACTGGCTGCTGGCAAAGCACACCGGCGGAAAGTTCCTGCTGCGCATCGAGGACACCGACCTCGCACGCTCCACCGAAGACGCCGTCCGCCAGCTTCTCGAGGACCTCAAGTGGCTCGGTCTCAACTGGGACAATGCCGAGCTCGTCTACCAGTCCAAGCGTCTGGATGTCTACAACAGGATCATCGACAAGATGCTCGGCGAGGGAAAGGCCTACGAGGCGTGGGAAACCAACGCCGAGCTGGACGTTTTGAAAGAGGCCGCCACGCGCGCCAAGCGCGCGTATCGCTACGTGAAGCCCAACTACACACCGGAGCAGATCGAGAAATACAAGGATGAAGGCCGCACCCCGGTCATTCGATTTGCGATGCCGGTGAAGGAGTACAAGTTCCGAGACGTCGCGCTCGATAAGGATGTGACTATTTCGCCTTACGAGGTCCAGGATTTCGTGATTCGGAAGACGGATGGAATGCCGACGTACCACTTCGGCGTCGTCGTCGATGACGCCGAGATGGGCGTGACGCATGTTCTGCGCGGCTTCGAACACCTCCTGAACACGATGAATCACATCGCGTTGCAGGAAGCGCTTGGCTACGAGAGGCCCATCTACGCGCACGTCAGCACGATGCTGAACCCGGAGAACGGCGAGAAGCTCAGCAAGCGCGACCGCGACCGCAGGATCCGCAAGCGCGTCCAGGATTGGATGCGCAACAACAAGAAGACGGCGCAGGACCTCAGCGCGGCGACCGGAGTGACCGCCGATCGACTCGCGAGTTGGATCGCCACGGACACGATGCAACTGGATCTCACGGAGCAGCCAAAAATCATGGCCGTCGTCGGGCTGAAGGAAACCGATCTGCCGGAAATCATGATCCATGACTTCCGCAAGAACGGTTATACGCCCGAAGTCTTGCTCAACTTTCTCGCGCTCCAAGGCTGGAGCCCCGGGGGTGATCTCGAGCAGATGACCATCAACGAGATGATCGAAAAGTTCTCGATCGATCGGCTCGTTTCCAACAATCCGAAGTTCAACCGCGAGAAGCTTAAATCCTTCAGCACCGACTGGTTTGGCAAGGCGCCGATGGATCGACAGCTCGCGGCGATCAAGGATTGGCTGTCGGTCAACCCGAACTCGATGCTGAACAAGGCCAGCGACGCGGAACTGACGCATATCCTGAAAATGAACGCTGGCTTTCACGTGCTCAGCGAACTCGACGAAAAGAATCGGTTCTTCTTCGTGGCGGATGAGGCGATCGAGTACGACGCGAAGACAGTCGACAAGGTGCTGAAAAAGGACGACGGACAGGGCCTGAAAGTGCTCGGCGAGGTCCGCGCGCACCTTACAGAAGTCGCGGACTGGACGGCGGGGAAACTCGAGGCATCGCTCGAAGACTTCGTCCGGTCGAGCGGCCTGGTACTGGGCAAAGTCGCGCAGCCGTTGCGTGTCGCGGTGAGTGGAAGCAGCGTGAGCCCGCCGATCTTCGAAACGCTCGCGTTTCTCGGCAAGGACCGCACGCTCAAACGCATCGATCGTTGTCTCAAAGTGACTGCCTAAGATTTGAAACCGCCGATGAACATGGATAAACAGAGATGCGGCCTCGGTGCTAAACCGGTGCGGCCGTTCCGCTTTCAGTTTTATCTGCGTTCATCTGCGTTTATCTGTGGTTAGGAAAGAATGCCTCGCGACTATTACGAAATCCTCGGCGTAGCCAAAACCGCCAGCGCGGATGAAATCCGCGGCGCCCACCGTCGGCTCGTGCGCAAATACCATCCGGATGCGAACAAAAGTGACTCGAGTTCGACTAAAAAGTTTCAGGAAGTTCAGGAAGCGTACGATGTGCTGTCGGACCCGGACAAACGAAAGAACTACGATCAGTTCGGCCACGCCGGGCCGCAGCCCAACCCCTATCAGACCGCGAACCCGTACGAACACGCGGCACAGGGATCGGGCAATCCGTACGGCGCCTACGCGGAAGACATCGACCCGAGCGACTTCCAGGGCGGTCAGTTTGCCGACATCTTCGAACAGCTCTTCAACAAGAAGGGACCCTTCAAGCGCGGCCGTCGGCCGCGCGGCGCTGCGGAAGGCATGGAACACCCAGGTGCCAGCGAGGTGGAATATCCGATCAGCCTCAGCTTCGAGCAGGCCGCACGCGGCACGGCGCTTCCGATTTCGATCAACCGAGGCGGCGAGATCGAGAAGATCGACGTGAAAATCCCCGCCGGCGTGAAAACCGGCAATCGCATCCGCATCAAGGGCCGCGGCGCGATGGGGCCGGCCGGGCAAGGCGACCTCTACGTCATCGTGCAGATCCAGGATCACCCCTACTACCGCCGCGAAGGCCTGGACGTGCTTCTGGACGTGCCGGTGAGCCTGTACGAGGCGCTGCTAGGCACAACGGTCACCGTCCCCACGCTCGACGGCCGGGTGACGATCACCATCCCGCCGGGAACCAACAGCGGTGCGAAGTTGCGCATCAAGGGTGCGGGCGCGCATCGCGGCGCGGAAAAAGGCGATCAGCACTGCGTTGTGAAAATCATCGTCCCCAAGAACCTCGATGCGACAGACATCGCGGCGATCGACATGGTCCGGCAGAAACATCCGATCGATGCGCGGAGCGATGTCAACTGGAGATGATTGAGCTGGTGGCCTGATGTTTGGCGATCCGAGTGCGCCGTGTAGCCACGAGCCTGCTCGCGTCTCTGGTGCGCCGGCGCCAACAACCGCTCGGCTACAACGCTTTCGTTATTGCTGAAATCGATCCCGCCCGCGTCACGTCTGACGCGATCAATCCATCCTCCATCCGGATCTGTCGCGTTGCGCGGGCCGCCAGTTCGCGATCGTGCGTGACGTACACGATCGTCTGCCCTCCCGAACCGAGAGAGTCGAAGATTTCGGCTACCTTGTCGGCATTCTTCTTGTCGAGATTGCCGGTCGGTTCATCCGCGAGGATGACGGCCGGCTCGTTCGCCAGCGCACGGGCGATCGCGACGCGCTGCTGCTCGCCGCCGCTGAGTCGGTTCGCGCGCCGCGTGGCTTTCGATTCGAGCCCGAATTGCTTCAGCAACGAGACGGCACGGTCCATCGCGTCTTTTTTCCGCAATCGGCCAAGCTTCAACATCGGCAGCGCGACGTTTTCCGCCGCGCTGAACTCCTTGAGCAGGTAGTGGAACTGGAACACGAAGCCGATTTTCTCGTTCCGTGCCATCGCGAGTTCAGCGTCGCCCATCTGGGTGGTATCGAGGCCGTCGATGTAGATCTTGCTCGCGGGATCGATGACCTGCCCGTCCGGCGTCTTTTTTGTAGGCCGATCGAGACCACCAAGTAGATAAAGCAGTGTGCTCTTCCCGGAGCCGGATTGGCCCACGATCGAGACATACTCTCGTCGCCCGATCGAGATGTCGACGCCCTTGAGAATGTGTGCCGCGGTATCGCCTTCGCCGAGGTAGCGGTGTACGTTGCGGGCTTCGATGATAGGTCTGTTTTCACCACTGAGGCACGGAGCCACGGAGGACGAAGTCGACAAGGATTTCGCAGAATGCGCAGATGTAGAAGAGAAAGCAGAAGCAGACACTTCCGCCATTCTCTTTTTATTAGCGCAATCTGCGAAATCCTCGTCCATCGTTTTTCCTTCTCCGTGTCTCCGTGCCTCCGTGTTTCCAACGATCAATGTGCCCCCCGAATCACCTCCACCGGATCAAACTTCGCCGCGCGTCGTGCAGGATAGACCGATGCGATCAGCACGATCACCGTCACCATCGCGCACGCCATGACGTAGCTGCTCAGGTGCTCACTCATCAGCAATCCCTCGGCCCGCACAAGCCCTTCCATCTTGATTGGCAAGCGCCGCAGGCCTTCGACGGCCAGTTTGGCGCTGATCAGTCCGGCAATGGATCCGAAGACGGCAATGACGAAGCCCTGGAACAGGTAGATGTGCGTGATGTCGCCGCGCGAATAGCCGAAGCTTTTGAGGATGGCGATGTCGTTCACGCGTTCGAGAACGGCCATGATCAGGATGTTCAGCACGCCAAACGCCGCCACGATCATCAGCGCACCGGTGATGATGTAGGTGATGACCGTCTGCACGGCGAAGATCTTGAGGAAGTTGGCGTTGGCTTCCTTCCACCCTTCGGTCTTGTAGCCGCAGATGGCTTCGATGCGCGACGCGATCAGCTCGGCCTGGTTGTAGTCGTCGGTGCGGATGACGATTTCGTTGATGATGTTTTTTCGGTCCAGCAGCGTCTGGGCACTGCTGAGCATCATGTACCCGCGGCCGTAGTCGACGGGCGTAACGCCGGTGTCGAAGATGCCGACGATCTTGGCGAACAGCACGCCGCCGGTGCTGGAGGTGAGCGTGATCGAATCGTCGAGTTGGACGCCGAGCGTGAGCGCGACGCCCCTGCCGATGACGATTCCGTTCGCGGATGTCTTCAGGCGGTCGAATGAACCGTCGACGATTTTCTCGCCGATGGTGGTAACCGCCGTCTGCCGACGCGGTTCGCAGCCGATGATCTGGAGCGGGTAGGTCTTGGTACCGTAGGTGATGGTCGCGTCGCCGTTCACGACGGGTGCCGCGTCGACCACACCGGGCATCCGGAGGATCGTCGCCAGCAAGCCGGTCGGGTTCTTGATTTTCTTCACCTGGTCGCGCGGCTTGTTTCCCTCAAGGGACAAGACGGCATCCGGCGTATTCACGACTCGCTCGAGGATCTTCGAACGCGTTTCACGCGGCTCATCATGAATGGTGATGTGCCCGGACGATTCGACCGTCTCGATGATGAACTTGTCGGTAAAGCCCTGCATCATCGAAAGCATCGTGATGAACATCATCACGCTGATGACCACACCGGCGATGCAGATCAGCGTCTGTCGCATATGGGTGAGCAGGTAGCGTGTGGCGATGAAGGCGTTCATGTCGGGTCAGTCGGAAGTTGTGAGTGGATAGTCGAGCGTTGCAGGCGAGAACTGGGACACGCAGATGACACTTGTCTCTGAAACTCTTCACTCTCGACTTCTCACTCTCCACTGCTATCTCATCGGGTTGAACGGTTTGGCTTCTTCCTTCTTGTTCAGGCCGGCCGCTTCGCGCGGGTCCATCCTTTTCACGCTCGCAGCTTTACCGATCATGGCTGGAGTGACCGGCGAGATGACGACCTCGTCGCCACGTTCGAGTCCGCCGACGATTTCGACCCGGTCGACCGCTGCCACGCCGAGCAGCGGCTCACGCTTCTCGATCCGCCCGCCTGCCACCACGTAGATCGCGCCACCCTGAACCGCCTGGCTCGGGACGATCAGCGCCTTCTCCTTCTCGGCGACCACGAAGGCGAGTTCGCCGGTCATGCCGGGCTGGAACCGATCGTTGGGCTCGAGGATTTCGATATCGACTTCAAAAGTCCTGCGATTCACGTCGGCTTCGTCGTAGATCGTTCGGACTCTTCCTTCGAACTTCGCGTGCTCGAACGCGTAGAGCGTCATGATCACCTTCTGGCCGACGTGTACGGAGGTGATGTCCTCCTCGTCAACCGCCGCCCGCATCACGAGCTTCTGCGGTGTTGCATCGGCGACGCGCATGATCACTTCATTCACCGCGACGCGTGTGCCCTGCGATATCGGTCGATTCAGAACAACCCCATCGATCGGGCTGGTCAGAAGCTGCTGACTCAGTTTCCATTGCGCGATCTTCAGCGCACTCTGCGCGAGCTCGACCTCGCGGGTCAGTTCGAGCACCTTGCTTCCCCGCTGGCTCTTGAATCCTTCAAGCGCCGCCCACATGGTCTGCGTCCTGTCGCTGGCGCGGTCGACGTCGCTTTGAGAGCCGCCTCCGGCTTCGTAGGCGTCGCGCAGTCGTTTCTCCTCGCGTTTGGCGATCCCAAGCTGCTCTGTGGCGGCCTTGATCCGCGCGTCGTATTCCGAGAGCACCGGCGAGGTAGCCACGTCGGCGCGGGCGACCTTTTCGTTCACATCGGCCTGTGCCTGGTCGACCGAGTAGAGCAGCGCCGGATCGACAATCTGCGCCACCTTATCGCCGGCCTTGACGGGACTGCCCTTGTCAACAAACACCTTCTCCAGCGTGCCCTCGTTGGTAGCGCGGATGGGGAACTCGCGCTCGGGCTCGACAGTACCGGTGGCGTAGACGGCACGGATGACCGGGCCTTCAACCGGCGTCGTGACGACCACGCTGGTGCGAAAAAAGCGGAGTGTCGTGATCGCCGCGACCGCCAGCAATACGATCGCGCCGGCATAAATTGACCATCGAATGGACGAAAGGCCTCTACGTGCGGGCATCTGCCAGATGATAGACTCCACGCAGCCAATCACCACCGCTTGACAGTTTGCCGCGGTCGTACATGCTGATTCGGCGTAAGAAGCGTATGCTGTGGAAGCGACCGTACCGATCCTGACGATTATGCGAGGATGACGATGTCCGTCCTGATGGAACTGCACAAGATCATCATCAACGAAGCCCAGGAACCGCAGGTGATCGTGCTCCGCGAGGTTTCGGGCCAGCGGCAGTTCCCGATGGTGATCGTGAAAGATCTCGCCCAGGCGATCAAGCGCCGGCTCAACGGCGTCAACACCGAACGCCCGATGACCCACGACCTTCTCGCCAACATCATCGAAGCGATGGGCGGAAAGCTCGAGCAGATCAAGATCACTGACCTGCAGGAAGGGACCTATTTCGCGCGGGTCGTCATCCGACAAGGTGATCGGCTGCTCGACATCGACAGCCGGCCGAGCGATGCCATCGCGCTCGGCGTGGCGAACACGATTCCGATTTACGTTGAAGAACACGTGCTCGACGCCGCCTGCCCGTAGCCTTCGGTCCACTGCCATTTTTCAACAGGATTGAAGGCGCAATTGGTCCTGCTTTGCGGCGAGGATCGCGCCTATCATTGGGCAAATGCCTCATCCAACCCTTTCGACGCTCGGAGAACTGAAGCGCTCCGGCTATACGCCCATCTCGGTCAAAGACGAATTGCGCAAGAACCTCATCGCCAAGCTGCGGGCCGGCGAGGAGATTTTTCCCGGCATCATCGGCTATCGCGATACCGTCTTGCCGCAGATTATCAACGGCATCCTCGCGAAACACGATCTGCTCTTCCTCGGCTTGCGCGGGCAGGCCAAGACACGCATCCTGCGCATGCTCCCCTCGCTTCTGGACGAGTGGATTCCCGTCCTGAACGGCCCGGAGATCAACGATGACCCGATGCAGCCGATCACCAAACTGGGCAGGAAACTCGTCGAGGAGCAAGGTGACGCAGCGAAGATCGAATGGGTTTATCGCGACACGCGCTACCAGGAAAAACTCGCCACGCCGGACGTGACGATTGCCGACCTGATCGGCGAGGTTGATCTCGTGAAGCACGCCGAAGGCCGATACCTGAACGATGAGTCGACGATGCATTTCGGGTTGATCCCGCGCAGCAACCGCGGGATCTTCGCGATTAACGAGTTGCCGGACCTCTCACCGCGCATTCAAGTTGGACTATTCAACGTGCTGGAAGAACGAGATGTGCAGATCCGCGGCTTCCCGATTCGGCTGGATCTGGACGTGTGCCTGGTCTTCAGCGCGAACCCCGAGGACTACACCAACCGCGGGCGCATCGTGACGCCGCTGAAAGACCGCATCGGCACCGTCGTCCGCACGCACTATCCGGAGACCATCGAAGAGAGCCTGAACATCGTGCAGAAGAACGCGTACGTCGATCGCAAAGCCGACGGCAGCGGCGTCGAAGTCGTCGTGCCGCCATTCCTTCAGCAGATCACCGAGGAAGTTGTCCGGCTTGCGCGCAAGAGCCCGCACGTGTCGCAGTCCAGCGGCGTGAGCGTCCGCACGAGCATTGCGAACGCGGAAACGGTCTACAGCAACGCCGAGCGCCGCGGTATCATCACCGGCGAGAAGCGCGTCGTCGCCCGCGTCTGCGACCTGCAGCACCTGATCGCCAGTTGTCGCGGGAAGATTGAGATGACGCTCGGCGACGACGAATCGAGCGAAGATAAACTCGTTCAGTCCCTCATCGGCGAGGCCGTGAAGAACGTCTTCAACCAGCTCGGGGAATTCACCGAGTTCGAATCCGTCACGGAGAATTTCGGAAAGAATGTTACGTTCCCCGGCGGCGACGAAATCCCGGCGGATGAGTTCGTTGCGAACATGCAGGTGCTCAAGCCGCTTCCCAAGCTCTCGGCCAACTTCGCGAAAGAGCTGAACATGAACCCCGCCGACAACGGCGATCTCGCCAGCGTCGGCGAGTTCATTCTCGAAGGGCTGTACGTGAACAATCGGCTGAGCAAGTTCGCCCGGGCTGGGAAAAGTTTCTTCAAGCGATGACGAACAACCCTATCGCGGCGTTTGCATCGACCGAGAGCGTCGCTGGACCGTCGTGATCGAGCCCGGCGTCGGCCCTACGATTCTTTTGCCAGGAGGTTCGCCCTCTCGAGCAGGTCTGCCGCGTGCTGGACGATCTTCGGATCGATCGTTGATCGCTGCGAGATCCAGTCGATATCGTGTCGGCCATCGGAGTAATTTAGCACCCAGAGCAGCGCCATTTGCAGGTCGGCCACGCTCGCATGGCCGCCCGTTAGCGCATACAGGCCGCGTCGGCCGAGTTGGGGCTCGCAGAACGGGTTCAAATTGCGATAGCACGTCCCCGGGCCGATTGCCGTTCCCTCTCGCGCTTTCTGGCCGGGGCGAGAGTCGAGGCGCGCGTGTAGTCGCTCGACTTCGCCAACGATTTTCTGAATCATCTCCGCCGACTCGCGAAGCGCATTCTCTCGCACGAACGAACAATCATCCGCCGATGTATGGTATTCCGCGTACTCGCCATTCGGCGTCCGCATGAGGCATCCGACCGGCAGATTAAAACCCGGCGAGCAGAACTGGCGTTCGTCGTAGCCGTAGGGAATGAAGTCACGGATCCTGCCGCTCGATCCGAGGCACGCCTCGACCGCCCGATCGATCAATGTTGTTTGTCGACGCGATCGCTTGTAGGTGAACGCACCTGGGTCGCCAAGGCAACTCAAGACGAGCCCGGCGACGATGCGCGTCGACGCCTCGACATTTCGCGCGAGCCACGTGATGGAGCCGATCGTGCCGGGGATGAAGATGAAGCGATAGCCGAGCGCGTTGTCACGCTCCCTGAGCCACTTCGCCAGTTCGCACGCGACGGCAATGCCCGAGAGGTTGTCGTTCGCGAGGGATGGATGGCAGCAGTGCGTGCTGAAGAGCACTTCACGGTCCGACTTGCCCGGGATGAACAGTTCGCCGTAGGTGAGCGAGCCGTCCTTGATCTCGGTGTCGACGGCCACGTCGTACTCGACATCGGGCAGCGACTTCGCGACCTCGTCCGCGAGGCAGATGCCCCATGTCGGTTTGTAGTAGCTGGTTCGATACGGAATCCACTTCGGCTTGTCGGGCATCGTGTGCAGGTGGTTTTTCAACTCCTCAAGCGATACTCGCCTTCGAAACGGAAGCGAGTAATTCAGCACGTGAAGATTGCATACGTGGGTGTCCGCAATCACCCTGCCGTTTGCCGCTTGGCAGAGTGTGGCGCGTCGAAGCGTCCACTCCTGCGGCACCGTCCAGTCAAAGACCGGCGACCCCGTCGGCACGTCGTGGAGATCTGCACCGATCTCGCGCGAGATCCTCCGCAGCGTCTGACGGATGCCGTCGCCCGTAATGGACCGGCAGATCGGAAAGAGTTCTCGGATGAGGTCGAGCATTACTTCACGTAATCCGGATAGCTCGCGTCGCGCTCGATGATCGCCTTCACCTCGCCGGGCCAGGCGATGCCAAACGTCGGATCGTTCCACCGCACACCCCTGCCGGAGGACGGGTCCCACAAGCCGGAGATGCAGTAGGCGATATCACAGTCGTCTTCCAGCGTGATGTAACCGTGCGCGCAGCCGATAGGAATGTAGAACTGTCGCTGGTTGGCGTGACTCAATTCGTGGCCGTCCCACTTGAGATAGGTGGGGCTCTCGGGACGCAGATCGATCGCGACGTCGAACACCTTTCCGCGCGTGCAGCGGACGAGCTTGGTTTCGCCATGCGGGTCCGCCTGGTAGTGCATACCGCGCAGCGTGCCGGCCTTCGTATTGCCGGCCGTGGCAACGTAGGACCAGCTGGTCACCAATCCCTGCTTCGCAAAGACATCGACATCGAACGACCGGTAGAAGTCGCCGCGGAAGTCCGCGAATCGACTGGGTTCGATGACGTAGGCGCCGCAGATTCTGGAAGGAGTGATGGTCATGGCGTGTCCTCGGGGGCATGGGCTTCAGGCCCTGCAATCACGGGCGAGACGCCGGTGCCATAAAATACGCTTCGATCTGTCGGCGAGTATATCCGAGCGGATCGCTCGTCGCATGGCCATACCAGTCTACCGTCTTCTGAATCGCAGTGACGGCGTTCCACTTCGGATGCCAGCCGAGCATCTCCTTGGCCCGGTCGCTGCTGATGCGCAGGAGCGCCGCTTCATGGGGCGCCTCCGGATCGACATCGATGTGATACCTGCCGCTGCCCCAGGACTTCAGGGCGAGCTGGACGACCTTCTCCACTTCGAGCACGTCATGCTCATCCGGGCCAAAATTGAAGGCGCTGGCGAACCTCGTCGGATCGGTCAGCAGCCTGGCGGCCAGCGTGAGGTATCCACTCAGCGGTTCGAGCACGTGTTGCCACGGGCGCGTCGAGCGCGGGTTGCGGATGCGGACGCTTTCGCCGGCGCTCATCGCGCGGACGACGTCGGGGATGAGTCGATCTTCGCACCAGTCGCCGCCGCCGATGACATTGCCGGCCCGCGCGGTCGCGATCGCCTTGCCGTGCGACGCGTGTTTGCAAGGATGAAAGTAGCTGAGCCGATACGACTCGGTGACGAGCTCGCACGCCGCCTTGCTCGTGCTGTAGGGGTCGTGGCCGCCGAGTTTGTCGTCTTCCACGTAGGGTCTGCCGTGCCCACTCTCGGCATAGACCTTGTCGGTCGTCACGATTACCACGGCACACGCCGAATCGTATTCGCGAATCGCCTCCAGCACGTTCATTGTGCCGGTGATGTTGCTCTCGAACGTGTCGACCGGATCGCGATAGCTCCGGCGGACCAGCGACTGCGCACCCATGTGGATGACGCAGTCCGGCCGGAACCGTTTGACCGTGTGAGACACCGCTTCGAGGTCGCGCAGATCGGCGACGACGCTTTCGCAGAGCTTCTCGCCGCCGATGAGCTTGAACATCGACGGGTTCGTCTCCGGCGCGAGCGCGTAGCCCAGCGTGGTCGCACCCAGAAGGTCGAGGATCGCAAGCAGCCAAGGCCCTTTGAAGCCGGTGTGGCCGGTCACAAGCACCCGCTTGCCCTCAAACACATTCCCGAATGCGTTTTGTAACTGCTTCGCGCTCACGATCCCACCACGTACTTTCTGGCGTAGAAACCCTCGGCATAGCGGGTGTTGGATTCCAGCCCGCGGATGCGCATCAGGCCGCGAAACGTTTCCTCATCGAACCAGTGCTTGGCCCGCTGGGTACCGAACGCGCTCATGAGCGCGGCGATCTTCGAATCGACATCCGACGACTCGACCGGCACGTACAGGTTTGGCGTCGCGAGGTCGCCGTCCCATTTCGGGATCTCGTACTCCCAGATCTGGTGCGAGCGGAAGGCGTTCCAGGTCAACTCGTTGATGACGCGATGATCCTGATGTTTGTCTTCCTTCGTGTGGGTGAGGATGAGATCTGGATCCAGCACCTTGAGCGATTCAAATGCCTGCTTGATCTCGCTGTAGTGTGTGGGGAACCACGCGTCTTTAAAGGCGTGGAGGATCAGCGACTTTGCCGCGGCGTGCTTGAGAAACAGCTCGGCGCTGTTTCTGGCTTCCTCGTGGCGTTGTGCGCTTCCGGAAAACACGACCCACGTGACTTCGACATTCGGGTTTTCACGCAGGATTCGCAACACCGTCGCTCCGGCGCCGATCTCGATGTCGTCGGAATGCGCGCCGAGGCAGAGAAGTCTGCGGATGTTTTTGAAGGAGGTGAAACCGATCATGATCGAAGACTCTCACACTGGCGCTCTCCCTGAGTTCCGTGCGGGGGGAACAGAGAGCCCAGGCGAAGTTTGGCTACGCCGTCTTTGTATTCCCATTCGCCGGTTTCCACACTTGCCACGGCGCCTTGCCTCTGCCGACCATGTCGTCGAGCATCATCTTTTCCTTGAACGTGTCCATGCACGCCCAGAAGCCGTCGTAGCGATGCGCGATCAGCTTGTTCTCGGCAAGCAGCCGCTGCATGGGCTGGTCGACGATCTCCTCGCCGTAGTTCATGTACTTGAACGCGTCGCGGTGCATGACCCAGTAGCCGCCGTTGATATACAGGCCCATTTCCTGCGCGAGCGTGACGCCTTTGAGCGTTCCATCATCGTTGTAGCGGACGACGTGGAAACTCGTGCTCGGCTTCACGGCGATGAAGCTCATCAGCTTCTTCTGCTGTTTCAAGTTGCCGATCATCTCGTTCAAAGGCGCGTCCGTGAGGCAGTCGGCATAGTTGCACATGAAATACTCGTCGTCGCCGAGGTGTTCTTTCACACGCATGAGGCGCATGCCGATGTTCGATTCCATGCCGGTATCGACGAAGGAAATTTTCCAGTCGTCGATGTCGCTGGAAAGCAGCTTCATGTTGCGCCCGCCGCCGGTGAGGACGAAGTCGTTGCTCATCGCCTCGTTGTAGTTCAGGAAGTAGTCCTTGATGACGTCAGCCTTGTAGCCGAGCGCAAGGATGAACTCTTTGTGGCCGAAGTGCGCGTAGTACTTCATGGTGTGCCAGATGATCGGGCGGAACCCGACCGGCACCATCGGCTTGGGAACCGCTTCCGAAAAGTCTCGAAGGCGAAGCCCTTGCCCGCCACAAAAGATAACTACTTTCATTTCATGCTCTCATTCACCACGGAGGCACGGTGACACGGAGGAGTCCAAATCTATATGAGTTTGACTCCGTGCCTCAGTGCCTCCGTGTTTCAAAAAACCTCTACCGACGGAATCGGCACGACGAACTTCCCGCCCCACGCGCGGATTCCGGCCATCTGCTTGCTGATCTCGTCTTTCAAATTCCAGGGCAGGATCAACACATAGTCAGGACGATCCTGAAAGATGCGGTCCGGGTGCAGGATCGGAATGCGCGAGCCCGGGAGGAAATTGTCTTGCTTGTGCGGATTGCGGTCGACGGTGTAGTCCAGGAAATCGGCGCGGATGCCGCAGTAGTTGAGCATCGTGTTCCCCTTGCCGGGCGCGCCGTAGCCGACGACGCGCTTTCCCGCCCGCTTGGCTTCGATCAGGAACTCGAGCAACTTTCGCTTCGTCTCCTTCACGCGCTCCGCGAAGGCGGCGTAGGTGGCGACGTCGAACAGGCCGAAGTCGGCTTCCTTCGCGCCCATCTTCGCGACGTTTTCCGCGATCGGCCGCGGATCGTCGTCGTGCTTGCCGTATACCCGCAGGCTGCCGCCGTGGGTCGGGAGCTCCTGGACGTCGAACAGCGTCAGGCCATGATGCTTGAAGATGCGCTGCACCGCGCCGAACGAGAGGTAGCTGTAGTGTTCGTGGTAGATCGTATCGAACTGGTTGTGCCGCATCAGCGTGAGCAGGTGTGGGAACTCGATCGTGATGGTCCCACCCGGTTTCAGCAGGATCTTCATCCCGCCGACAAAGTCGTTGATGTCCGGCACGTGTGCGAGAACATTGTTTCCAAGCAGCAGATCGGGCTGACCCCAACTCGATGCAACTTCTTGCGCGGTCGCACGCCCGAAGAACTTCACCAGCGACTTCACGCCTTTCTTCTCGGCTTCGGCGGCGGTGTTGGCGGTCGGCTCGATGCCCAGCACGGGGATGCCGCGCTGCACGAAGAACTGCAGCAGGTAGCCGTCGTTGCTCGCGAGTTCGACGACCTTGCTTTCCGCGTTTAAGCCGAGACAGTCGATCGAGTTCTCGACGTACTTTCTGCAGTGGGCGAGCCAACTGTCGCTGTAGCTGGAGAAGTAGGCGTACTGATCGTCGAAGATCTCATCGGCCGGCACGTATGCGGGGAGCTGGACGAGCCAGCACTGTTCACAGACGTAGACGTGTAGCGGGTAGATGGATTCGGCGCGGTCAAAGTGCTGCGGCGTGACGTGTCGCTGGCAGAGCGGACTGGTGCCCAGATCCACGAACGTAGTCGAGAGCGGAGCTTGGCAATGCCGGCAAAGATACCGGTTCACGGCCGGCTTTTGTTCCGATAGCCTCGTCGGCGCCGGTCGATTCGCGGTCGAACTCATGATTCTTCCCTCTGGAGCCATCCTGACACCGATCGGTGATCGCTGGCGAACACACCTGCTTCAACAGTCCATCGGCCTGAATCGACGTCAAGTTCTCGGCTGTTCCGAAAAGCGATCGATAGACATGAGCTTCCCTGCCCGATCGTATCGATTGCGCCGAACGAGCCGATGCGAATCGTTACCGGACACAGGCGCTATCTTTCACTTCACGTCCATCGACGCAGGAAATCGAGACTGCGGCGCGCTGCATCGTGCGGGTCGGCGGTCATTGTGTAGAGCTCGACGGTGGCGAAACGGTCGTAGCCGATGTCGGCGAGCGCGGCTTTCAGCCCTTTCCAGTCGAGCGTGTCCGATGGATCGCCGGGAACCAGATGATAATGCTTCCGGCCCGGCATGCCTTCGACGTGGAGGTTCCAGATCCGCTCCCCAAGCCGGCGGACCTCGGTGGGGATCATTTCGCCGATCACCTGGCAATGGCCGACATCCAGGTTTGCCCCCAGCCGCGGCGAGCCGAGGCGGTCAATCCACTCGATGAGTTCCTCGATGTACTCGAGATAAAGTCCCGGCTCACATTCGATGCCGACGTCGATCTGCCCGCGCTCTGCCAGGTCGAGAATCCGTTTGAGTGATTCTTCCAAGTGTACGGCGGCGAGCTTCGGGTTGACGTTGCCCAGCATCCTCCCAGACGTGATGCTGATGTTCCCCGCGCCGATCTCCTTTGCGAACGAAATCGTCTTCGCGATGAACGCGATCCGATCGTCGCGATATCGCTTGACCGGCGAAATGATCGACGGCTCGAAGTACGGCTCGGGCGGCGCGTCCTGCCAGTAGCCGAAGGTGCAGTTCACGTTTACGTTGCTCACCAAGAGGTTGTTCCGACCGAGCGCGGCCACCACTTGAGAAGTGAACTCGGCGTCGATCCGGCCGGGATAGGCGTGAGGCGCATCGGCCAGGATCTCGACGCCTTCGAAGCCGGCCTTTCCGATCGCGTCAATCGCGTCGACGAGCGAAAACCGCGTGAACGCGTTGGTCGAAAAGGCGAGCTTCATAGGCATGCATCCTAAGCGAGATCAGTTCACGATCGAAGGTACGACGATCGCCCCGTAGGAATGGAGACTGACGCGCCCCGGTCGAAAAATGTGCGGGGCGCCTTTGTCTGTTTGAAAGCACGTGAGCTGTGAAAACCGCAGCTTGGAGCCTGAAGCGCCCGATGGATTCCACCGGGCTGACGGGCACGACCGGGCCAACCAGGATCGCGAAGATTCCCCTTTACTGTTGCGCGTCTCGATTTATGATGCCTCGGTTTGCCTGAAACGAATGGATTCGCCCGGGCGACACGTCCGCCCACTTCACCGACAGGTGCATTTCTCATGAGCCAATCGCAAGCCGTCGCCAAACACAAAGAGTTCCTATTCCCTGCCGTCGCGATGTATTACCAGGAGCCGATCGAGCTTGTTCGCGGCGAAGGGCATTACGTCTGGGACCATGACAACAAGAAATACCTCGACGCATTCGGCGGCGTGCTGACCGTTTCCGTCGGCCACGCGAACCCGACCGTGGTGAACGCCGTCGTCGAGCAGGTGAAAAAGATGAGCCACTGCTCGACGCTCTACGCGCACGCGGAGATGAGCAACCTGGCCGAGAAGCTCGCGCACATCTCGCCCGGCGACCTGAGCAAAACGTTCTTCACCAGCAGCGGTACCGAAGCGAATGAAACCGCGATGAACGCCGCCCGCGTCGCGACCGGCCGGCTCGACATCATCACACTGCGGCACAGCTATTCGGGTCGGAGCCTACAGACGCTCGCCGGCTGCGGCCAAAGCGGCTGGAAGAAGATCCCGCTCCCGGTCGCCGGCGTGAAGCACGCCCACGCCCCCTACTGCTACCGCTGTCCGTTCGGCGCGAAGGACGACTCGGCCTGTTCGCTCGAGTGCGCGAATGACATCGAAGAACTCATCCTCACCGAAACCGGCGGCGAGATCGCGGCGTTCATGGCCGAGACGGTCATCGGCAGCGGCGGGTTCATCGTGCCGCCGAAGGGGTACTTCAAGCGCGCGACCGAGATCGCGAAAAAGTACGGGGGCCTCTACATCGCGGATGAAGTACAGACCGCCTGGGGTCGGACCGGCGAGCACTGGTGGGGCGTTCAACACTTCGGCGTGCAGCCCGACATCATGGTGAGCGCCAAGGGCATGGGCAACGGCGCGCCCGTCGCGATGACCATCGCCACGCCCGCGGTGGCCGACAAGTATCCCGGCATCACCTTCGCCACCTACGGCGGCAACCCGGTCTCGATGGCATCCACCCGCGCGACGATGGAAGTCATCGAACGCGACAAGCTTCTCCAGAACTGCAAGACGACCGGCGCATATCTCGGCGAGCGGTTCAAGGCGCTGCAGGAGAAATACGAAATCGTCGGCGACGCCCGCGGCATCGGCATGATGCAGGCGCTCGAACTCGTCACTGACAAGAAGAGCAAAACGCCCAACGCCAAGGCCGTCATCACCGTCTTCGAAGAAACCAAACGCCGCGGCGTGCTGATCGGCAAGGGCGGGCTCTACGGCAACGTCATCCGCACCGGGCTGATGCTCAACGCGGGCAAGAGCCAGGTGGACGAGATGGTCGATGCCATCGACGCGGGGCTGGCGCTAGCCAAATAAGAGAAGTCACCGATACGCACCGATGAACACAGATCGAAGAAAGAGTTGCCCTACTACTCTGTGTATTTCATCGGTGGCAATCGGTGTAGATCAGTGACTGATTTTGAGTTCGATATGACCACTCTCATCAAAAACGGCCGGATCATCACCGCGACTGACGACTATGTTGCGGACGTCTTCATCGATGGCGACGCGATCAAGGCGATCGGCACGGGCCTGCCCATGCAGGCCGACAAGACAATCGACGCTTCCGGCCTGCTCGTGATCCCCGGCGCGATCGATCCACACGTGCACATGGAACTGCCCTTCGGCGGAACCGTCTCATCCGATTCGTTCGAGACCGGTACCCGTGCCGCGGCCTTCGGTGGGACGACCACCATCATCGATTTCGCCATCCAGTATCACGGCAAGACGTTCCAGCAGACGATCGACGACTGGCACGCCAAGGCTTCGGGCAGCTGTGCGATCGACTACTCCTATCACCTCGCCGTCACCGAATATCGCCCGGAACAGGAGAAGGAGTTCGCCAAGGTCATCGATCAGGGGATCACGACCTTCAAGATCTTCCTCGCCTATCCCGGCGTATTCATGATCGACGACTCGACGATGGCCCGCGTGATGCGCAGCGCCGGTGCGGCCGGCGGGATGACGCTCGTGCATGCCGAGAACGGCGACGCGATCCAACTGAAGATCAACGAGCTCGTCGCGGCCGGCAAGATCGAGCCGAAGTATCACGCGCAATCCCGTCCGCCGGTGATGCAGGCGGATGGAACGGCTCGCGCGCTGCGTGTCGCGGAGTTCGCAGGCGCGCCCGTGTTCATCGTCCACGTCAGTTGCGAAGCGAGCATGCGCGAGATCGTTCGCGCCCGCGATGAAGGCAACGCCGCGTACGGCGAGACGTGCACGCAATACCTGTTTCTCGACGAGAGCTACTACGACAAACCGAACTTCGAGGGCGCGAAGTACGTCTTCACCCCGCCGCTCGTGGGCAAAGAGAACATCGAGCCGCTCTGGAAAGCTTTGAAGCTCGGCTACCTGCAGGAAGTGAGTACGGACCACTGTCCGTTCAACTTCAAGGGCCAGAAGGAGCTTGGCCGCGACAGCTTCACGAAGATCCCCAACGGCGGGCCCGGGGTCGAAGATCGGCTCTCGCTCGTCTACGACGGCGCGATGAAGCGCGGCTTCAGCCTCAACAAATGGGTCGAGCTCACCAGCACCGCGAGCGCGAAGCTCTTCGGCATGTTCCCGAGGAAAGGAACGATCGCGGTTGGCAGCGATGCCGACATCGTCCTGTTCGATCCGAACAAGCAGCGGACAATCAGCGCCAAGACCCACCACATGAACTGCGATTACAGCCTGTTCGAAGGGATGCAGATCAAGGGCGAGCCGATTACCGTGCTGAGCCGCGGAAAGGTCGTCGTCGACAAGGGGAAATACCATGGCAGCAAGAGCGACGGCAAGTTCCTCAAGCGCGGGGCGGTGATTCCCGTTTGAAGCACAATGCTCTTCATGTGGCACGGGCCTCCGGCACGTGAGTGCGATTAACACGTGCCGGAGGCTCCGCCTCGACAAAAAACCATGAGCGATATCGACACGTCATCCTCCCTCTGGAATAAAGACCTCGCCCCTACCACTCCGGAGCAGCGCACGTGGTCGGTGTGGAATATCGCCGCCCTGTGGATCGGCATGTCGGTGGTCATATCCACTTACACGCTTGCAGGCGGGATGATCGAAGCGGGCATGAAGTGGTGGCAGGCAATGGTCACCATTCTGCTGGGCAACACGATCGTCCTCATCCCGATGTGCCTCAATGCACATGCCGGCACGAAGTATGGCGTCTCCTTTCCGGTTCTGCTGCGCGCGCCGTTCGGCACCCGCGGCGCGAACATCCCGGCCATCCTCCGCGCGATCGTGGCGTGCGGCTGGTTCGGCATCCAGACATGGCTCGGCGCTGGCGCGATCGACCTCCTGGTCGGCATGATCTTCCCCGGGTGGAACAAGGAGAGCGCGGCAATCCTCGGCGTCCAGCTGCACACGTGGATCGCGTTCTTCTTCTTCTGGTTCGTCCAGGTCTACTTCATCGTCGCCGGACTCGAAGGAATCAAGAAACTCGAAACGTGGGCCTCGCCGCTGCTGCTCTTCGGCGGCATCGTGCTGCTGATGTGGTCGATCTGGAAAGCCGGCGGCATCGGGCCGGTCCTCGAAGGGTCGGTGGCGCTCCAGAAGCAGAAGAACAACTTCTGGGCGATTTTCCCTGCATTCCTCACCAGCGCGGTGGGCTACTGGGCGACACTTTCGACGAACATCCCGGACTTCACCCGCTATGCGCGATCGCAGCGTGACCAGATACTCGGCCAGGCGATCGGCCTGCCCACCACCATGACGCTCTTCGCCTTCATCGGCGTGGCCGTCACCAGCGCCACGCTCAAGATCTACGGCGAAGCCATCGGCGACCCGGTGAAGCTCATGTCGAAGTTCGACAGCATTACCGTCGTCCTCTTCGCAACCGTGATCATCTTTTTCGCGCAGCTCACGACCAACATGGCCGCTAACGTCGTCTCGCCGAGTAATGACTTTTCGAACCTCAACCCCAAACGGATCAGCTACGTTCTCGGCGGGCTGATTACGGCCGTCATCGGCGTCGTGATGATGCCCTGGAAGATCATGGAGTCGGCCGGCAACTACGTGTTTACCTGGCTGATCGGCTACGGCGGTCTGATGGGCGCCATCGCCGGCATCATGATCTGCGACTATTGGGTCCTGCGCAAGCAGAAACTCAGTGTTCCGGACCTGTTTGATGAGCGCGGCGCCTATCGCTACACCGGCGGTTTCAATCTTCGCGCGATCGCGGCGCTGGTTATCGCGGTCGCGCCTTGCGTCCCGGGGTTCCTGCATGCCGCAACCACGCCCGGCGGACAGGTCGCGAACCCGAACTTTCTCGACCATTTGTACAGCTACGCATGGTTCCTCACGTTTGCTCTCGGATTTGTGCTTTACTTTCTGTTCATGCTCGGCCAGAAGATAGAGACGCCGCGCGTACTCGATTCGAATTAGCCCGTGCTTACCCCTGTCAGGTTCTGAATCGTTCGTCCGGAGATTCGCTATGCCCACACTCGAAACCACCGTCGATGGCATCAAGTTCCCCAACCCGTTCGTCATCGCCTCAGGACCTCCTGGCACCAACGCGAATGTCTGCCGCAAGGCGCTCGATGAAGGCTGGGGCGCGGTCATCATCAAGACGATCTCGCTCGATGCGAGTAAGGTCGTCAACGTCGCGCCGCGTTACGCGCGCCTGCGCACCAAGAGCAACGAGATCATCGGCTGGCAGAATATCGAGCTCATCTCCGATCGCCCGTTCAATGTCTGGATCGACGAACTAAAAAGCATGAAGGATTCTCATCCCGACGGCGTCATCATCGCATCGGTGATGGAGGAATATCACAAGGACCGCTGGATCGAGATCATCGAGCGCACACAGGCGACGGGGGTGGCGGGCTTCGAGCTCAACTTCTCCTGCCCGCACGGCCTGCCGGAGCGCAAGATGGGCGCGGCCATGGGCCAGGACTTCGCCGTCATGAACGAAGTGTGCGGCTGGGTGATGAGCGCGGCCAAGATCCCTGTGTGGGCAAAGCTCACGCCGAACGTCACCAGCATCGCCGACGGTGCGGCCGCGGCGCTCAGCGCGGGCGTGCAAGGCGTGACCGCGATCAACACCATCCTCGCGGTGATGGGCGTCGATCTTGAAACGCTTCGGCCTGAGCCGACCGTCGAAGGGTACACCGTGCCCGGGGGCTACTCGTGCATGGCCGTGCGTCCGATCGCGCTCCGCATGGTCAAGGAGTGCGCCGAAAAGATTCGCGACAAGTTCCCCGGCCGCTCGCTTTCGGGCATCGGCGGCATCGAATCGGGACTCGACGCGGCCCAGTTCCTCCTGCTCGGCGCAGATACCGTTCAGGTCTGCACCGGGGTCATGAAGTTCGGCTATGACTGCGTGAAGCGAATGAAGGACGAACTGCTGGGCTTCATGGCGAAGAAGAACTTCGAGCGTATCGAGGAGTTCAAGGGTCACAGCCTCCAGTTCTTCAGCACCCATGCCGACCTGGTTCGCCGCCAGGCCGAAGCCAAAGCGCTCGCTTCGGCGAGAGCCGCCGGCAAGGTCACCAAGGATGGCGAATGGAAAGGCGACGAGTTCGTCAAACAGAGCGACTCGCTGGCGCGTGGTTGACGGTATCGTTTCCGCAACAAGCCATTTCCGGTGATCTGCCGCGCGATCGCCGCGCTTTCTGGCTCGGCGGGCCGCCTTCCTTAAAGGCCAAAAAATCCGCGGGCGTTTCGCGTCGTCGCTTCGGCGAACGCTCCCAGGGAAATCCCCTTCTCTTTCGCTACGCACGCGGCGATATGGACGACGAATGCCGGCTCGTTGATGCGCTGCGCGCGAACCGGTTCGGGCGAGAGGTACGGCCCGTCCGTCTCGACGAACATCTGATCGATCGGGCAGTCGCGGGCGGCCGATCGCAGCTCGTCGTTCTTCTTATACGTCACCGGGCCGGTAAAGCCGATGAAGTAGCCGCGATCGGCGATTCGCTTCGCCTCGTCGACCGTTCCAGTGAACGAATGGAAGACGGCGCGGACGTTCGGGAAGTTCGCGAGCACGTTAAGCGCCTCGTCGACGGCCGACCGCGTGTGGAGGACCACCGGCTTGTCGAGCGTCGTCGCAAGTTGAAGCTGCGACTCGAAGTACTGGAGCTGAAGCTTGTGCGTCGGCTCGGTGGCATCCCAGTGCCGGTCGAGGCCGATTTCGCCGATCGCGACGACGCGCGTCTGCTTCAGGTGTTCGGTGAGCAGACGATCGGTTTCCTCGCGCGATGGAATCGGCGTGGAGGATCGCGGCGTACCAGTGTTTGGCAGATAGCACGGGTGCATGCCGACCGCGCAGTAGACGTTTTCGAAACGCCCGGCGAGCGCGGTGGATTCGATCCAGTCGGCGGGCTCGCACGCAATCGTGACGACGCGCGTTACGCCGGCGAGCTGCGCGCGCTTGAGCACGGCATCGATCTGACCCGCAAGTCGCTTGTCGCTGAGATGGCAATGGGTGTCGATCATGGGATGGGTCGGCGGTCTGCGGTCGACAGTCGGCGGTTAATACCAATACGACGTTGAATTATCTGATTGACCGTCGACCGTCCACCGTTGACTGCCGACTCGCAATTACTTCACCGCCGCGAACGCATCTTCGTGGTGCCGGATGATCGGCTCCTGATTGCGCGGCCAGATGACCGCGACGACATCGAATCGCACGGCCGGTTGTATGTTGCTGTAGCGCGTCATGTAGAAGTCGGCACACTTGGTGATCTGGCGCTGCTTGTCGATATTGACTTGCTCTTCGGGCTCGGGATCGGAGTCTTTTCGCGTTTTGACTTCGACGAAGACGAGGGTCTTGCCGTCGCGGGCGACGATGTCGACTTCCCCGAACTTGCATTCCCAGTTGCGAATGAGAATGCGATAACCGAGCGTGCGCAGGTATTTCGCCGCGACATTCTCACCGCGATCGCCAAGCGAATCGACGACATTCCGTTTTACGCCGAGCAACCGCTGGGCCCATTCCCACGCCATGGCCTGAAATTAACCGAAGCGCAGCGGGCCGCAACTCTTGCGCGTGGAGCAAACAAGCGCTTGCCTGCGCGCCATCTCCAAATAGCAGCAGACGATCCACGCGTGCGTGAATCGTCTGCTGCTATTTCATTTGATCAGCGAAGCAAGAATCGACGCCCGCATCAGGCGGTGGCAGTCTCTGCGGTTTCGCCGGCGAGGTGGTTCTTGCGCTCGGCGAGCTTGGTCGCCTTGCCGACGCGGTCACGCAGGTAAAACAGCTTGGCGCGGCGGGTCTGGCCCTTGCGCTTCACGACGACCTTGAGCACGTTCGGCGAGTTGACCGGGAAGATACGCTCGACGCCTTCGTTGGTGACGATCCGGCGAACGGTGAACGTACGGGTCACGCCGCGGCCGTTCTGCTGGATGACGACGCCGGAGAACACCTGCGTGCGTTCCTTGTCGCCTTCTTTGATCTTGGTGTGAACATCGACGTTGTCGCCGACATGGAACTCGGGGAGTTCCTTTTTCAGGTGTTCTTTTTCAACGAGCTCGATGTATTTGTTGATCATGACAGTTCTCGAATCAACCCGTGACCCACGGGAACCCGTCGCAAGCGACGGGGCTAAATAAGATACCGGTCCTGCGAATTCTCTCAAGACCCTTGCGTTCGATTTAAGAACGCCTCGTACAAATCGGGTCGCCGGGCTTTCGTCCGCTCGATCCGCTGTGCCTGCCGCCACCTGGCGACCTTCGCATGGTCGCCGCTGAGCAGGATCTCCGGAACGATCATGCCCCGAAACTCACGGGGACGCGTGTACTGGGGATACTCCAGCAAACCGTCCGCAAAACTTTCATCTTCCGCACCCGTTTCGGCGCCCAGGGCGCCGGGAAGGAGTCGGACAACGGCATCGATCACGACCATCGATGCCAATTCGCCGCCCGAGAGAACAAAATCTCCCAGGCTCAGCTCGACCGGTCGAAGCGTCTCGATGATTCGTTCATCGAGACCTTCGTACCTGCCGTTGATCAGGAGCAGCCGCGACTCCTGTGAGAGCTCGCGAGCGACCGCCTGATCGAATCTGCGACCCTGCGGGGTGAGGAGGATTCGCGTTGCCGGGCGGACGTCTTCCGCCTCGGCTTTTTCTACAGCTTCGACGATAATCGGGGCCATCATAACCATGCCCGGACCGCCGCCGAAGGGTTTGTCGTCTACGCTCTTGTGGGCGTCGGTCGCCACGGCACGGATGTCGTGCAGGTGATAACTGACCAACCCCTTCGCCTCCGCACGCTTGGGAATGCTCGTTCCGAGGAAACTCTGGAACATATCCGGGAAAAGCGTGAGGATATCGATTCGAAGCGGCATTATTTCAGGGGAGAGTCAAGAGTCGAGAGTGGAGATTTACCGGAGAAGAGCAGAATCAACTCCGCAACTCTCCACTCTCCACTGTCAACTCTCCACTGACGCTCACGCCTTTTTCACTTCTGCGGCAGGCGCCGGCTTCGGCTTGCCAGGCTTGGGAAGGTTGAGCATCTTGTGCTCGACGCCCTTGCGCTTAAGCAGGCTCGAAACGGTCTGGCTCGGCTGAGCGCCCTTGTCCATCCAGTACGTGGCTCGTTCCACGTTGAGGACGATCTGTTTTTCCTTGTCCGGTTCGATCGGATCGTAGTGACCGAGTTGTTCAATCACGCGTCCGTCCCGCGGGCTGCGCGAGTCGACGACGTGGAGCCGGAAGAAGGCGCGGTGTGAACGCCCCATACGCTTTAAACGCAAACGAACTGCCATTGGCTTTGATCTCCGTGCGACTAACGCTGCCTGAAGTCTCGACGCGACGCCCTCGGGCGTAAAACGTGTAAAGAACCGCGGATCATACAAAACGGCGGTCTCGGAGCAAGGCGGGCGGGTGCTTTTTGGCCACATCCGACCCGGCGACCTTGATCTCGGTCGCCAAACGGCCAGAAAAGCATGCCTGACAGGCCTTTGGGCGCAACCGGACACGCAAAGGGCTTTGGTTTTCGCGTTCCGACCTCAAACCGTTCACTTCGAGTTCGGCCTCGGCATCCGTTTGCGCTTCCCCGCACGATCCGCAACCCGTAAGCGACCCACAATCCGGGAAAAAATCGTACCTCTGCCGGGCGCATGTGGGATCCGGCATCCATTAAACATCGACAAACATCTGCACTTGTCGCCGAAGAAGCGTTTCGGAGAATGGTTAAACTATGCCGCCCTTCAAAACCCGCGCTATGACGTTGATCGAGCTCCTCGTCGTCATCGGCATCATCGGCATCCTGATCGCCATTCTCATGCCCGTCCTAGCGAAGGCGCGCGTGCAGGCGAATCAGACGCGCTGCGCGGCCAACCTTCGACAACTCGGGGTGGCGTTTTTTAATTACGGCTCCATGCATCGAGGCGAACTGCCGCCCCTCAACTCCACGATTCCCGGAAGTGCCGATGACTGGTACTACGATTATCTGGAGCGTTCGCGGCTCGTGGCCGGCCCCCTCCTGGCGGTCGGAACGCACTTCAACCAGCCGATCGCTCGGTGTTCTGAAATCGACCCGGATCTGATGCAAAGGGGCTGGGGCGGCGGCTACGGAGTCAATGAGTCAAACCTGATCCGCTACTCGCCGCTCGGCGGAAGCCTCAAGCTCGGCAAGCTCCGCCGCAGCAGCGAACTCTGGCTCATCGGCGACGTCGGCCGTCCATGGACGAGCCGAATGCTCGCCGACATCCCCTGGATCACCACGTTCGCCCCGCCGTTTCCAGAGCCGGAAGGCTTCGAACACAACCAGCGTCCGATCCCCCGTCATCACGGGCGAGTCAACATCTGTTTTGCCGACGGACATGTCGATACGCGGTTCTTCTACCAACTTGCCGAGAACGATCGCGGGATCTTTACACCGTAAGTTGTTCACGAAGGAAAATACGACGGACTAAAGCCCGACAATGTTCACGCCGCAGTCAACATAGATGTTCTCGCCGGTCACGCCGGAGCTGAAGTCGCTCAGGAGATAGACGGCGGTCTTGCCGACGTCGTCGCCGTCGATGTTGCGCTTCAGCGGGCTCTTGCGTTCGACATGCGTGAACATGTCATCGATCCCACCCACCGCCATCGCGCTGAGCGTTCTCATCGGCCCGGCGCTGATCGTGTTCACGCGGACCTTCTTTTCACCGAGTTCGAAAGCGAGGTAGCGCGATGTCGATTCGAGGGCCGCCTTGGCGACGCCCATGACGTTGTAGCCGGGCACGACCTTTTCCGAGCCGAGGTAGGTCATGGCGATGATCGAACCACCGTCGGGCATCAGTGGCAGCGCTTCGCGTGCCAACGCGATCAGCGAATAGGCGCTGATGTCGCACGCCTGCTTGAACACATCGCGCGTCGTCGAGGTGAACTTGCCGATCGCCAGGTAATCCTTGTTGGCAAACGCGAGCGAATGGACCAGGAAATCGATCTTGCCGAAGCGCTGCTTGGCGGCGGCGAAGAACTGGGTGATCGAATCGTCGACCCCCACATCGCACGGCGCCACCCACGCCTCGCTCTGTCCCATTTCTTCGAGGCTCTTCTTTACCCGGCGTTCCATGTTGGGAATCGGCAGGAAGCCGTAGCCGCAGGTCGCGCCCGCCTTCACGCAGTTGTTGGCGATGTGCCACGCGATCGAGCGATCGTTGGCGATATTCAGAATCAACCCGGTTTTCCCAGCCAGCAAGCTCATAAATGATCCTCCAAGATCAAGGCGCGAGAGTACGAGCCGACGTTCGCAGAAGCAAGGACTCGAACGCGGTCTGGGTTCGCGAGGATCCGGCCGATCGCCGTGCCAATCCCGGTCGCTGGAGATACCGAGCAACTCCGAACGCTCAAGCGCGTGATACGGTAGACTGTCTGTTCCAACCGGAGCACCATGCCCATCTCGAGACCTAATCTGATGATCACTTCGCTCGCGTTTGCGGTCTGCGCCACATTTGCGTGCGGTCACGCCTCCGCGCAGACCAGACCCGTCGGAACCGATCTTCGCTTCTCGGACGCATCGGCGACGCCGCTCTCCTTCTCCTCGCCCGACGCATGGCGAACCCGATCCGGCTCGGCCGCGACGTTGTCGACGGTACAGCCTTTCGCCGGGTTGAATCTCTGTTTCGGCGTCAACGCGAAATTGAGCTATGCGGCAACGAACGATCTAGGAAGTGACGACAGCCCGTTCGCGATTCACTCGATCACGCTCGCGCCGGCCAACCAGTTGCTTCTCGACGAGCCGACCCGGGTGACGATCCAAGGCAAACCCCTGTTGCTCGTCGGCAAAACCGACTTGCCCGCCTATATCGCCCTGGGCGCGCGCGACCCGAAGAAGGCGCATGCGACTTTCGATGTTGCCGTCAACCTGCACTTCGCTGGCAGACTGAACTTCATCGGCGACGGCAACCAGACGTTTCGCATCAGCGGCCGACTCGTCGAAGCGCAGCCAGGAGCAGGGATTGAGAAATCCGGCACGGCAACCGCCGAGCTGACGAGTTCCAACGAGTGGACGGGGCCGACGATCGTCCGCGCGGGGGCGCTGCTGCTTCGCGAAGGCGATTCGATCGGCAGCGGCCCGCTGGAGATCAAATCGGGCGCGAGCGTTTCGTTCGACGGTTCGACGCCCCGTGCCGGATTAAGCACCGAGCTGAAGCTCAGCGGAAAAGCGCAAGTGAATCTCAACGGCAACGCGTGGGTCGTGGATTATACCGGCACGTCGCCGGTCGAGTCGATCATGGCGATGGTGCGCGAAGAGCGGATCACTTCCCTGCCAATCGAGTCCGGCCACACCGTGGCTTGTCTCGAAGCGGCGTCGCTGGGGAAGACCGAGTTCGCCGGTCGTACGCTCGACGGCACAGCGGTCATTATCGCGTCCGCTCGAATCGGCGACACGAACCTCGACGGGGCCGTCGACATGCTCGACCTCAAGCGCGTCGCCAAGTCCTTCAACGGAACGGGCGGCTGGGCCGAAGGCGATTTCACCCGCGACGGCAAGATCGACTTCGACGACCTTCTCAAGGTCTCGCAGAACTACGATTCCAATGAAACCTTCGAAGCCGATTGGGGCCGGGCTCACAACCAGTAGTTTCGGTGGCAAGAATGCCCGCCGCGAACTAAGCTGACCCGAATGTATTACTACGCGGAAGGGAACAAGCAGCTCGGCCCGGTGGACCCCGCGGCGCTGCGCGGCCGAATCATGCCGGAAACACTGGTCTGGCGCGAAGGCATGCCCGACTGGGTGCCCGCGATCGAGGTCGACGAACTTCGCGGGTTTTTCTCCACGGATGATTCGGGGGAAGCCCCGCCGGTGACACAGACACTCGCGCCATTCACCGCGCCCGTCGCGACGGGTCCCGCGATGATGCAGTATTCCACGCCCGCTCGTTCGACCACTCCGCCGGGACTGGCGATCACGTCGATGGTGATGGGGATCGTCTGTGTGCCGCTGCTCTGCGCGTGGCCGCTCTCGCTGACGTGCGCGGTGCTCGCGATCGTATTCGGGTTCATCGCCCGCTCGCAATGTGCGCGGGAAAATCGTACCGGCGGCGGCATGGCGCTGGCGGGGATCATCCTCGGCTTCGTGCCTGTCACGGTCGTCTTGATCTTCGCCATTTGTATGATCGCCGTCATCGTTGCCGCAGCGGCGAGCCACTGATGCCAGAACTTCCGGAAGTGCAGGTCGTCGTCGATACGCTTCGATCGGCCGTCGTCGGTCGACGCATCGTCGAGATCCGCGCGCTGCGGATCGACATCGTGACGCCGGCCGATTTCGATCTTCGCTTACGGCTGACCAACGCCACCGTTTCCAATCTCACTCGCCGTGCGAAACGAATCGTCTTCGCACTCGACGATGGCGGGCGGTTCTACATTCATCTGGGAATGACCGGCCAACTCACTATCGATTCTCCCGATCTGCCGCGTAAGCCCCACACCCACTTCGTGGCGAGACTCGATGACGACGCGGAGCTCCGGCTGGTCGACCCGCGGAGATTCGGCGGCATCTTCTGGCTGGGCGACAACCAAGCCGACGAGATCGGTCCCGAGCCGCTGTCGATGCGGGCGGCCGCCCTGGCCAAGGGCCTTGCGCGAACGCGCCGGGTCATCAAGACGACGCTGCTCGATCAAAAGGTGATCGCCGGCATTGGCAACATCTATGCCGATGAGTCGCTCCATGCCGCCGGCATCCATCCGCTCACGGTTGCGAGTGAACTTTCCCCGGAGCAGATCGTCCGACTGACCAGCGCGATCAAGAAGGTATTGCGCAAAGCGATCCGGGCCGGCGGGAGCACGCTGCGCGACTACGTGAATGGCCGGGGCGAGCGAGGCTCGTTCCAATCCCGCCACAGGGTGTACGACCGCGCGGACGAGCCTTGCCGAACGTGTGGAACGAAGATCGCCCGCGCGGTGCTGGGAGGGCGATCGACCCACTGGTGTCCCAAGTGTCAAAAGCGGTGATCGGCCTCGGCGGAGCGGCGGCGCGCGAGATGATCTCTCTGAATCCGAACCTGCTATTATCGCATCAGATGACCAAGCTTTCCGTCAACATCAACAAGATCGCAACGCTGCGGAACACGCGTCAGCTCAACATTCCCAACCTGCTGCACTTGGGACGGGTCGCGCTCGAATCGGGCGCGCACGGGCTGACGGTTCACCCGCGGCCGGATGAGCGGCACATCCGTGCCAGCGACATTGCGCCGGTGAGCCTGCTCGTAAAGGAGTTCGCGGGCGCGGAGTTCAACATTGAGGGCAATCCGTTTCAGGGCCTCTACCTTCAACACTGCCGCGACACGCGACCGACACAGGCGACGCTGGTGCCCGATGAGGAAGGTCAATCCACCAGCGACCACGGCTGGAACCTGAGGCGCGACGCGGAGCGCCTGCCGCCGATCATTGCGCAGCTCCACGAGTTCGGATGCCGGGTAAGCCTGTTCATGGATGCGGACGCTGATGTGATGGAGCTGGCAAAGAACGTCGGAGCGGATCGTGTTGAGCTGTACACCGAGCCCTACGCGTCCGCGTTTCTCCGCGGAGATCATTCGGCCGTCCACGCGTACACGCGCGCCGCGGAAAGGGCGCATCAACTCGGGCTGGAAATCAACGCCGGCCACGATCTGAACCTGCACAACCTCCGCTATTTTCTCCTGAATGTGCCGCACGTGGCGGAGGTGAGCATCGGCCATGCGCTCATCGCAGATGCGCTGGAACTGGGGATGCGAGAAACGATTTCGGCCTACCTGCGGGCGTGCGGCCAGTAGCTCGCCGCGCAGGAACCTACTCGGTTCGTCTGATGCCACCACGCGCTCGATCGGATGTCTTGGCCCGCCCCGACCGGCATAGTGCAGCTTTCCTTCCGGACAGGCGTGGAAAGGCAAGTGCGATCGTCCCACTGTCTTTAGTGAGCGTCGGGCACGAGCGGGCCACCAAGTTCTTTCACGAAGAAGAGCCTGCCCGGCATGGTTGGCATCCAGCTGCTGGGAATCCAGGGTGTCGGACCATATTGCAGGGTGACACACAGGCTCATGCCCTGCCACATCGCACCGCGATCAGGGTAGACCCCGTCGGCGCCCCCGATGCAGAAATCGCTCTGCAGAAAGAGACCGGGCCCGATCGAGTTGGCGAAACACGGAATCAGGGTGAATCGACTGTTGAAGCTGTGCAGTGCATTCTGCTCGATCGTGAGCGGATGCAGCGCCACGCCAAGGCGATGCGTCTGCTGCTTCCACGCCGATTCGGAGTACTCGGCGGCAAGTTGTGGCTCCCAGAACGCGATGTGACAGGCGCGGCCAATCCCATAAACGGTTGCCAGACTGCCCCCCTGCGTCTTGATCGCGCTGATCTTGTCGGCGTAGGTTGGGAGGTTGGTTTTGACGGCGAAATTGCGTTGCGAAGTTGGTACCGAGTATTTGCCCAACGGTCCGAAGAGCGCGTCTCCCATCGCGTGTTCAAAACCGCCCGCCGCATTGCCCGGCATCGTGTTGCCCTCACGATCGGCCCACTCGTCCATATTGAAGGTCGTCACGTGATCGCACTTTGTCCGGCTCTGCTTCAGCCGCGCGACGACGGTCTTGTACATCCCCATCGGCCCGACCGGCAGGATCAGCGCCAGCGGCTTGTTCTTCTTTCTCGAGCGTTCGATCTGATCGGCGATCGCGTCGCCCATCTTCTGATCCATCTCCGATACATCGCGCACGGTGACCGGCTTGAAGTCCTTGCTCCAGTGCTTCGCGCGCGAGGTGACTTTTTTCACTCCCATCGCGCAAATCGCGTCGATCCGCGCGAGATCCCAGCCAGCAGGATAGAAATGTTCAAGGAGCGAACCTTTATAGGTCGAGAGGAAATCGAGCTTCGGCATGACGGCAACTCCATTATTTGAGAAGTTCGGCGAGGAGGTCGGCCTCTGGATACGCATGACCGCGGTGTTGGACAAACGCCTCTGCCGCGGGTTTCCCAATCAACGTTCCGCGGTCGGCATCGTGACGGCGAGTGGCTTCGATGTACTCGTCCATGCCGTGATGCGCTGCGAGCCATTCGCGCTGGCTGGAATGGCACGCCAGCATCTGGAGTTTCCTGTCTTGGGTCGATGTGATGTCGATAACCGTGGTCGGCGTCACCGTCACGCCGAATGGATCAACCCCGCCGATCGGGTCGCAGTAATAAAGCCAGGGCACTCCTGCACCTTTGGGCACCGGGATATCCGACGCGTTCCTTGCCGCGTACAGAAACGTCGCCGCTCTGGCGAGGAGGGAAACCTGCTCGTGATCCAGCATGTAGTCGCGAATCGGATGGGCAAAGACCAGTCCCGGATTGATGATCCGAAACAGGTCGTAGGTCTTCCGCATCGTCGATTTGTCAAACGTCACGAAGCCGTCGGGCTCACCCAGGCTGTGATGCTGTGCACCGATCGCCGCGACGGCATTCTTGCACTCAGCTGCTCGAATCCTCGTGATCTCGTCCTTACTGAGAGTCGCGGTTCCCAGGTCGCCTTTGCAGACCGTAACGATGTGAATATCCCAACCGAGTTGCTGCAGACGGATGAGCGTGCCGGCACAGAGGATCTCGGCATCATCTGGATGAGCCAACAGGCTCAGTGCGATCTTTCGCATGACTTTTAGGTTATCGCCGCCGCCTGATCCGCCAAGCCGGATTGCGCGCTTTCCACCGAGGCGAGCCACTGATCTGCAAGTTGTTCAAACGCACATGCACCGAGGTGTTTCAGTTGCACCTATCGACGCCCGAAGGCGCGGCTCTCATCATGTCATCGGCTTCGGTTTCCTGGCGCAACCGGCGCGGCTGGTGGCGGAAGCGGCTTTAGACCTGGAGAGGTTCTTCCGTAAGAGCCGCATGAAACAAAAGTGGAGTGCGAACGAACCATCGATGCGCGGCGCGCTCGCCATCACCGTCCCGACGCCGGCCGAACTCACGAGCCCACTCGATTGACCGCCTGTGGATCGACCCTAAGCATCATCCGCGAAGCATGGAAATCGTGGGTGAACTGATCTTCGCCTTTCGCGTCGGCAGTTCCGATGTGAGCGCGCGGCGGGCGGCGAGCGGATGCGCCGAGGACGACTGCTCGAAGCCCGAGGCGCGGAGATCATGGGTCCGCAGTGCGACATCGTCCCCAGCGCAGCCTCCCTCTCTCCGCGCTTCCGCGGCGCGCCCAAAATCGTTGACGACGCCGCTTTCCAATTAGCTACAAATTGCATGAATTGGCGTTAAAATGCATTTTTGTTGCACAGATCTGCCAACTTTCCTAACCTTTACCCCCGTCGCGACCACTTCAATCCGCCTGCAAATGCCCTCAACGCAGGCCTCTTTCAGTGGAGGTATGTCCGATGTCATTACGATTTCGCTGGCTGGTCGGCTCGGTTCTCACGGCACTTTGCCTTTCCGTCGTTTCCACCGCTACTACCGAGTCACCCGACCCACCTGCCGAGCCAAAGTCTGCGATGATCTTGAGCACCGGCGACAACCTCTTTTATTACAAGTGGTATCCCATTGATTCGCCCGCAGGTATCAGTGCTTCGTTTGACCTGTTTAAAAGTGGGTACAACGTCGATCGCATTATCTGGCGCGGCGCTCAAGCACAGTGGATGGCGAAAGACGCGATCTTCCCTCCCTACCCGGAGGAGATGTTCGACCTCTACGACCAGGAAATGAAGTGGGAGACTCAGGATCGGCTCTCCCACACGGCAGCGGTGGAAGCGCGCAAGCGCGGCCTCAGCTATTGGGGTTACATGCCCTTCTTCGAGGTAGGCCAGGGCGCCGAAGCGACCTGCATGGCAGGTTTCGGCCCTTACAACTTCAACGAGAAGTTCCGTGCCGAGCACCCGGAATACTGCCTGTATGACCGCGCCGGCGTGGGTATCGGCAGCACGATCGAGTTCGGCTACCCGGAAGTTCGCAAAGAGTGGTTGCGACGATACGAAGAGTTCTTCAAAGAAGGAGGCGAGTTCTCGATCTATGACGGCGTCATCTTCTACACCTACGTCGAGAACTTTTATCCCCGCTACACCGACCAGTACATGTTCAGTGACATCGCCGTGAAGGACTTCAAGAAACGCTACGGCGTGGACGTGCTCACGCAGCCGTTCGACATCCAGAAGTACCAGGAGATGCGCGGCGAGTACATTACCCAGTATCTCCGCGAGATGCGGCAGCTCTTCAACAAGTATGGAAAGAAACTCGCCTTTTACATCGATGCAAAAGAGCCTGACATCGCGATGCGCTGGCCCTGCTATCCCGGCATCCTGGTTCCCGGTTCGGTCACAATGGATTGGCGACAGTGGATCAAAGAAGGCCTTGTCGATGAAATCGCCTTGCGCACGGCGACCGACATCAACGACATTCAACCGTTTCTCGACGCCACCAAGGGAACGAAGGTGCGCATCAGCCTGCTTACCAACCAGATGCCGCCGCAACTGAAGTACCTGGAGGCCCAAGGCGTCACTCGGCATGTCTGGTCGCCTGAGCTGCCAACCGATTTTCCGAAGGAGAACGCGCCGCTCTCTGCATTGGACGGCGATGACCACACCGCGATTCTGAGCGTATTACGACAAGTCCGGGACGAGCAACTCGACGTGCCCGTGGAGAGACTCACGGCGCTATTCAAGCACCCAGACCTCATCGTTCGGCGGCAAGCTGTTGCAGCGGTTCTCGGAGGCCAGATGGTCGGAGCGGTCCCTGCACTGGAAGAGGCGGCCATGGATCCCGAGAACAGTTTCCGTTGCGTGGCCATCGACGCGCTGGGAACGTTACACGGTCCCAACACGGTTGCCGTGATCGGAAGTGTCGTCGCGAAGTATCCCACGATGAGCATGCGACTTGTCGCCCGGACGGCGTTTTCGACGATGTTTGCCGAACGCAGCGCGGAGATCTTCAAACTGTATCGGGAGACGCCGAGCCCCTATGTGAAGATCACCATTCTGGAGATGCCGATCGCGAAGCGCGCCGTACCCGCGGTTGATGCGGTGCCCGGCTTCCGTCCGCTGGTGTTTGACGGCGCGGCAAGCGACATCGAGAAACTGAGGTTCACAGCGGCGTTCACTGCAGCGTATTACCCGGATCGCGAGTCCACCGAGTTGCTGTTGAAATTGCTGGACGACAATGCAGAAGTCGTTCAGGTCGCCGCGGCATTCTCACTCGGAGAAATGGCTCGACGAATTGAAGACCATGCGCTGCGCGAGCGGATCTTCGCTCAACTGGTGGCGAAGCAGAAACAGTTCGGTGACAAATCGACTCGAAGCGACCTCGCCTGGGGATTCCGACCGGTATGCGAAGCCCTCCTCTACGGTTTTGGTCCGCGCGGCGAGCGACACCTCGCCACTACGCTCAACGGAAGTGATAAGAGGCTCGCCATTCAAGCATGGAATGTTCTCTTTCATCCGAACGACGGCTGGAACTTCTACGAGTTGGACCGCGAACAAGGCGAATCGCTCTACGCCTATTACCCTGAGCCGCTGCGGACGAAGGTCGAACGCAAGACCTACTCGTTGCCGACTCAAGCCGAGATATTGCGACAGGACTTCGCCGGGATCACACCCGACCCGACCGGCGTGTCGGGCAGCCAATGGTCGCCGGGCGGGAAATGGACCGGGCTGGGCGAGAACGTCCGCTTCGGCACCGACTCCGGCGCCGCGTTCGTCGAGATCGGCGTCAGCAAGCTCGGCAAAGGCTCGCGCGTCGTAGGCATTAAGGGAATGGACATGCCTGATCGCCGATTCAAGAACCGTCTCGCCGGCCACTTCCCGGCGTCGCCAATCGCGTACGGGATCTCGGCTGGCGTTGCCGAGCTCTCCCTGTCGATCCGAAAATCGAATGCAACCGACTCCCTGTTGGTGGGCTTGGCGCCCGATGGAAAGTCTGACGATCTGGTGGGTTTCCGCGTCGAGCGAGACGGCAAGATCAATCTCGTCAGCAGCGCGGACGGTTCAATTCAATCCGCGCTCACACTCAACGGCAGCGCCTCAGAGCGATTCACGCTCCGCCTCGACTTCAGGTCCGCCAAGGCGACCCTGCAAGCCGAGCAAGGTGGAGCAACCGCACAGTTTCCGTTCGACGTGAACCACCAATACCGCGCGATCGTATTCGCAGCACAGGGCGATCCCGAATCGTCGACTCGTGTCGGCGACGTTCGTCTGACACAGTCGTTCGAGTGATCTCCAGGCACTTGCGATCGCCAATCACATCCCGGCAAACGAGGAATGGTCCATGAAACTCACCCTGATCATTGCCGCGGCGGCGTTTGCTGCCGGCACGACCGCAGTCGCAGAGCCGACGTCGAAGGAACCGAACCAGCTCTTTGCGATCGGCAGTTGGGGGGACTTACTGGCGTGTTACGGCCCGGGGACCGACCCGTCGATGGATACGCCTCAGGCCATCGAGAACATGATCACTTACTGGAAGGCGCGCGGCTACCAAGGCGCCTTCATTCGCACGGACCTGGGCCAGCTCGGCTCAATGATACGCAAGAACCCCATTACAATGACTTCGCAGGCGACCCAGGCAGCCGGCAATTCTGATCCGCGGACCGCCTGGCTTTACAAGTACATCGACCGCGTGCAGGAAGACTTCGACTTTCATCGCGTCGGTACTGCTGAATCCGACAAACTCGGGTTCGAATGGTGGGCGTGGCATCCGCACATCTACTCAGACGGCGCGCCCGAAACGGCCGGCGGTCCCGGTCCCGGAAGGATCTGGCCGTGGACCTATGTATCCACCTATAAGTTCGAACATCCTGAGATCATCAGCATTGATCGTCACGGCACCCGGATGTGGCACGTTCGAGAATACGGCTATCCCGGCGCGCGCGAATCGATGGTCGCCGAGTTCGTTCACATGGCCAAGACCCTGGGTGTGAAGCGATTCATCGCCTGCATGCGAACCGAATGCTCGCAGATTCAGGATCCGCCTGACAAGGCCGACCAGTTCGGCTTCAATCAAGTCGTCGTCGACGATATGAAACGCCTGCACAACATCGACATTCTGACCGACTCCCGGTTTGATGTAGACAGCCCGAGCTTTGATCCCAAAGACCCGGCCCTCGAAAAGTGGCGCGACCTTCGCGGGTCGTATGTGACCGAACTGTATCGATCGCTTCGGAAGTCACTGCGTGAGGTCGATCCGACGATTCAACTGGCAGTCACCCTCTCTGGTGACCACGTGGGTCCGCCGCTGGGCAACTGGAGACTCGATTGGAAAACATGGGTCGACGAAGGCTTGGTCGACATGATCATCACGCCCGTCTTTTTCGAAGCGAATATCGATCCCGAAGCAGCCACGAAGGGCTACCTGACGCACGCGCGCGAAAACATCGGCACAGTCGAATACAAGGCACTCAAGGACTACATCACACACAGCAAGCACCCCGACATCAGGGTGATCGCCACGGGAGCGGCGCCGTATGAGTTTGTTCCAGCAGCGGCGGGAGCGGACGGATGGCGAGTCGACATGTGGTACAGCGCCTACACCCTTGCCTGGTATCAGCGATGGTGGAAACAGTGCGTGAAGGACATCGAGACAAACGGCAGCCTCGCGTTCTTCAAGCAGAACTTCGACGGGTTCCCGATCAACTCGAGCGGGCACGCTGGGGGCTGGGGCAGCTTCCATTACGACCCCGTGCGTCACGCGTGCGAAGGGACGTGGTTCACGCTCGGCGACGGCACGGACGCGAAGCCGGTGGCAACGACCGAAGTGCGCCGCGGAGCGGAAGGCGCAGCGATCAAGATCACAGCAGCCGACACCACGCCACAGCCCCTCATCGGGATACACCGCAGCTTTCCGGATCGAAGCGGAATCTTTGCATCAGTCGACAACGCCATCACCAACGGCACGGCCGAGTTCGAGTTCTGGGTCTACCGCGCCGACGCCGACAGCGGTCTGACCGCTTTCCTTCAGGATTCGGGTCGCGACTACGATGTCGGATTGAGAATCGCCCCGGGAAGCGGTTCTCTTTCGTATTCAACCGGCGTGGGTGCATCGCCCTCCGCAGAGCCTGAAAAGCTGAGCGCAACCGGCTTTGCGCCAGTGGTCACACCAGACACCAGTCATGTGAAATGGGCGGAGACCGGACTTCGCGTTCCAGTTGGCCATTGGCAGCGCCTGGCGATCCGGGTCGATATCGATTCGCGTGTCTATCATGGGTTCGCGGGCGAGGGACCGGATGCGAAACGCGTGTGGGGCGACACTCCAATTCAAGAGCCGAGCGACCGCTTCTTCATCCACCCGAATGAGAACATTCCGATCAAGGTGCCCAGCTACAAGATGTTCAGACAAGTTCAGTTCATCCCTGAAGGCAAAGCAGGCGCGCACTGTTATCTGGACGATGTCGCCGTCCACTGGACGCCCGCGCTTTATTACACGCGCCCCCGCGGGAAGTTGTTCTTCGCAGACGACTTTGAGCGACAGCAGGTAGATCGTCCCATCAACAACGCCCGTACAAACCGTGGAGGGATGTGGACGACAACCAGCGACGCAGGTGCCCAAGCGTTCACGGTGACGAACGACACCTCTTTCGGTGAGGGCGTCAAGGCGCTGGTCGCTTCGGCGGGTGGTGTCGTTGTCGCTAAGGGCGAACCGCTGCGTCACATTCCCAATTCGTACATTACGGTCGACCTGGACGTTTTCATTCGTTCCGACAAGGAGTTCCCGTACATCACCCCCGACCCGACGACCACATCGACCCATTGGTCAATGGTCGGGCTGCGGCGAAAAGGCAGCGACGACTGCGCGGCCGTAGCGCTGGCTTCGCGCGGCACATGGTGGCTCTGGGATGGATCCCGGTATGTTGATACAGGAAAGCGAGTGACCTACGACGTGTGGAATCATCTGCAACTGGCGATCGACGCCCCGACCGGACGATACAAGCTCGTGACGCAACCGATCGGGGAAATGCCCTCCCTGATCGGACAGGCGACGCTGGGCGAGTCCATCGTGATCAACACCGATCTCGAGTTCTTCATTCAGACGTCCGACACACAGGGCCACCTGAGCCTCTACGACAACGTTTCGATTACTGCCGGGGCAAGGCCCTGAATCGAACTCCGCACTGGCACCTTCATTCGAGGCAGTATGCCCGCCGCACAAAACACCCGCATTGTCGTCCTCGATGGGTTCGCCCTCAACCCCGGCGATTTATCGTGGGAGCCGCTGGAACATTGCGGCGACCTTCAGATCTTTCCCCGAACTGATGGGTCGCTGTTTCTCGAGCGGGCTTCTGCTGCCGATATTCTGGTGACCAACAAGGTGCCCATCAACTCGGCACACTTGCAGCAGCTGCCGCGCCTTCGCTTCATCGCCGTGACCGCCACCGGGTACAACGTGGTTGATGCGGCCGCCGCACGGGCGCGGGGCATACCGGTCTCGAATGTGCCCGAGTACGGTTCCAACACGGTCGCCGAGTTCACGCTGGCGCTGATCCTTGAATTGACCCGTGGCGTCGGAAGGCATGCGCAGTCGGTTGCTCAGGGCGAATGGCAACGGTCATCGGACTGGTGTTACTGGCTGTCGCCTCAGATCGAATTGGCAGGCAAAACGATCGGGATTGTCGGATACGGGCGGATCGGCCGACGCGTCGGCGAACTGGCGAACGCGCTTGGGATGAATGTCATCGCCACCGATAACAAAAGCATCGCGCCGCCCTTCCCGCGTTTCAGGCAGGCCTCATTGCACGAACTCTTCGCCGAGGCCGACATTGTATCGCTCCATTGCCCGCAAACTGATTCCAACAAACAGATGGTGAACGATGAATTGATCCGGCGAATGAAACCTCACGCGCTGCTGATCAATGCCTCCAGAGGCGGTCTGGTGGATGAAGCCGCGCTGTCGGAACACTTGAATCGCGGAACCATCGCCGGCGCGGCGGTCGACGTGGTTTCTGCCGAACCGATTGCAGGCTCCAATCCGCTGCTCAAGACGAAGAACTGCCTGATCACGCCCCACCAGGCATGGACGACGAGCGAGGCTCGCAGCCGAATCATCAGCACCACGGCGCAGAACATCACGGGTTTTCTTGCGGGCAAGCCCCAAAACGTGGTGAATGTCTAGCGGCTTGTGTCAGGCGCCCTTTCGCTTTGGCCAGTTCTTCGATCGGAGTGATTCATGTCGAAACGCAATTCACGACTGCTCGTCTCGCTTTGCGCAGCATTGCCCCTGCTTGCGATGTGCAGCGCGCGCTCAGACGCACCTGCAACGCAGCCTGCCGCGCAATCGAACTGGCCACAGAAAACTGTTGTGACGGTCGGCGAGATTCGTACTCGGATCGAGGGATCCAAGATGTGGACGCTGAGCGGAATCGACTACCAGGACACCATGATGGCCACCGAAGACAGTGCGTATGGCACCGTCCTTACGATTCGCAACGTCGGACACCTCGGAACCGCCCATTTTCTTGATGTGCCAGGAAAGCCCGGCGAAGTCGAGAAGGAAGCGGTCAACAGCCTCCAGTTTTACAGCGACGATCAACCGGTAACACAGGTCGCGGAGTCAATCAAACTTCACGCCCGAACCAGCTTTCGAATGGAGCGGTCGTCGCATATCCGTACACTCGAACTTCGAACCACCATCTCCGTTCGGGACGGACTTCTGGCAGAAACGGTCCGCTTTCACGCAGAGCATGAAATGGATCTCCAGAAAGCGCACCCCATGATGTACGCCTGGACACCCGGGGCCACCAAATACCTGTACGGCAACGAGCAAGGCATTCAGCAGCGCGGGACGTTCCAAAAGGAGGGCAAGACCGATTTCCAGACGATTCGGGATTCCCGCTGGATGGCGTGCTTCAACCCGAACAGCGGCAAGGGAAGCGTCTGCTATCTGACAAAACATCCCGCCGACGCCGATGGATGGTTTCTCTTGGTCGATGCCCCGGGCGTCTACCGAAAGCTGGCCGTCATGACATTTGTGGACAAGGTCATGCCCGAAGGTTTCACCGGCACATTTCAGGCAGTTACGGGCTTCTTCAGCGCTTCAGAACAAGACTGGGAGCAAGTGGCTCTGCGGCGTGCGCGAGATCTGGCAGCTGCCAATTTCCCAGTACCCGACGAAAAGAGTAGCGCACCGCGATAAGGGCGCCGCAGATCGTCTCAACAGCGACGGCGGCGTCCAATCGCCGCGAGAGCCATCAGCGACCCGGCGGCGACCGGTTCGGGGACCATCGATCGCGCGAGGTACCAATCGCTGGCAAAGTCCGCTCTCGAACCCGTGACCATTTCGCCACTCTCGAGCAGAGTTGTGCCGTAGCGCTGTGCGAGCGCCAAGAGGTCATCGAAGTCGACGGTCCCGCTGTAGTTGCTGTCGCCCTTGCTCCAGGCTCCGTTCGCGCTTCCATAGTTCTGAGCGAGCCTGAGCAGGTCGTCGAAATTGACCGACCCGTTCAGATCCGCATCGCCGACGATTGTGTATCGAATTAGCACCGAACTGCCGTCCACGGTCTGCCCCAGGAAACTCGACACCGACAAATTCGATGCCTCGGCGATGCCAATTGAGCGGCCGGCGGTGATCGAGCTCGAGACGATCCCTTTGCCGCTCGCGAAGCCGGCGATGATCTGAGCGCGAAGCGCGCTGAGCGGAGAGGTGCCGGTGTAATCCACGGCAATCCCGTTATTCGTCAAATCCAGTGTCGCAGTTGGCGCAGCGCCGCCTTCGATCGCAAGTGAATTGGTCAGGCTTGCCCCCGCAGCGTTGCCGGGTGTTGAAGACGCGAGAACTTTTAGAACACCTGCTTTGATTTGCACAGAGCCGACTCGGAGGTTGGCCACCTCCAGGCGTCCTGCGCCGGCCTTGGTCAGTTTCACGCCGGTTCCGGTCATCGGACCCGAAATCGTTAAGGTGTCGGCCGCGTCCACCACATCAACTTTTGTATTCGTTGCGAGTGTAAGGGGCGCCGAAATCGTGTGAGAGCCGGCCGCCACATCGATCTGCGCGCCATCGCCATAGCCGAACGCCAGCGTCAACATTCCCGACCCGGCGATCGTATATCGATTGGCGCTTTCGAAGCGCAGCGTGCTCACCGAATGGGGCGCGTCCACGGTGACTGTCTTGGGACTGGTAATCGCTGGTCCGAAGTTCGCAACCGTGCCGTTGTTAGGCGCGGTGTTGGGCGACCAGTTCGTGGCAGTCGTCCAGGTGCCGGCGGCGTTCACATTCCAGCTCGCGTAATCGCGGAGCGAAATGTTGTCGTAGTACGAGTTCGAGGTAAAGGGCCCTTTCTGAATCCGGAAAAACGTGCTGCGAAGGTCGCCGTAGTATTCCTCGCCGAGTTGGGGCGGCGTCGAAAATTCTAAATCGGCTCCGGACTTGGCCAATACCTCGGGCGCGCCGTTGAGGCTGATGTACATGTCATACTTGCCGGTGACATATCCAGGGAAGTCGGTCGACTCCATGGGTGTCATCACCAGTCGAATGCGATCCCAACCGCCTATTGTCGGGGCCAACGTGGTTCGGACCTCGGAGGAGATATACGCATCGCTATAGCAGTAGACCGGGGGAAGACTGTTGCGATCCAGGATCGTGATCCACGCGAGCCGACCAATGCCGCCATTGGTGTATCCGAGCGATACCTGCATCGGCGCGTTGAACGCCGTTCCCGTTCCACCGGACAGTTGATGGCTGAACTCCCATTGGACGGTTTTGCCGCTGACGATGGCATTATCAAGACTCACCCCTGCGACGTTGGGCTGAATGGTCGAATCGCGGAGCGCCTCCAGCGATTTGGTACCGAGCACAGGCAGCGGAGACGAGACGACGTTGACGGCAGCAACATTGGCGCCCGTCGTGTAGTGATACGGAAGGCCTACTGGTGGCAGGGACAGCTCTGTTCCCGGCGTGGTGATCGGCTGAGTCTCGAAATCGTCGCAGTAATAAACGTCTGCCGAAGCCCCCGCGGAGAGAATGCCTAAGCAGCAGACCGAAAGTAACCTCTCGACACAGATTGTCGCCTTCTTCATTGATTTTCTCCCTTTGCATCCATCGAGGACCTGCATTCAACGCTGCCGATCCGAACAGGTCGGATTGGCGAAACGATTACTCCGAGGGGTTCCACATTCGATTCTTTCTCGCCAGCAATTCCGGCGAATCGCTGACGACTGGAAAGAACTCGAACAGTTTCATGTGGCGAACGGAGTTATCGAAGAAAAGAATGTTTGAACCACCCGAGTGTCGATCGGAGGGTGGAAGATCATCAGCGAAACCCCACACGCGGGAACGAATGAGATAGCTCGCTTCTCCGCGCGGAATCGCCAGCGTGGCGGCCGAAAGAAAAACCCTCGGGTCTCTCAGCGCGCCTGCCGCGTCCATCGAATCGGCAAGATAGACCAACTCAGAGGGCCGGCGGATTTTGGCCATCTTGGTGATCCGAATGTACTGGCGCCCGGCAACCAGCGAACACGCCTGAATGTTCATCCCGTACTGGATGCCCCAACCGTTGAACTCGAACTCATCCCGTTGAGACGGGCAGTTGAAAAGCCGCATGTTGCCGTAGTTGTCGTAGGCACGCGCGTTCACGTTATCTGGCGACATATCGGGCATGCCGCAGTACTTGCTGATATCCCAAAACCACGCCGTGTAGGGAGACATTGGAAACGGTGCCGGCCGCAACGGCTTCTCGAGCGGAACGAGTACGCCCTTCCAATCGTCGGAATACATCCGCAATGCAACGCCCAGTTGCCGCAAATTCGATGCGCACGCGACGGTTTTTGAGGACTCGCGCGCACGGTTTAGTGCGGGAAGGAGGATCGAAATCAGGACCGCGATAATGCCGATGACAACCAGCAATTCCACGAGGGTAAATGCTGAATACCAGCGTGCTCTGGCGTCGGCGGAAACGAAATGGTGGCGTGACACCAACAGCATCCGTTTGCTCCATTCAGTCAACAAGGACCGGGTTGCCAAGATCCGCCGCAAGGATGTCTCGTTCAGAAATGTGCAGCAAAATGAAGAGTACCCGGCAACCAAGGGGTGTCAACGCGTGTTAATTCGAACATCTTCGAGCCAAGGCGCGTAAAAGTGAGTGTTAAATTCAATAATCCCATCTCATCAACTGCGACGCGATACAACCCTCGATTTGCTGCAAATAAAAGAATGAGTTTATGGCCGGCCGCCAGGCATCTAGAACGCCGGAGAATGGCGTCGAGCCGTCGCTCGAAGCTGCCGAACTTGCTCTGAAGCCCATCCGTTCGCAGCGAGAACTTCAGACTCGGGCCAATTTGCGGCACGGCTAGAACGCCGGTCTCTTATGCGACCCGTTTGACCGCCGTGAACCGTGCGACTCCCGGAGAATCGCTCATTGGCGACCTCCGGCGCAGGCCGATTCTCCAGCGGGTTCGTAGAAGCCTTCGTAGAACATCGGATAAAATGCGTTTATCGAGCGCCACCGCACCCGCCTTCATACCGGGATGACATAGTTGTCTTTTCGTCCCCGAATGAAGGTCCGTCTATCGCGCGGCTCGTGTCCCGGGAGATTAACTTCGCGTATCGCGTGAGGCGAACGTTGTGACTCGAGGCAAAGGTGCTTGCATTTGCTGCAAATTGGTTTATTTTGTGCCCCTATCGTGCCGCAATCATTTCAAATCGGTCTCATCGGGTGCGGGCTGCGGGGGTCATGGTACATTCATAACTTCCGACAAACCAAGATGCCGTTTACGCTTGTGGCGGTAGCTGATGCCGATGTTCACTACGCAAATCTCGCTTCCCGTCTGTTTGCCGACAATAAGGCCAAAGTTTTTACCAGCGGCGAGGAACTCCTCTCTTCCATGAGGAATTTGGATGGCGTGATCGTTGCCAGTCCGAACCACGTACACCGCGAGTCCGCCGTAATGGCCATGTCGATGGGCATCAATCTGCTCCTCGAAAAACCGGTTGCGGCATCGCTGGATGACATGGTCGCAATGTGGGAATCCAAGCTCCTCACGAAGCAGGAGCCGATCATCGGTTTCTGCCTGCGGTATGCACCCTTCTACTCGAAGATCCACGACATCTGCTCGTCAGGGATCCTCGGCAAAATCCTCGTCGTCAACGCCGAAGAGATGATGTCTGACGACCTCTCGGTAGTTTTCGCCCGGGGAGACTGGCGACCCGACCGAACGAAATCCGGCGGGCTGATGGCGGAGAAGTGTTCGCATGACATGGACCTGCTCAACTGGATTTCCGACGGCAGCGCCCTTCAAGTCACCTCCTTTGCACAGCGAACGTTTCTGACGCCCCGAGCCGGCGTCGCGGAGAACTGCCGTGACTGCCGACATCAAACCAACTGTCGGTTCGTCCACGGATCAGTCCCGGAGATCTACGAAGCGCATTGGCCTGAAGAGCTTCACGAAGTTCTCGCCAAACTCGATGATGACACTTGTGTCTATAGTGCGAGGCACAGCTATCCGGATCACCAAGTCACGAACATCCAGTTCGACAACGGCGTGTTGAGCACATTCACCGTTGCACAATGTCAGCCCGCAACACGAAGGTCGATTCATGTGCTGGGTTCAGAGGGACGCCTTTACGGGATTGTGAACGATAACAAGCTACAGATTTACCATCGCGGCAAATTAGGAAACGAAGTGGTGGAGACAGTCACCGTGAATCCCGATGCGTCGGGACACAACGGGGGCGATTCCATCATCACACATGACTTCTTCGAACTTCTTCGTGGAAACCGCAGTTCGTCTCGACCGGGACTGCGTCAGGGAATCGAGGCATCCCTCCTGAGTTTTGCCGCCGATCAAAGCGCCGAATCAGGCCGGCATGTTCGCGTTGACGAACTACGGCATCAAGTCTTCGAGCGCTCGCACGCCACTCCGACTCAATTCAAGGCCTAGGCACTATGAGCTGGCTCGACTACGTAATCATCGCCGCATTCGTAGTCGCGATCTGTGTCATGGGCGGCCTCTTTACGACGCGCAAGAAGGACTTTCCCGAAGGAACGTCGGGAGAGGCCGCAGAACACCTCCTGGCCGGAGGGAAAATACCCTGGTGGGCAGCCGCGATTTCCTACGTCATGGCGCTCTTCAGCACTGTTTCACTCGTCGCTACACCCGGCGAGGCATACACGAACGGTCTGAAGATGTACGTGCTGGAGTGGTTCGCCCCCATCACGGGGATGCTGTTCTTTTTCGTGTTCGTGCGGTTCTATTTCACCGTCCGCACGTTCACTCCCTTTGCCTACCTCGAACGACGCTTTGACGCACGCGTCCGCGCGCTGGTCAGCGGCATCTATTTACTGACGCGGATCACCATCCTGGCGATGGTCCTGCTCTCGTGTGCCAAAGTCTTTGAAGGCATGGCCGGCTGGAGCGTCTGGATCACCATCATCGTGCTCGGCACGGTGAGTGTTCTCTACAGCGCGCTTGGCGGTTTAAAAGCGGTCGTGTGGACCAACGTCCTGCAGTTCGTCGTCATGTGCGTGGGTATCGGCCTGGTTGTGTATCTCTGCACCACCGAAGTCAAAGGCGGCACGATGGGCGTGTTCGAGTACGCACGGGCGCATAATCGTTGGTTCGGCTTCGATGACGACTTCTTCTCGTTCGATCCGCACGTACGCGTCACATTCTGGCTGCTGATGATGTCCTCCATCTTTGCGTACATGTTCTACGCAAGTTCAGACCAGATCGCGATCCAGCAGCTGCTGAGTACCAGTTCGTATCGCGGCGCGTACAAATCCTTCCTTACCTCCGTGATTATCTTCGTTCCTCTGGGGGCGATCCTGTGGTTCCTCGGCATCGCTGTCTTTGCCTATTTCGGTCAACATCCACTGCCTGAAGGGAACCCGGCGAAGGGAGACCTGGCACTCTTCACGTTCATTGTGAAGAAGACACCTGCTCCCGTTCCGGGTCTCATGGCGGCGGCCGCTCTGTCCGCCGCAATCTCTACCGTCGGTGCGATGATCATGTCGCTCTCGACGGTCGCAACCAAGGACTTTTACGTCCGCTTCTTCAAGCCAGAAGCGACCGATCCGCAGCAGGTTGCCTTCGCTCGATGGATGACGGTTGGGCTAGGCGTATTGGGGACCGCGATGGGAATCTTCATCCACACGGCTTCATCCACCCTGCGGGAAACACTGCTGGAGTCCAACACGATCTGGGGCTCCATCATCACGATCGTGCCGCCAATCTTTCTCATTGGTGTTATCAGCACCCGCGCGAATGCGAATCACGTGCTGACCGCGGTTGGCGTTGGGATCGCCCTCACCATCGCCATGGTCGTTTGGTACCTTCGCAGCCGCTGGGCGGGCGCGCCCATCAGCTTCATGCTGGTGTCTTTGCCCGCGTTCGTAGGAACGATTCTGACCGGCATGATCGTTCCTTATTTCGGCGGGAAGCGGCCCAGGCGAGAACAACTCACAAATCTCACGCTGTTTACGCTCAGTAAGACAGACACCGAGGGACGCGAGCTCAGCACCGCGGTGACTGCAAGAGGATGACTGAAAGGACCCGGAACATGCAAGGCGATCTCTTTCGACAGAAACTCAAAGCTGGTGAACGCGTGTACATCACGCATATCGTCAGCCCGGGAAATCCGATCGACCTGGCCTTGAAGATGGCGCTGGCTGTCGATGGCGTCTTTATCTGCCAGGAACACATGCCGCTGGACCGCGGCGAAGTCAGCGCGATGTGCCAGGTCTACACGCTCAACGGCGTCACACCGATGGTCCGCATTCCGCATCCGTGTCCGCGTCTTGCAGCCCAGGCACTGGACGGTGGCGCTCAGGGAATCGTCGTCCCCTACGTCGAAACCGTGGAGGAGGTGAAATCGGTCGTCGGCGCGGTGAAGTACCGGCCGATCAAGGGCGAAATCCTCCAGGGTTACCTCGATGGAACGGCTCCACCTAGCGACAAGATGCGGGCGTTTTTTGACCGCTTCAACAAACATCACTACCTGATCATCGGTATCGAAAGCGTCCCCGCGATCAATCGTCTTGAGGAACTGGTCGGCATTGAAGGCGTGGACGGCGTCTTCCTTGGCCCCCATGACATCACCTGTTCCATGGGCATCCCAGAGGAGTATGACAACCCCAAGTTCATCGCGACGGTGTGCGACGTCATCCGCCGTTGCCGCAAGGCCGGCGTGGGCGTCGGAATCCAGGTCGATTTGGCCAAGCCGCAGAACAAGGCGTTTCTCGACGCGGGAATGAACCTCATGTTCCACTACGCCGACGTGGTGAAAATGCGCGAGAGCATGAACAAGGAGTTCGCCGCGCTGCGAGAGCAATACGGCGATACCTACGCCCGCGAAGGAGCACGGTCCGCCCCGGCACAGTGCATTGATCAGCCATCCAAATGAGATCTGAGGAACTGGATGAAAAGCAGCACGGCCGCAATCGATATTCTTGCCTGCCTGCTTCTGTGCATGATCGGCTCGGGCTGTGCGGGTGATCGGTCCATCAGCGTTACCGAAGGCTCGCCGCTGCCGATATCAACCGCCGGCCACGCCGGAGGGTTGGTCGCGGGGATGCCCGTCGTCGTCGGCGGATCGCACTGGAGCCCGGACAAGACAACCAAACGCTGGCTTCACGAGTGCTTTATTTACCGGCGGGGTCATTGGGAGGCAGGTCCCGATTTTCGTCGCCCGACGAGTGATGCCGCCTTCGCCACGGACGGTCGCGCTCTGTTCGTCGCGGGAGGCACCGATGGCAACGCCGCGAGCAACGCAGCTGCGAAACTCGCCGCAAGCGGCGGAAAGCTTGAATGGCAGGAGCTGCCTCCGTTGCCGATTGAACTCGAATCGGCAGGCGGCGCGTTTCTCGATGGCACTTTTTATGTCGTTGGCGGCTTCACGAAAGCCGCATTGAGCAACGAGTTGTTCGCGTTGGATACCACCGCCAAAGAGTCCCGATGGAGAACGCTCGCGCCTCTCCCCGCACCGGGCCGAGGCTACATGGCGATCGTCGCCGCCGGTTCGTCGCTCTATGTGTTCGGCGGATATGCCGCTCCGCCCCACGTGAAAGAGTTCAAGGTATTCGACGATGCCTATCGTTACGATCCGGCAAATGACCGATGGGAGCAGCTTGCCGATGTGAGAATGCCCGGATACGCGTGGACGGCCGTCGCGATAGACGACCACACACTGCTATTTGCCGGGCGCGTCGCAAAAGTCGGAGAAGTGACCAGCGAACTCTTCGAACTGGATCTGCGCACCTTCCGAACCCGAACACGCGGCAACACAGTTACTCCCACGACCTGCGTGCCCGGGATTCAAGTCAAACCGATGACCTGGTGGTTCCCAGGCGGTGAACCCTCGACCGATCGCAGTCGAACGGATCGGACGTCCATCGTGGCCATACGACAATAAACACAAGTCCAGCGAGTTCGCTCGACAGGGAATCGGATGAAAGATCTTCAAAGCAACTACGCGAGCTTCCTGGTCGACAGCCACATCACCGACCACGATCCGCTCTTTCTCAGCAGGCTAGGTCCGCAAACGTTCGTGGATACGGTCAAGCGCAGTGGCTGCGACTCCTTCATGACCTATGCGACGTGTCACAACGGCAACAGCTATTACCCGACAAAGCTCGGTCACATGCACCCGGGCCTCAAGGGTCGTGATGTGTTTGGCGAAACGGTCGCGCTGCTTCGGAAGAATGACATCGTACCGCGCGCGTACTACACCGTCGTCTACATGAGGCGCGTCGCAAGAGAGCATCCGGCGTGGCGCGTTACGCAGATCGACGGAAAACAGAACTACCGCCGCTCGTGGCACCTTTGCCCCAACAGCCTCGACTACCGGAGTTTCGCGTGCGCACAGATTCGCGAGATCTGCCGATACGACATCGATTCGATTTTCATCGACATGACGTTCTGGCCCGGCGTCTGTTTCTGTCACAACTGTCGCGACCGCTATCGCCGCGAAACTGGAGATGAGATCCCGACGACGATCGATTGGAACGACCGGCACTGGGTCGGCTTCCAGCGAAGCCGCGAGCGCTGGCTGGCCGAGTTCGCGCACGAGTTGACGACCGCTGTGAAATCGACGAACTCGAAGATCGCCGTCGCGCATCAGTTCTCGCCGGTGTTGCTTGGCTGGATGTACGCGCAGACGCACGCCCATTCGCTCGCAAGCGATCTCCCCAGCGGCGACTTCTACGGCGGAAAGCACCAGCAACGCCTTGGATGCAAGGTGCTCGCTTCTTTCGAGCGCCAGTTGCCATTCGAGTTCATGACGTCGCGCTGCGTCACGCTGTACGATCACACCTCGACAAAATCCGACGATGAGATGATCTGCTCGTGTGCGACCACGCTCGCCAACGGCGGAACGTATCTATTGATCGACGCGATCAACCCGGACGGGACGCTGGAAGAGGCCTTCTACGACCGCATGGAGAAGATCGGCACAATCCTTGCACCGTTCGCGAGCAAACTTGGCAAGCATCGCCCGAAGCTCGTAGCCGATACCGCGATCTATTTTTCGATGGCGAGCTACATCCGGCGCGATCACAACGGCGTGAGCCTGCGAAACGTGATGGACCCGGCCAACAACATGCTCGCCTCCACCGATCTCAAGCCGCTCCAGGAGGCGCTTGGGACATCGATCGTCCTCAATCAGGCCAAGATCCCATACCGGGTCATCAACGACGCTACCGTCGACTTTGCCGGGCTCGACACGATCATCCTCAATGACGCATCGTTTCTCAGCGCAGCGGAAGTCAGTCGATTACGCGAGTTCGTGCGCAGCGGCGGAACACTCATCGCAACGGGGATGGTGGGGTACTCCGAACTTGACGGCAGCACGACTGGCGACTTCGCTCTGGCAGATGTCCTCGGCATAAAGTTCAGCGGCCAGTTCTCGCGGCACTGGAGCTATCTGGTGCCTCACAGTGGCCCGATGGTCTCTAACGACGTCCCCGCACCACTCGTGACCGCGACGACGGCAACGGTTTTGGCGCGCGTTTCTGAGCCATTGTGGGATAAGGACGACTTCGAGCACTTTGCCGCCTATCACAGCAATCCGCCCGGCCCTGTGGGACCGTATGCCGGCCTAACTGTCAACAAGTTTGGTGACGGCCGTGCCGTATATCTTTATTCATCACTATTCGCTCGACAGCACGCGGCGCAGCAGGCATTCGGACAATCGCTCTTCCGGGACTTTGCATCATCCCGGCATGTCATTGAATGCAACGCGCCGAGTGCGGTTGAGGTCACGCTGCTTAAGAGCACGACTCGGCCGACCTATCTGCTGTCGCTGGTCAACTTTCAGGATGAATTGCCGAACATCCCGGTTCACAACGTGCAGGTCAAGATCCGATTCCCCGAAGTTCAGGCTGGCAAATGTTCACGCGTGTCAGACGGATGCGAGATCGAGCCGCACCGCGAGGGAGATCGACTGTCGTTTTCACTCGCCCGTCTCGACATGCTCGAGATGATCGAGATTCAGGTGAAGGGGGTTCCGGCATGAGCAGCAGCGCAAGGGCAATCGCCGATCGTGCGTTGAATGCGGGCAAGGGAATTCTCCGACTCGCGCCAACCTGGGTCCCGCGAAGTTTCTGCATCCCGGGGCGTCGAATCAGCCTGCATCCGGATGATTACTACGCTCTGGGCGGAAATCGCGGCGGAATCGATGAGCGGTGGTTCAGTTCCACGACGCCTGCAGCGAACGGCCCGCTCACCTCGCCCAACGAAGGGCTGAGCTTCATCGTCGTTGAGGACGCCGGACGCACGGAACGAGTTCTGCTTCGAGACGCAGTCGCCGAATTGAAAGATCAACTCATCGGGCCTCGCTTATGGGAGAGTTACCGGCGGTGGCCAGTCTATTCGAAGTACTTCGACAACAAGGGGCCGCTGCCCCACCACCTGCATCATCGGCACGAGCACGCGAAACTCGTCGGGCAGGCTGGCAAACCCGAGGCGTATTACTTCCCGCCGCAGGTAAACAATCACGGCAGTGACTTTCCATACACTTTTTTCGGGCTGCATCCAGGTACGACCAAGGCACAGGTGCTCGAGTGCATGCGCAATTTCGAGAAAGGCGACAACAAGATCACCAATCTCTCCGCAGCGTATCGACTTGAACCGGGAACCGGATGGGATGTTCCGCCGGGCATTCTTCATGCGCCCGGCAGTCTTTGCACGTACGAGCCACAGTTCGCTTCGGACGTATTCGCGATGTATCAGTCGCTGGTGAACGACGCGATCGTTCCGCCGGAGCTTCTTTGGAAGGATGTCCCGGCAGACAAGCATGGCAACTGCGATTTCCTCATCGAATTGCTCGACTGGGACGCCAACGTCGACCCGAACTTCGCCGCCAACCATTTCATGCGGCCCCGTCCCGTCACCGACATCGCGACGATGCAGGCTGCCGGTTATCATGAGAACTGGATCTGCTACAAATCGAGTTCCTACAGCGCCAAAGAGCTTACCGTTTTTCCCGGGCGCACCGTGACGATTCGAGACTCGGCGGCGTACGGAGTCATCAACGTTCAAGGCCACGGTACCTTCGGCGGATGGCCGCTCGAGACGCCGCGCCTGATTCGGTTCGACCAGCTCACCCACGACGAGTATTTTGTCAGTGAGGATGCCGCCAGCCGCGGCGTTGTCATCTCGAATCCCTCATCAACCGATCCGATCGTCATGCTCAAGCATTTCGGACCGGAGAATCCGGACCTGGTCTTCTAAGGCGATCGACAATGACTGTGCCACTTGCTTCGGCTGACACTCGACATCTCTCGGCGATCGACTGGTCGGTGATCGGCGCCTACGCGCTGGGGATGCTCGCGGTGGGGATCTACTACTCGCGCAAATCCAAGACCACCGATGAATACCTGCTCGGCGGTCGCACCATGAGCTCATGGTCTGTCGGTCTTTCGCTCTTTGCCACACTGCTCAGCACGATTTCCTACCTTGCCGTGCCAAGCGAGATGATTCACCGCGGGCCGATGATCCTGTTCGGCATCGCCTCTTATCCGTTCATCATTGCGGTCGTAGGCTGGCTGTTGATTCCGCGCATCATGCAATTCCGCGTAACGACCGCCTACGAGATCCTGGAAAACAGGCTCGGGCTGACGGCGCGAATGGTCGGCTCCTGTTGTTTCGTAGCAATGAGACTGCTCTGGATGGCGGTCATCATCTACGCAACCGCGGATAAGGTTCTCGTGCCGCTCGCGGGACTCGACAAATCGGCAACGCCGTGGGTTTGTGCAACCATGGGAGTCGTGACGTTGATCTACACCTCAATCGGAGGTCTGCAAGCAGTAGTCTGGACGGACGTGCTTCAGACGTTCATTCTTTTTGCAGCAGCCGTCGCGGGGTTGATCGTCATCAGCGTGAAAATGGGTGGCGTGACGCCGTGGCTGCCGACGGCATGGGCGCCCCATTGGGAGCGATTTCAGTTTCTACCCGACGGAACACCCCACTTGTCATTACTCGACATGGTGATGTCGACGTTCATCTGGTACGTCTGCACGGCCGGGTCAGACCAGATGGCGATCCAGCGTTACCTCGCGACCAGGGACGCCCGCAGCGCGAGACGCGCGTACATCATCAATCAGCTTACCGACGTTCTGGTCCTCTTCTTTTGTTCCGCGCTGGGTTTCGCGCTGTTGGGATACTACACGGCGTTCCCTTCGTTGCTCGAACCAGGCCAGACGATCAAAGACAACTCCGATCAGCTCTTCCCGCAGTTCATCGTGTCGGGCCTGCCCGTTGGTGTAACCGGGTTGGTCGTCGCGGGCCTGCTGGCCGCTGCGATGTCCAGCCTTTCGTCGGGGATGAGCTCGATAACCTCCGTCGTGACCGTCGACTTCATCGACCGCTTCCGCGCGACAAAGCTTCGCGAGGTCGATCACCTTCGACTCGCCAAGTACATCTCGTTTGTCGTTGGCGTCATCACGGTTCTGCTCAGTTTTCTCTATGTAAAACAAGTTCACGGCAACCTGCTCGAAGTGGCAAACAAGGTCGTCAACCTGCTGACGGCGCCGCTGTTCCTTCTCTTCCTCATGGCGATGTTCGTTCCGTTCGCATCACAGACCGGAACGCTGATCGGCGTCTTTGCTTCGACGGCGACCGCCGTTGTGATCGCGTACTGGTCCGAGCTGACTGGCCGCCCGGGGCTAGGCTTCACATGGATCATGCCGAGCTCGATGGCAATCGGATTCATCGTCGCCTGCGCTGCGAGCTTCGTGTTCCGGCGGAATCTGGCATTGTCTCAAATGCAGTTGGAGATGATCGCCGCGAGTGCAGGACCGCAGCAGGATCGCTAGTTGCACACCCGCGGTTGTCAGCGAGTCGCAAACGCCTACTGACTCAGGTCCTGGATGGAAGTCTCCGCAATATGGGTGAGGGTCGGTGGCGTATAAGGCTCGGAGGCGTTCCCGCCCTGGAGTCGCCTGGCGACCAGATACGCTATCCATCGCAGCGACGGAATCGATTGCTCGCGACTTTGTCGCTGCAATTCTTCAAGCGCCGCCAAGTGGTGCTGATTGCCCAGCGCCTTGATTGCCTCGAAGCGCGCCAGTTCGTTCTCGTACGGGGAATTGTCATTTGCCACCGATAAGAGTGCACTCGCCAAGTCACCGTCGTCCGCAGCTCCGAGTACTCCCGCGGCCCAGATTGCTCTGGACCGGATTGCGATGGGAGATGTGAGTTTCTGCGGCACGATTTCCCGTGCCAACCGGAAGATCGGCTTGTAGTGGAGTTTGCCACAGGCGACAAACGCGGCGCCAATTGCCTCAGGCTCGTTCGGCGCACTCGCGCCCGCGGCTTCGTCAGGCTGGGCTCGCTTGGCGATCTTCACGATCCGCTCGGCGGCCTCGGTCCGGCCGATCTCGCCAAGCGATTCGACCACCTGTTGCACGATCACCCAGTCCCCATCGTCCAGGAGCTGGAGGTGGCGTTCGAATGCAACATCACTCTTGAGATGTCCCAGAATGTAGGAACCATCGATACGTCGGTCATGATCGACATCGCTCAGCATCGCCGCGGCTACGTTTCTTACCTGCTCCTGCGCGACCGCATCGCCACTGATCAGCGCCTCACGTGCCGCAAGCCGGAGCGGCCGGTAGCCCGCAGACAGCTGTTGCGCCAGGACTGGAATCGCCTCTTGCGTCGGGTTCGCATTCAGCAACTCACAGGCGGCTTGGCGCACCGACAAATCCTCGTCAGCCAGCGCCTTCGTGGCTATCGCAGCCTGATCGACCCCTTCCGCGAATACCCTCATCGAACGTACTGCCGCTCGCCGCACCGTGGGATGTGGATGTGACAGCATCGCCCGGACAGAATCGGCATGGAGGACGGCCTTGGATTTTGCCAGCGACTCGATTGCCACAACGATCAAAGGAACGTTATCGCCGGATAACTGGCTCGCGACCAATGCGGCGTGCTCCATGGATGCGCTTCGAGACAGCGCACGAGCCGCAACACACCTTGCCGAACCGGACAATGAGGCCATCCGCGCTGCGATCAATTCGAAATGCGCGGGCCCGGAAGCATGGGGGGCGGCGGCCATAAAACAGTCTTGATTGGAATCCCCGAGTCCGGCCGTCACGAATGAATCCTGATTCAGGCTCGCGCCGGCACGTATCGCCGCCGCACGCACGGCCGGGTCGGAGTCCTTGAGCAATTCCTCGAGTGCCTTGATGCCGGACGGATCGCCGATCATTGCGCACGCGCGCGCAGCTTCCGCCCGTACTGTCGCATCCGGGTCTGCCATCGCGCCGACAACCGCCGGCACCCCCGCGGGCAGACGGCATTCACCAAGGTTCCTGACCAGTTCAGCGCGGCGCGATGGCGGCGGGTTGGCAGCAAGTGCCTTGCCGATCAATTCAATGACCCGCGCAGGTGTCGACGGCTTCAACACGCCCGGCGGGATCTCGAATGCCTCCATTCCACATGGCAGAGCAGGTTCTGTCGCCGGCGTCGTTTGCGCACACGCCGCGGCGATACCGGCGCAGACGGCGACAGCAACGCATCGGACATTGATGAGCATCGGCGGCACAGCTAGCCCTTTCGCAAAAGCTGAGTCAACCTGAATCGGGCGACGATGAGCAGACCCACGACCAGAACGCCCGTGAAAATCAGGTGTGCCCTCCACAGTTCAGCCAGATCCGGAGACCCACCCGGCAACTGGTTCAGCGCGATCACAAGCGGGCTTGGCATCGCGAGCCACGCAGCAAGACGCGGCTCGAGGATGGTTCCCGAGGCGAACCACGCGACCATCGGCATCACCACGACCGTTGCGACCAGAAAATAGTTGATTACCGTCGAGCGGGCAGTGCTGGATACAAACGCGGAACAGCAGAGGCCGGCAGTGCAGCAGAGTGCGACGGACATCGCGAACACGGGAAGCATCATGACAAACGACGAGATGTAGATGTGGTTCACGAAGCAGATCGTCGCAAACGCAGGAATGAGCGCGACGATCGGCAATAGCGCTGGCAGAAACGCGGGCACGAACTTTCCCCAGAAGATCTGACTCGAGGTCAATGGAGTGAGCCGCAGGATTTCAAAGGTTCCATTCTCGATTTCCGCACTGACTGCGGGACTCGTTAGCGACGGATCGATAATCGCGATGACTGCGACCTGGAATGCCACGATGACTGCCGCGACATAGCGCAATAGGTCACCATGTTCGGTTTGGCCCCCGTACATCGCCATCAACGCAAGCATCATAGAAACGAACAGCGCGCCGTAGAAGATCCGTATCATCCATCTCGCCGATCCCAGTTGGTTGGTTCGCGCCTCCTTCGCGATCACCGGATTGAAGCGGCCAAACGGCTTTCGCTGTTTGTTCGGGTCGACTAGAAACAGAATTCGATGCGCTAGTGAGCGACGACTTCCGGCCTGGCGGGCCGATGGCGCCGTGACGTTTCCTGAATGCGCGGGGGCCTTTCTCAATACCGCCACGAGCACTCCAAGACAGATCACAATGATTCCGCCTGCAACCGGCAGAAAGAGCTTCCAGGCAGGCAGCAATCGTTCAGTGAGGTCACCTGTGTTGGGGTCGATACCGCCCTCACGCCCGCCGAACTCGGCAAGGTTCGGACGAAGCAGTGACAGCATCGCAGCAACCGGCGAGACACTTCGCACACTATGCAGCGCTTGAGCCGCAGTACCGCCGGACGACGCGAGCATGATTGCGGCCGGCACAAGTACGCCGCCGCAGAGCATCAGTACAGCGACATAGGTAATGACGAGAGCGGTTGAACTCTGTCTGCAACACGCGGAAATCGCGAGCGACATCAGCGCCAACAGGACGGCGGTAACGATCAACACCAGATAAGCCCACAGCAGCCCGTTCAGATCGACGTCGCCGCGATAGCTGAGCATCGCCACGAACGGTAACCCGCTGGTCAGCAGCAGAATCGGATACCCGATCGCCGAAAGCACTTTTCCGACGATCAGCTGCCAGGCGGTGAGCCGGCTCGCGTACAGCATCTCGAGCGTTCCCTGTTCGCGTTCGGCGGTGATGGAAATTGATGCGACGCCTGGGATAAACAAGACGAGCAGAACCAATTGCCCGAGAATCAAACCAAGCAAAAGCGAATCCTGCCCACGAGAAGCAAGCGACACGACTCCCTGCTGGGGCCAGGTGGCAAGGACCAGAATGCACAGTGTCAGCAGGAACAGCACCTGCATCGCCGCGGCGCGACGCTGTCGCAGCGAGCCGAGAATGTCCTTCTTGAGTACGGGATTCATCGGCTCGGTCACCTCGTAAGACTCATGAACACATCTTCCAGGTCCGCTGAAATCTCGTGAAAATTGGTTACCACGATTCCGTTACTGATGAGCAGCGACAGCGTTTCGGCAAGTTGTGGTTCATCCGCCTGAACCTGGTATCGCAGGACGCCACCTGCAACATCCGACTCAGCCGGCTCCCATGCACCGGGCGCAGCTTTGAGCACCTCCTGGGCCATTTCGGCCGAGTTCAACACCGCGATCTCCATGAGCCGCTTCTGGCGCACCTGCTTGAGAATCTGCTTCACCGGGCCGCACGCCACCATTTTGCCCGCGTTGAGAATTCCAACCGTATCGCAGACATCGGCCAACTCCGGCAGGATGTGGCTCGACACCAGGACCGCTTTGCCGGTATCAGCCAACTCCCGGAGTAGTTGCCGCATCTGGATGCGCGCCCGAGGGTCGATCGTTGCCGCCGGTTCGTCGAGGATCAGAACTGCGGGATCATGCAGCAGTGTCTTGGCGATCCCGACCCGCTGCTTCATGCCGCGGCTGAGCGCACCCATCAGCTTGTCGCGAAACTCGAATGAATTGGCGATCTTCAGGCACTTGTCGATTCGCTCCGGCCTCTGCTTCTTGGGAATCCGGTACGCTGCCGCAAAGAAGTCGAGATACTCCCAGACGCGAAGCGTCGGATAGATGCCGAAATTGTCGGGCAGATAGCCGACGAGTTGCTTGATCAGATCCTTGTTGCCGGTGACATCCTTGTCGCGGATCAGGGCCCGGCCGCTGGTCGGGTCGAGCAACCCGCAGAGGATGCGAAACGTGGTGGTCTTCCCTGCGCCATTGGGGCCGATATAGCCAATCACTTCGCCTTCATGAACGGCAAGGTCCAGGTTCGTCAACGCCGCTTGCTGACCATACACCTTGGTGAGTGATTCGGTTCTGAGAATCGGCTTGGAGCGATCGATCGCCATGACTGTCACCTTCATTCCAGAACGTCACCGTCTCGATTCGACACGAGCATCCAATTCCATCTCGAGACGGCCAAACTTCCACTGTGCCAGCACGCCGCCATCTCCGGCCGACCCTGCTTCTTCGACACTGAGCAGCAACCACACGCAGCCTTGTGCATCGGCGTCTGCCGGATCAAGGTCGAAAGCAATGCTTCGCGCGCCGACAAGGCGGTTCCATTCAGCCACAATCGGGCCGCCAGTGTTCTCCTTTGCGACTCCTTCGAGAGCCTGACCACGCCGAAACGTGATTTTGTGGCCCGGCGCGAGAAGATCGGCGCGCAGCGTCGCGCGGGTGGGCCTGATGCTCCCGATTCCAGCCGGAGCCCTAAAGCCGATCAGCCAGTTCCCAGCCTGCATCGACTGCACCCATTCCCGCTGGACGTCGTCGTAGAAAACTCCCTGCCCGGCGCCGCCTGCCACTTGTACCAAATCGGATGGGACATGAATCGACTGCTCGAGCGCACTTGGTGTGATCTGGATCGGCGAACGAACCATTACCTGCGCACGAATCAGATCGGGGGCGACTGAGAACTGCGTCATCGGCTTGGCCAGATCGGATGTCGACGCGTCTAACCAGCCAATGAGCATGGGCTGCGAGTCATCAACCGCGGGGATACGACTGTTGGTTGCCATTGTTACCGAAGCCTTCGCGATCTGGCTACGGAGAATGTCTGCTTCGCCGGCGATAACTGACGCGTTTGTGAAATCGCCTGCAGGACTCCTGAGGCCGAGTGCCGCCGCGGACGACCCCTGTGGCAGATCACCCGTGCGATAGCAAGCTCGATTCCAGATGACGATCGGCGATCGGAGCACGCTGCCGAGACGGTTGTCAAACTGCAGCATGACTCTGTCCGACTCGAAAGTAGCCCGTGCCGTGAATCGAACGTTCTCGGCGACAGGTTCCGTGGCCTCCCATACGCGATCGACGCGGCCTGAACGAACAGCCGCGTTGGGTGCGGCGAACGGAAGTTGTGTCACCGATGCGGGGTTGTCTGCGCTCGCGGCCACAGGTCGAAGTGCGACAGCGTCGCCGGCCGAAAGCGAGAAGGCAGGGTCATCGCGCCCGAAGAAGGCAATCGCTTCGCGCCGAACACCGCCTCCCTGTACACCAAGGTCGATCGTCGCGAGCCTCGCGGCGCTGAAGGATCCATGGTCGGATCGGCGAACAGAGGAAATCGCCAGCAGCACTCCACAACCGAGAATCGCTACGCCCGTACCGACCGCAAATGCTACCGGCCGCCTCGCGCCCGAGAACACCAGTTGGATCATCAACATCAGGCCAAGGTATCCACCGGCGATGATCGCCGCGTTCGACCAACGCGGCGTCGGCGCCCCGATCATCGACTCGAGAACGTGATCACGCTCGCTCTGCAGGCGCGATGCGGCCCAATCGCTCGTGGAATGATCGAGCTGCAGAATCTCGCGCCAGATCAAAGCCGTCCGAGGGTCGGCCGGATCGAGCGCGTTGACGGGCACGCTCAGGAAGACAACTCGTCCAAGCCCAACCCTTTTGAACGAGACGTGTGCATAATGTTCATCCTTTAACAGCACCTCGCCGCCCGAATTGACTGCTTCGCAAACCTCAATCGTCTCACGCAGTTGAATCTCCCGGGCTTTCTCCTGAGAGGCCGGATTTACAGTCTCCACATCGACTGCGGCAATCGCGTTTGCCTCGTGACTGCCGATAATCGACACAGGCAACATCTCGTCCATCCAGGTTGCCGTCGGATCGCTCTCTCCGATTGGCGCGGGAAGGACGAGTACTCCTCCGACAAGCAGATAGGCTTTGAGCGCTTGTCGCTGGCTTTCGTCCAACGCCGCAGGTGAAACACGGCTTAAGATCACGGCCTTGACCGAGCCGTATCCCGCAACATGTCGCGGCAACGAATCCGGGTAAACGTGTCCAGTCGTGAGCGGGAACGCATTCTGCGACGAGAGGAGCTCAGCGAGACGCACCACCTGGAATGACTCGCGCGGATCGACCGCTTCGTTTCCGTTGACCGACAGGAGCAAAAAGCCCGGCGGTGCCGCAGCGTCTCCAGTTCCATCGGGCTTCTGGGTATCGGGGCTGCCGAGCACTTCTGCTCGGGCGAGGCGAGCCCCATCTCCTCCAATCCACTCGGCAACTGCAACAGGATTCGCACCCGACTTGCGCGCAGCACCGGGCTGGGCGATCGGTGCTTCGGGCAGATAGGCAAACACGGTCGTTGCCAGGCGGCTCTTAGGCGGAACCGTCGTAGGGAAGCGAAACTCGGTCGCTGCGCCAGGCAAAGCGATCGGCATGCGCACGACGCCGTCGACGGCATTCGCCGAATCATTTCGCAGATCGATTCGCAGCGGCAACCACCGCCCCGCCGGATATGCCTCACCAAATGTCGGCGCGATCGACATCTGAAAGTCGGTCTGCCCGTTCGCAGTGCTGATCAGAAACGCCAGAAACGCAAATGCAAACCAGCAACGCAAGTACCGGCATATACGCGATTGATCCGTGTAACGCGGTTGGCAGCTCGATCGGGAACGGCGGAGATGTGAGTAATCGTGACCCAATAGCTGAACTCCGTATCAGCGCATTGGTCGCCGAACCTCGCGGGCCAGCAGACCACCAAATCGCAGCGATTCTGATTTATGGCATCATCGCCATTAATTGTCAATTGATCGCCTTTTGGTCGACATCGGCCCCGGAGGATTGTTCACCTTGCCGTTTCGAAAATGCTCGCGAGGGGAAGCGCCGCGGCCGCCAATGCGCTGTGGTCCGGGTCGAATTGCTGCCACTCGAGTTCGAGTCGCTGATACAGCACGCTCAGGGTGTGACATTCCAGGAGTTCTTCGAAAACGGTGACGAACTCTTTCAGGTCCCCGTAGGGGCTGCTGACAATCAATCGAGCAGGCCGGACGAAATTGATCGCGTTGGCGACGGCGCGGCAAATCAGGTCTACCATCTTCAAAACGGGCTTGTTCGAACGGATGTTTCCGGAGAGCGCATCGCGGAACCCCTTCTTGAAACCTTGCGACTCGAGAAACTCGCTACTGAATATCCTCTCGATACAGCCGGCACGTCCACAGTAACAACGCTCGGTCTCGATGGGCATCGTCGTATGGCCCAGTTCATTTGCGGCCATGACGCTTCCACGGTTGGGCTTTCCGTCGACAAGAATTGATGCCGCGACTCGGCCGTCTTCAAGATGAATCAACAACGAATCTCCGCCAGAAAGCCTTCCCGCGAGCCGGGCCGAAGCAGATATGGCATGAAGCTCGTTGCTGATTGAAATCGGAATCACCCCCGCTGCCCGGATGAGTCGTTTGAGACTGATCCGGTCGTCTGCGGGATGCGCGGAACTCAAGAGCCAGTCGCCGATCTCGGTGTCGACGAATCCCGTCAGTCCAACGCCGATGGCAAGCGTTTTGGCATCGGCGTATTCCTGGACCAGCTTTGCAGCCGCCGCGACCAAGTCATCGCCGCCCTTTACGACAAGGCTTATCGGGGGACGAACGACCTTTCCGTCCAGGCCCGCCGTCACCACGATCACGCGATGCGCCGTCATGGACAGGCCGAGTATCTCACGTTTTGACCCGGCAACAGCCAGCGGCACCTGTGGCCGTCCAACTCCGGAGGCACGTGGTGTTCCTTCTTCAATGATCCCCCATGCGAGCAAGTCTTCAACCACCGATCCGATCGTTCGCAAACGAATTCCTGTTCGAACGTGCAGATCGCTGCGGCTCAATCCCTTGTTGAACCATACCTGCCCGAGGACCGTCGCATGTCGCGGCGTGAGCGAGTCCAGCCGCGCAACATTTGAATGGTCGGCCGAACTCGCGGGGGGTCGTTTGATCGAGCGCCTCGAACGCATGTGCCATTTTGATATCGCAGAATGATCGGATTGACAATTAATGGCATCTCCGCCATAAACAAGTCGCGAGCACACAGCGGAGACTCCGCTTAAAACCTGGAGTGCGAGTGAACGTAAAGCAGCTTTTCAATCTGGAAGGTAAAGTCGCACTTGTATCAGGCGGCTCCGGCCTGTTCGGCAGACAGATCGTGCAGGCGCTCGCCGAGGCGGGCGCGTTGACGACCATGGCGAGCCGTAACGTCGAAAAACTTGCAGCGCAGAGCGAGCATTTTCGTGCCCAGGGTTTGAACGTTCGCGTTGGTTCGTTGGATCAATCGAGCGAGAAATCCATCAACGCGCTCAGAGACCAGCTCGTGAGCGAGCATGGCCGAATCGATGTCCTGGTGAACAACTCGGTCCTTCGTCCGATGAAATCATGGAACGATTCGGTGGCGGCGTTCGAAGAGAGCATGCGCGTGAACGCGACGGGGATCTTCATGATGACCCGCACCTTCGGAAGCGCGATGGCAGAAAATGGTCGCGGGAGCATCATCAATGTGGGTTCCATTCAAGGCTGTATCGGGCCGGACTTATCGCTCTACAAAGACATCGCGAACCCGCCGCCACCGGATTACTTCTTCCACAAAGGCGGGATGATTCAACTCACCCGGTACGCCGCGTCCGTCCTCGGTGTCAACAATGTCCGGGTGAACTGCATCAGCCCCGGCGGGTTCCTCTTTGATCAGTCTGACGAGTTCGTCAAACGATACAGCGATCGGACTTTTCTCGGGCGCATGGCGAACGAGGAAGATCTCAAAGGGACGATCGTATTTCTCGCCTCAGACGCATCCGCCTACATCACCGGTACGAACATCCCAATCGATGGCGGATATACCGCCAAGTGACTGGGCTGAGAGACGGCATCCGTGTTCCCTTTATGTGAAGGACGATCTAACAATGTCCGCTCCCGATTTCTACTTCGGAAACAACGCGATATTCCGTCACATCCATGATCGATTCGGCATGGCGGCGCTGGTTCGCTATTGGCGCGAACTTGGAGCCGGGTACTACAAGGCCCGGGCGCTGTCGTGGCGCGCAGCGCCGATGTCCGCGATCGCCGCCGACTGGCGCACCTACTTCGAACACGAGCCGCAGGCACAGGTTACCGTAACCAGTGACGAAACCACCGTCACACTGGATGTCGCCGTCTGTCCCGCGATCAAACATCTGCGAGATTGTGGCCGGGACATCGTTCCCTACTTCTGTGACCACTGCGATCACGTCACCAGCGCAATGGCAGAATTGGCGAATTGCCGTTTCGAACGTTCGGGCGGAAACGGATCGTGCCGGCAACGCATCGTTCGGCTGTCCGTTGCCGGAAGGGAGCACTAAATGCTCGGTGTACAGGACTTCTGCGGCTACTACGACTGGACGTTTCACCACGTCCGCAAGCACTTCGGAGAGGCCGCCCTCAAAGAGCTCTGGGCGGCCGCCATCGGTACCGACTCCCAGCTTCACTACATAGAAAATGGGAAACGCGCCGGGTTGAGAGGACTCTACGACACATGGAATCAAACCGGTGTGGACGAAAAGTGCGACTGGACGTTTACCCTAGATGAGTCGAGCAACATTCTTCGCTGGGACATGCGTCAATGCCCCAGCAAGGGCTTCCTTCTCAAGAACAACCTGCATACCGATGAGGACTACTGCGACCATTGCATCGGCTGGGTCAAGTCGGCATTGGGCACGATCGGCATGGAGATGGTGCATCACGAGCACAACCACTGCGGCCAATGCTGGGGCGAGATGCGCGTCAAGGGCAAGCCGTACACGTCACTCAATCTCGATTACGACATCCGAAAGGATCCGAACTGGAACGCAGGATTTCTGGATGAGTTTATCGAACAGGAAAAGGCCGCGCCGCACCCAACCGAGGTCGTTCGGCAATGGCTTGGTGACAGAAGGATTGTGATCGTTGATGAGGCGGACCCGGGCGAATCGACGAGAACCAATGATGTAGCCTTGATGTCGGCCCAGACGTATCTGCGTACGTCATCATCGCGCTGCGCCGTCCTGATCGAGTCTCCGCCAGATGAGCAAACGCTCCGAGGAGTGGCGGCGAAGCTTCACGACTTGGAGATGGCGCATCAGCCCCTGCTCCTTTATCCGTACCTGCCTCAGTGGGTGGCGGTCCGATTCGTTGACATGGGCCTTCCCAGGCCGCTGCCGATTCTACCGATCCTCATTCGCGCCGGCGTCGAGGCTCACGATCCACTCGCCACGCTGCCCTCGACCGAGGAATGGATGCGTCGGATCGCAAAGGCACTTGAGCGCTGAGTCGATCGCTTAATTCAACTATCCAAGCCGGACGAGCGCCTTGATCATCTTGCGGGTTCGGACTGCATCAATCGCCTGGTTGATGTCGCGCAATGGAAACGGATGGGCAAGGTCCAACCAATCGTTTGCGTTGAGCGACCCATCGGCCATCCTTGCAATGACCTGTTCGTGGGCTTCTTCTTCGTCATACGCGCCGCCGTAGACGGTGAACGTTCCCTGCGCCCGGAACGGGTTGATCTGCATCGTGTCGTAGTCGTCGAGTCCGTAGATCGACACCATGCCCTCGGGCTTGAGAAGCGGCAGTACACCATTGAGCATGCCGGCCTTTCCGACCGAATCGATGATGAAATCGAACTCGCAGTTCTTGGCCTGCATCGCCTCAAACAGGTCTGGGCGCTTGTAGTCGAAATAGCTTGTCGCGCCGACCTTGGTGGCAGCATCCTGTCGAGACGGATTTCCGATACAGGCGATTGCCGAAGCTCCCAGATTCCGGGCATGAACCATAAAAGCCAGACCCGTTCCGCCCGAGCCGATGACGACAACTCGGCTCCCCTTGCCGACGCCCAGCCTACGAACGTAGCTGAGCGTCTCGCGCCACGTGATGATCATCGTAGATGCCGCTGGATCGTACGTCGCCGGGATGACCTGGTTGATCCGATACGACTTCCACTGCTCACGAGGCACACCATCCTCGCGCATGGCGCGATGGTCCTTGGCAATCCCCAATTCACAGAAGCCACCCCAGCTGACATTGAGCCCGACTTCGGGGATGGGTGGAGTGCCGACCCGTGAGATGAGGTCCCCAATCTTGAATGATCTCACCTTCGGCCCGATCTTGATCGCCCTGCCGATACTCTCGTGACCGAGCACGATCGGAAACTGCACTTTCCAAGGCATCTTGTCTTCGATGAGATGCTGATCCGTCGACGAGCAGGTCGATCCGTAGAGCATCTGGCAAAGGACGTCATAGTCGCCGACGGTTGGCTCGGCGATCTCCTTCACGACCAGTTGGCCGCGCGACTCGACTACGGCTGCTTTCATGGCGGGTTACCCTTTGCATCTCGAACAGGATCTACTTGTTTGGATCAACCGCGATCAGCTCGCCGCTTGCGCCCGCGGGAAGCTTCACCTGCTGAATTGCCAAGGCGCGCGGGTCATTGACGGGGAGCCATCCCTTGTCGCCTGTCTTTGGCAGCTTGATTTCAACCGTCGCACGCTGGCTGGAATTGAATCCGACGGGGTTGAACTCTTTCGATGATTTCGCGTCCTCGATCTGCTTGATACCCTCGGGCGTGAATCGCTGAAGGTGAGAGACGAACGGAGTGCCGCGTTCCCCAGCCTTGTAGACGAAACACATGACGGCCTTCTTTCCGTCGTGATCGAAAGGGGGAAGTTTGTCGGCGTCGTCGGCAAACCAGGTCGCGCCGTCATCGGTCGTGTAAAATGCCTTGGGTTTTCCTTGGCCGGCAACGTTCGTCGAGCTCATCAGCCACCATAGGGCGCCTAGAACCAGAAGAGCACCGATAACGACCTTTGCCGCACCATTCTTGTTTAGCGCTTCGCGAACACCCATCGAGCGGCTCCTTCCTACTTCGACCTTTAACCTTCGACCTTACGGATTGCGTCGCCGCTTGAGGCTCGCAAAGGCCAGTCCTGAAAGGAAAAACGATCCCGGCTCAGGCACGAGGGACGTCGCGAGGGCCCAATCACTGGCGAATGACGCGCCGCCGAGGCCCGCCAACCGCGCCGCCTCGCCATCGCTCATCGCCGCGAGCCCATAGTTCTGAGCCAGCGCCAGCAGATCATCGAAATTGACCAACCCGTTGTAGTCGCTATCTCCGTTGGCCCATTGCCCGTTCGATCCGTACGCCTGTGCCAGTGCCAGCAGGTCGTCAAAGTTCACTATCGAGTCGAGGTTCGTATCGCCGCGGTACGTGAACTTGATCAGGATCGATGAAGTTGCCGGGTTGTCATTCCATCCAAGGCCCCTGCCGGAGACGGCCAACGACGTGTTGATGCCGGGGCCATTCCACGATCCGCCGGCATAGCCGCCGACCAGCAGCGCCCTGACCGCCGACGATGGGTTGGGCTGGTTCGCGTAATCGATCAAGAGAGAATTGTCCTGCACATCGATGACCGAACCGGCCTGCATAATCGGAGCGCCCTTGACGGAGGTCGATCCGGAATCGAGTAGAAGTTTCGCGTTCGAGTTCAGAGTCAGCGTGTTCGAAACGATCAGCGACCCGTTCTTGGTGACGGTCTTGCCGGATTGGATGGTCATCGGCTGCGAAATCAAAAGCCCCGCACCCGCTGCGACGTTGATACTCGCATCGGTCGCAAACGAAACAGGCAGATTGATCTCGTGAGAGCCCTGCTGCACATTGAGCTGGGCCGATCCGAGAGCTGCGGCAAGGGTCAGGGATCCACTCCCGCTGAGTTTGTAGGAATTGAGATTGTTGAATGTCAGCGTCCCGACGGTGACCGCCGCAGAGTTGTTGACCGTGCGCGGCGCGGTAATCACCGGCCCGAACAGTGCGGTCGCGATAGGGACATTCGGCACTTCGCCCGTCCAGTTGGCCGCAATGCTCCAATCTCCTGAGCTATCGACCGCCCACTTCGCAGGTGAGTAGTTATCGATCAGCAGTTGCATGTCGGCGTTGTTAACGACCCCGTCGTAATTGAAATCGCCATCCGTCCAGAGCACGGCAGTCTGGCCGAGGTGACTCGCTAGGATGTTGTAGTCGAGCGAGTTGACGACGCTGTCGAGGTTGGCGTCGCCGTAGACGGATGGCAAGGCCGCGCCGACCGACAGGGAGACGTTATCCCAATACGTCGTCACGTCGAGCGCGCCGTTAGGCTGATTCGAGATGAAAAGGTTCTGAAGCGTTCTCTCGGCGAGCGTGTGGATCGGGACGTTCTCCGCGATCATCGTGCGGCTCATTGCGCCCAGCGAGCCAAGCGCATCTCGAGATAAGAACACGTCGTAGGTTCCAGATAACGTGGTCCCACTGACGGAATTGTAGGTGAGGGCAATTTCGATCGACTCCCATCCGCCCACACCCGCGGGCACATTGGTCTGCAGATACGTACCGCCATTGGCTGTGCCGTTCGTCTGCCACACACGGTAGAACGAGTTGGCATCGACGCTGATCTGCGCCTCAATCCCCGCACCGATGTCGATGCCGAAGGCGGTGAGGTCATTGGTGCTGGTCCGTAGCCAATCGGCCTTTGCGGTCACGGTCGAGATTTCCGCCGCGACCCCGTCCCAGGCATCGCTGGTGAGGCGAACTTCATGAGATCCTCCGGCCCGGCGAACCGTCTTGAGCGCATTCCCGCTCCGGCTGATCGTCGATTGCACGACCTGGTCCGCCGGCGTGCCTTGCGTCACAAGCCACGTCTGACCGATCTGTGCCGGTTGGCTGTTAATCAGCGTGCCGTTGGGTTTTGTGTCGAACGAATCGGAAGCGCCGACAATGGTCGTGAAACGTGGCCGCTTGAAATGGGCGAAGGAGTCCGCCGTCTCGGTGACATTTACGAACGCGCCGGGCGTCTGCTGCAGGTGCAGGATGTCCCATGCGTTCTCGGCCGCAATTCGGTCGATGCGCTGGTTCATGACGGTGCGCAGGCGCGTGCGCCCATCGGGCACGGTGTCGTACATCGCCTTGCCCACGGGTCTGAAGGCCCAATCCTTGTCGCTTCGCGTGCCGGCGCTTCCGAACTTGCGGAACAGAACCTCCATGCCATCGATGATTTCGATCTTTCGCGGAAGCGCGGCCGAATCCGACGCCGCCAGAAGCGTCCGAAGCGACTGGGCCGAGCGGACGGATACCACCGAATCCGAACTGGTCGTCATGGCGTTGATCAATGTGGTGACATTGGTGTTGCTCGATCCCACGCGTCCCATCGCTTCCACTGCGTAGGCGCGGACATACATCTCGGGATCATTCATCGCCGCCGTAAACGTCGGCAACATCGCCGGCGTGAGCGTACTGTTGGCCGCCGCCAGCGAGCGCATCGCCACGGAGCGGACCTCCCCATCCGGACTGGTCTGAATTGCGTTGAGCAGTACAGACGGAGCCGTGGTCATGTTCCGAAGCACCAGCACTGCGCCCTCCATGAACGACGCGTTACCGTGCAGCGCGACCGCATCAAGGATCAGCTGTGCGCTCTCGGGCCGATTCTTGTCCGCCAGTGCGTAGACGGCGGCATTCCGAATACCCGATTCAGAATCTGTCAAGCGGGCTTCGATGAGAGGAACCGACGCGGGATCTCCGATCTTGCCCAGCGACCGCAGCGCCATGCGTCGTGCGATGAGGTTCGGATGCGTCAGCAAAGGCGTAACGTCTGCCGCTGTCGCGGTCGTCGTGCCGGTCATGATCTGGGCCAATACGCGCATTTGCTTGTACTGGTCGGGCGAACTCAATGAGGAGAGTGGTTGAACAGGGATGTTGCTGCGGAGCAGATAATCCTCATCCATGTTGTAAGCGCCGGTCACGGGCGTACCGGATGCGAGTACGGGCTGGTTTGCCGAGTTGTAGATTTCGCTGGTCACAAGCGACGTCTCGGTTCCCGTTCCCGCGGTTTGAGCCTGGAGGATCGCGAGATTGTCCGGATTGGTCCCCCAAATTGATAGAAGATCAACCGAGTCGTTCTGGGCCCAGGTCCTCCAATCCATCGTCTGGTTGCCGGCGATCGTGTACGGCAGGCCGATCCAGTAGGACGCCTTGTCCATCGCGTTCGTCTGTGCGTTCACAGCCATTCCGACCTTCTTGTTGATCGGGGTCAGCGCCGTCTTGAGCTCGCTCAGGAATGCCGTCGTGTGCTCGCCGCGAAGGTCGTACCAACGCTGGCGGTCGGTGGCATCAAGCGTGTCTCGGCGAAGGTTCTTGCCGTAGCGAAGCTTGTACTCGTTCACGATGGGATCGCTGAATCCGAACTCGTCGACGTGGCGCTGTGTGAAGTTCTCGGCATAGGTCATGAAGAAGACGCCGTCGTAGTTGGCGGCCTGGAGTTCGTTCTTCACCCAATTCGTGGTGGCAGTGCGTGCCGCGGGATAGGCGAACTCGATCGGCCCACCCTGCCGTCGGTCGCCATACTTGTCGACCGGCCTCCATTCAGGGTGATCGGCGCGCAGCGGATGTTCATACTCTCCCGGCGTTCCGTAGAAGATCGGGTCCTTTGCCTCGACGCCCCAGTCATAGAGTTGTGTCGCGCCCCAGAACTCCATCCCGCGGGCGTGAGCGGCATTCGACGCCACGAGGTTGATGTTCATGTTGTCGATGTAGTCGCGCGCCTGCCCGATCACCTTGTTGATGACAACGTTTTCGGGTCTCGGCGCGCCCTGGACGTAAGACGACTCCTGGAGTCCGCGCCAGTAAACTCGCCGCGTGCCATAGACATCTTTCATCAGGTCGAACGATGCCGCGATCGCCGCGGGAGAATCGAGCGGCAGAAACGTGCCGACGAAGTGATTATCGCCGCTGCTCGAATAGTGGTCGATGACCGCCGATGCGCGGGGGCCGAAAGCAGCCGTCGCCAGAACGGCAGTCAGAACCGCCCGCTTGTATCGATGTTTGGAAGTCATGATGCATTTCTCCAGTTGTTACATCCAGTCACATCGCTCGGATCACTGAACACTTACAGTCAGTTACCCGATGCAAACCGCAGGAACGGATGCTTCGAATGAGCAACCCGATCTTCCTCTTCGGTCACGAAGCAGAATCTGTCTTCTTGCCTCAAATAAAGTACCCGCCACGCCAGGTCGGCGAGCTGTTTATCGTTAAGGTCGGCCATCAATCCCAAGAGGGCTGACTCGCCTGGTTTACCCAAAGCGCGCAGGGCATTTCCGGTTTCGCGCCATCCCCAATCCTTGTCGATTCGCCGACATCCGGTCGCGAATGTTCGGAAATGTTCGACCAGAACATCGATCGCGCGCGACCTGTTTTCGTCACCGCCCGCGCGTGCGAGTGCGCTCAGTGTCAAGCAGGCGCGATTCTGGACGACTTCATCCTTATCGCTCTTGATCGCAGCAATGGTCGCGTCGAGCAGTTCCGGTTTGAGAGCCAGGTTCTGCATCGACATCAGTGCCAGTTCGCGACAGTAGGCGTTGCCATCGACCTTCAGCGTGCGCAGCGCGGCTTGCTCGACATCGGCGCTGTTCAGCGCCAGCGATTTCATTGCGTACCACGCCGACTCGCGCACCTTGTCCACCGGCGAGGCGGTGGCAGCGACGACCATCGCCTCATCCGCGGCGGTTAGGGTTCCCGCCGTCTTCCTTGCACGCAGCAGCTCGGGCAGTATCACCAGGTTGTACTGATAGGTGCTCTCGTCGCGGGCGGCCGCCTCGTAAATGGCTTTGAGCGCCCCCGGGGGGTTGACCTCGGACAGCGTCATCGCGGCGAGCCATCGCACGCCGTTCTCCGGATCCCGCAGCGCCTTTTCGATCGCGGGCGCTGCCGACGCGTCCTTGAGCAACGCCAGCGCACGCAGTGCGCCGCGTCGAACATATACATCCGGATCGCCGAGCAGCGCTACCACGTCGGCGACGTTCGCCTTCTGCTTACCTTTGCCGATCGCCGTGACGATCCGGCGCCGCGCATCGACATCATCACTCTTCAAAGCTTCTGCCGGTTGAGGCGGGACGATCTCATCCGGGAAGTCGATATGATGTGCCCAGTCGAAGCCGCTCTCCAGTTCATTGCCAACGGTCATGATCCGGCCACAACCTTCGGGCATCCGGTCATCGCCGGTGTGGCCCCAGGCCGAGAGCGTGACCGCTGTTCCCTGGCACAGCGCCTTGAGTTTGTCGAGCGACTCCGAGGTGTTTGGATAATACGGGCTGAGCTCGTCGACGATCCCCTCCTTGACCCATGTCTCGAGGTCAAGCCAGAGCCGGCCCACCGTCCGTACGCCGCCTTCCACATTCCACAGACAAGGCAGGTTTGGCTGCTTGCCGTCGGGCGAGATGGCGATCTTGATGTTGTGTGACTTGAGCGATGCGTGAAGCTCGCGCATGAACGCGGTGAGGTACTCGCCGCGCAGCCTCGACCATGCCTCTCGATCGAACTTCTCGGTGCGGATGTCGACACCGTAGCGTTTCTTGAACTCGTCGACGATCGGCGGGCTGAAGCCGAACTCGTCTTCGTAGCGCATGCTGTAGTTCTCGACATAGGTAAGGAAGGCGATGCCGTCGTATTTGCCTTCGACGAGGTACTTCGTGAGATAGTCGACCATCGCCTTGCGCGCTTCGGGGTAGGCGAACTCGATCGGGCCGCCCTGCTTCCAGGTACCGTATCGGTTGATCGGAGCCCACTCGGGATGCTCGATGCGGATCTTGTCCTCGGCGGCATAGGGAAGCCCGCCAAAGCCGACGTCGGCCGGAGATCCGTTATCGAACAGGCCATACGCCATCCACACTTCCATGCCGCGATCGTGGCCGGCCTTCACGGCGATCGCATTGGTGTTGACGACGCGGTACTGATTGTCCATCCACCAGTTCCAGAGTCGATCATATCGTCGGCTCTGGTTGCGGATGACGAACTGTTTTCCCCACACCTCGTCCTGGCCGCCGCGCCACCAGACCCGCTTCACGTCATACAGCCGATGCATGACGTCGAAAGCGGCATCGATGCTCGGCTTCGAATCGAGCGGCGTGTAGGGCAAGTCCTGGTAGTCGCCCACGGTCAGGTAGACCGTGCGCGGATGACGCAGCGCATCTTCATTCGGTGCGGCCGAGACGGTCGCGCCGTGAACGGCAACTACGCCAGCGATGAGGATGAGAATCTTCGAAAAGGTGTCGGATCGGTAACTCAATTCAGCCTCCTGAAGCCCGAGTGGCGGACCTTGCCCTTGACGCGCGTCAGCACGTCGTCGTTCCTGATCGCCTGACCCAACTCCCCGAACACTGGCTCGGCGGCGGCGAGGAATGCCGCGACCGCATAGTCGTCGTGCGCCATCGTCGGATAGAACGCACCGCCAGTGAGGAAACCTTTCTCGAGCATGCGCAGCACCATGAGCGTCATCACCGCATCCGCCTGTGGGTGACTGAATCCCAGGTACGTCTGCGCCGGGAACCCGGTGATCTGCAGCGGGACATTGGCGGCTTTGGCGATGGCGTTGAGTCCGTCGCGCACCATGGTGCCGACCCGGCCGACGTGAGCGGGAACGTCGAGTCGCTGCATCTCGCGCAAGGTGGCGACACCGGCGGTTGGCCCGACGCCTTCCGTCCAGTTGGTGCTCGAGATGAACGACTCCTCCGCCGCATCCATCACCTTCGCGCTGCCGATGATCGCGGCGATCGGATGGCCGTTGCCCAGTGCCTTGGCGTAGACGGCCATGTCCGGCATCACGCCGAGCTTGAGATGTACGCCGCCGCGGTGGAGGCGGAAGCCCGTGGTGACTTCGTCGAAGATCAACGCCGCGCCTGTGTCCGTGCTGAGTTGCCTGACATCGTTGAGGAACGAGCCTTCGGGCAACACCGTCCTCGTCGGTTCCATAATGATCGCGGCCAGACGGCTTCCGTGTTCGCTGACGATCTTCCTGAGTTCATCGATCTTGTTGTAGGTGAATGGCAACGTGGTGCCGTGCAGCGCGCGGGGAACGCCGGCCGGGCTCAGGCCGGCCAGGAGGTGGCCATCCAATGCCTTCTCGTCGGCGAGGTTGGCGGCAAGATACCAATCCGACCAGCCGTGATATCCGCAGAAGGCGACGACATCGCGCTTCGCGGCCGCCCGGGCGATGCGGATGGCGATCGCTAGCGCCTCGCCACCACTGCGAGCCAGGCGGATCTTGCTCGCCCACGGGTGCATTCCCAGCAGGAGTTTGGCGAGTTCGATCTCTTCCGGGCTGTTGAGCGTGGACATCGAGCCCAACGCGATGCGCCGCATCACCGCCGCGGTAACGACCGGATTCGCGTAACCGAGCAGGCACGTGCCGATGCCGCTGGTGGCGAAATCGAGATAGCGGCGGCCGTCCATGTCGACGACTTCACAGCCACGCGCCTCGCTGAAGTACGCCGGCCAGAGATCGGGGGCGTACTGCTCGGGGCGTTTGCTGGCCAGTTGCGTCCCGCCGGGGATGATCGTTTTCGCCTCCCGATACAACGTCTGCCCGGTGCCCGTTTCTCCGGATGGCGCTGTGTGCATGCCAAGCAGTTCTCGGATGTTGGTGCTGAAGATCCGCTCGACATCGGTGTCGCGCAGGTGAAGAACCTGGCACGCCCGTTTGAGCGCGAGCAGCGATTCGATCCCGATCAACGTCGCCTGCTCGGGCGGCGTCCCGACGACATCCCGCTCGTAAATCCAGTGATAGCCGTCACCGAGACTGACGGCACGTCCGCGCGATTCCGAGAGCGGGAAGTCGCTGCCGAACATCAGCCGGGTGACGCCGAAGGTCTCGAGGATCGCCTGCATCGCATCGCTTTCGCAGGCGACCGACGTATCGAAGTAGAGATTGCCGAGCCCGCGCATCGCGGAGATGCCCTCGACGGTGTGTTTTCCGCAGAAGCCGCGTGCGGCGTGAGCGAGGATCAGGCGTGCATTGGGATACCGCTGGCAGTGTTCTCCGATGTACTGCTGGTTTCGCGCGTCGGCCAACGAACGCCGCAACACCATGTGGAGCATGATGCAAAGCCCGTTTCGATGCGCCAGCTCCCATACCCACTCGGGAATGTACTCTTCCGCGGTGGCATTCTGCGTATCGGCCCGCGACGCGAAGAGGTGATAGACCTTAAACCCGGCCACCGAACGATCGCGAAGCTGCGATTCGACTTCAGCTCGATCGCAGGTCGGCGACACCATCAGCAGGCAACGGCTGTTCCCCTGCTGCTTGATTTCGTCGAGCAACTGGGAGTTGGCGAGGGCAACGTCCAGTCCGCGCGCCGGCATGGGGAAAAAGAGTCCGGCGCGCGGAGCCTTCTTGCCCATCCAGCGGCCCAGCGCTGCCGAGTAGTGATCGGCACCCACCCAGGTGGGCACCGCGAACTCATCGGCGGATGCCTGCGGCGCGAAAATCCGCATGTCGTACCAGTGGGCGTGCGCATCGAAGATGTCGGTCGGAACGAACTGCTCAAGTTCGCTGGCGAAGAGTTCGCGATCGTTTTCGGTCACGCGAAACGTGGCGGGGTCGTAAGCGGCCGGGACCCGGGGAGCGACTTTACTTGGTGTCACGGAGGTCATGTTGGCTCCTGAAACTCAATCCGGACCCGGTCGATGGCGACATAGCCCTGCGCCACGCTGGACGGCCAGATCGGATAATCACGGCCGGCACGGAGGAGATGCGGATCGCCGGCAATCGGCCCCATCGGCCTGGGCATGACCGGAAAGATGACGAAGTAGATATTCACATTGACGTTCGCCAACACTTTGGCGAGCGGCTTGGTGCCGTAGGTTTCGCGGCGGTCGTGGCGGGAATCGAGCGCGGTCCATTGGCGTGCATCCGGTACCAACGCCAGTGTGCTCTCGGCGTATTCCTTGCCGAGGGAGATCGGCTGGCCCGTCAGCACCCAGCCCGAGCAGATACCGTCCTGTATTCCCTGGACCAGCAGACACACGTTCGCACCGGCGAGTTCGAGTTCGCCGCGAAGGCGTACGCGGATCTTCGCGTTCGTGAAGTCGGTCGGAAAGTTGTCGGCGACGAAGCGGTTGGTGCCGCCCACTTCGCGCGGCACTTCGCCGATCGGACCGCGCGTGTTCAGGCAGGCGAGCAGTTGAAGGTATCCGCCGCCCGGTGGAGCGTGGTTGTAGTCCACCCACCACGGCCCGTAGCAGTGAAGCGCGCCATCGCGCACGGGCAAGGCCGCAGGCACCGACCAGTTGTCCACCACTTTGATCCAGCCTCCCGGACCGTCTTCAAAATCTTCTGTGTACGTCTTCATTCGATTCTCTTAGTTGCTCGTCACAGTGATGTTGTCATAGCAGCTGATGTGAGCCGGCGTCGCCGACGGCTTGATCACCAGCTTCAATCGTTCGCCCGGCTTCAGGTTGCCACACGCGCCCTCAGCGACCACGGTCGGCATCTCGCCAACGGGCTGCACGATCAGTCGGTATCGGTTCGCTTTGGAATCGACGACCAGTTGGAGGTGATTCCACACGTCGTAGTGGACGATCGTCTTGCTGTCGACGTAATTGCCGCCGTCCCAGATCCGCCACTTCCCGTCGATGGCGCGAACCTGCGCCAGCGGCGCATCACCACTCGCCGACTGCAGGCCGATCGTGACATCGTGCGGCGAGCGTGTCGTCAGATCGGGAAGGATATAGGGAAAGTCCTTGTCGGAGCGGATGAAGAGATCCAGGTCGAGCGTCATCATCCCGTTGGAAGTCGCGGATGAGAGGTTGCCGACAACGCGAACGACCGCACCGCCACCGCTGGCACGCAGGCAGTGCACGCCTTCGCCGAAGGAAGTCGTTCGCTCGACATAGAACGGCACCTTGCCGTCGGCTGCGGGCTCGAGTCGCCAGCCGTCGCCAAGCTTCGTCGACTCGAACGCGAGCTTTTCGAAATCAAGACCCGCGACCATCCGTTTGCCCGGCTTGCTGAACTGGAGGTTCGGCTTCCACTGGACCAACACGTCATCGAGATAGATCGGCTCTTTCGCGCCTTCAGTGGGAAGGAACATCAGCTGATTGAAGATGCGATACGACGGGACCTTGTGCTTGATCGATTCAACACCGTGCTGGGTGACGAAACGCTCCGCCGCCGGTGCGATGGGCATTCCACTGGCGATGATCCTGTCGTCCGAGCCGGCGCGAACGGAATAGGTCTTGGACTCAAGATCCAGGTCCATCGTGACGCGATACCACTGCTTCAGCGGGACGACCGTTTCGGTTTCTTTCCAGTCGGTTCCATTGGCACAGGAGATCTGCCCCGTCGTCTGGGCGATGCGTACCGCCACGTCCCTTTCGAACGCGGAGTTGCCGCTGAAGTAGACGCTGAGCGAGTTCGCCTCGGCGCCGCGGTAGACATAGAACGAGAGGCGCGCCGTGCCGTTGACGATCGCCGTGTCCATCTGCCCGGTCAGCAGGCTTCGGTCGGGCGAGCTGTAGTGGACGGCGGTAAGGTCCTTGCCGGTAAGGGCAACGGCATGGCCGCGATCGCCGTGGCGGACCACGTCCTGAATGATCGGCCGATTATCCGTACCGTCGCCGAATTTGTACCAGACGCCCGGGCTGGCGCGGAGTTCGGGATGGTGCCGCCCGTCTCCCAGGCCGCCGGCGGCGCCGGTATCCTTCACCGCGAAGCCGTCAAAGTCCTGCTTGAAGAACTGAACGCATCCCAGTTCGTCAATATCCTTCTTCCATTGCTCCCAGCGCTGATAGATCGCGAGGTTGTACGAGTCATACCAAGCATCACACTGCCAGCCGTCGGCCCCCTCGGGCGGCGGTGGGTAGAAGTAAGACGGCGCGCCGGTCTGAATGACTTTGATCTCGGGGTGTTTACTCTTCCTGATGTAGTCGCGAAGTTCGCGGACTGAGACGCCGCCGATCCCCGCGCGGGTATTGGTGAGATATCCCTTCTTGTCGGCGTCCATGTCGAGCGTCGCTTCGAACATCATTCCCGCGATGAAGACATCGACGAGCCCTTCATCGATCCACTTGCGCCACTCAAGCCGGGCATTGCCCATCAGCGGGCCGACATGGTCGCCCGACAGGCCGACCGCGAACTTCACCTTCGGGTTCGCCTTGCGCATCTCGGCACGGATCTCGCGATACAACTGCGTGATGTAGCTACCGCGAAGGTCGCGCCACTTTTCCAGCATTTCGTCGTCGGACTTGAACGCCGGACTTTTCCAGTCAAACCGCGGGTCGGTCAGGATGTCGACGTTGTAGAGCCGCTTCATGTCCTCGACCACCACCGGGTTGAAGCCGAACTGATCGGCGTGCTCCGGCGGCGGAATGAGCTGGCTGGTCTCGCTGCGCATCGACGCGATGATGCCCGTCGGCCGATAGGTCCTGGCCATATGCGCGAACTCGGCGGCCTTGGCGGCGCGCTGGCCGGCGTAGCCGTACTCGGGGACCATCCACTGCTTGTTGCCTTCACGATCGACCGTGATCCACTCCGGGTGGTCGCGGTGATACGACATCATGTACGACCACGGGATCATTCGACCCGGACCTTCGACGCCGACGGTATCGGGTGCGCCCTCGCTGTAGATGTGTGGGACGCTCAACCAGTACTCGAAGCCATGCTTATCTGCTGCCGCCCGCATCGACTCGTGAGGGTCGGCCTTGGCCATGATCTCGTCGACGAGCTTCCACATGACGGCGAGCCCGGCATTGGTCTGCAGCTTGCTCTGGTGCCGAATCACCGTGCCCGGCGGGAACTGGTCCAGGTCCGAGCGCAGGTACACACCGGTGAAGCCTCGGCCCTTCCAGTACTTGACGATGTTGTCCATCGCCTGCGGGGTATCCATCGCCGCATCCGTACCCGGTCCATGAACGAGCGTGATATCGCCCCAGCTCGGGATCAGGTTCCGAACGTCCTGCGATTCCGGCGATGCGGCGCAGGCTGCCGAGGACAGTCCAAGCAGAAGCGCGATGAACGAATTGATTCTCATTTGGCGTCCCGCTTGGCCGCGTAGGCCTTCAATTCCTCGACGCGCTTCTGCGCCGCCGTCTCCCAATCCGCTGGTGCCGCCTTGAAGAAGCCGATGGCCGACTGAAACGTTCCGTCAAAGTCGGCGGGAATCGTCGACTGCACGAAGCTCATGATTCGCAATTTGCGATAGATTCCCGGCGAGTCCGTGTATTGGAACCAGGCGTCCGCGTTCTCAGGGCGCTTCATCAAGTAGCACACGCCGCCCTTGCCGCTTACCGGCTCATAGACGGCCATCCAGCGCGACGTTTTCTCCAGGCCTTCGCCCGCCTTCTCGCCGTCGGGCCTGAAGGCGCCGCGTTTCTGGATCCCGTTGTCGTCGCCAAACAGAAACATCGTCGCCGCCGGCGTCCATGCATACATCAGCGGATAGGAACTCTGCAGCTCAATCGGCTCGGCAGTACGCAGATGGGCGGTTTCGATCAGCACGCCGTCGCGGAGGTCGACGGTCGATTCCAGTTGCAGCGCTCGAATCGTCGACTTGCGTTCCATTCGAAACGACTTCCCCGAGAGGTTCATTTTCGGTTGGATCTGAGTTACCGGCTTATCGTCGACGAAGAATTTCAGATCGATGACGTTCTCTTTTTCGACTTCGCCGGGTTTGCCCGGCACATCGAGGAAGTGTGCGGTTCCGAGATGCTGTGCCCCGGGATAAGTGAGGACCGTGCCGTAGGCGCTGTCCTCGACCGTCATCACCGTCTTCTGAAAGTCGATGCCGCTCAGCGTCCACATCTTGGGACCATCGACCCGCGTGAGGATGTCGCCGACGGTGACCGTTACCGTATCCGGCCGAGCCGGGGCGGCGGCCGGTTGTGGATCAGGCTCGGCATGAATTGCGTTAGTCATGAGCAACACCGCCAACGAGGCAGAAACTGCCCGTGGTTCGATTCGCTTGAAGCGCATCTCATCTCCAGATTGGCGGATTCAACAGACGGGGTCCGCTCCGAGAACTGCTCAAGGCAGGCGGTGGTCCCACATGCGATTCTTCCTCAAGGCAACGCCCGGAGGGTCAGTGACGTAGGGGAAGAACTCATCCATCGGGAGTCGTCTCACCGAGCCGTCGAAGAAAAGGATGTTCGAGCCTCCGGAATGACGATCCGAGACCGGGAGATCGAAGCCGAACCCCCACGCCTTTGAGTAGACGAAATAGCTGGGCTCTCCGCCTTGGACGAAAAGCGCCGTGTAAGTGAGCCGCGGATCTTGGCGTGCACCTGTAAAGTCCATCGAATCGGCAACGTAGATCAGATCCGACTTTCGAGGCATTTTCGACCACTTGTAGCTTTGTAAGAAGCTCCTGTCGCCATAGTTCACGAGTGTGCAGTTGAAGATGTTCATTCCATACTGCACACCGCCTCCGTGAAAGACCCATTCATCTTTTTGTGCGGGGCAATTGAACACTCGCTTGTTGCCGTCGTCCGAGTACGCGATCTGATTTACGTTCTGTGTCGTCACTTCCGGCAGCTTGAAGTACTTGTGAAGGTCCCACACCCAGAACGTGATCGGGCTTTGCGGAAATGGTCGCGGATTGATCGGACGATCCAGCGGGATCAGGACATCGTTGTTATCGTTCGAATACATCTTCAGCGCGATGCCGATCTGCCGAAGGTTGGAACCGCATGCCACCGCCTGTGCCTGGCCGCGGACCTTGCCTAATGCCGGAAGAAGTATCGAAATGAGCAGCGCGATGATACCTATCACCACCAGGAGTTCGACGAGTGTGAAGCCGCCCTGCTTCCGGCGTTGAAGGTCAGCGCATCTCAGAGACGAACCGATCGATGTGTTCCTGATTGACATAAGCATCTCCTTTGCTTCGAGCAAGCGGGTTCGTCTTGAACGACAAATCTGGATGTCAGAGAGATGGCAGGCGATTGTCCGTCTGCGGAGGGACGGACAATCGCGTTGCCGGCCTCTTCATGAGGCTCACTCATCCTGACGCAACTCACTTCCGGCTGCGACGAACCAGCAGTCCGAATGCGGCGGCCAGCCCGAGCGACGTCGGCTCGGGAACCAGCACCGAGTTCACTGAAACGTTGTCATAGAAATCGAGGAACGAGGACACGCCTTTGACGAAGCGCACCTGCATCGCGGTCGGGTCCGTCCCGGGAATCGTCGTCGTCGAGAGCAGTGCGTCATTGGCGATCTGAACTTCGGCAGCACCATTGACACTGATGAACAGGTCCATTGTGCCAGTCATTTGGGTCGGGCTGAGCTGCGCGTAGGACAGTACGGCGCGAATGACGTCCCACTTGCCTTCGGTGGAACTGGCGTTCCGTGAAGAGAGCACAGAACTGACGTTGTTCACGCCGAACTGGCCTGGCCCGGAGTAGTAGGCGTAGGCTCCGTGCGGCGTATCCGCAACGTAGATGAAGGTCGACCCGTTGTTGAAATTGCTGCCGACTTGACCGATCTCGACCTGCATGGGGTTGTTAAACGAGTGATCGCCTTGGTGGTAATAGCTCCACTGGACGGTCGTCTCAACGCCGGGTGCGATCGCGCCGGCGAGGCTGATGGCGCTGATGTCGCCGTTGCTCGGTCCGAGCGGAGGCGCGCTTTCGCGGGTCAGCCGCATGGACTTGGTGCCCAGCGCCGGTGCGCCGACGATGGCCACGCCATTCGCGCCGGAACCGGACCCTTCGACCCATGAACCGATGGGCGGTGCCGCGACAACCGTTCCTACGGTCTGGGCTTCGAAATTATCATTGAAAAGAACGGTCGCCGACGCGCTCCCGACCAGGAGCCCACCGACCGCCACTGCACACGACGCGACAAGCTGCATTTTTCTCATCGGACATCTCTCCTCTTTGTAACCTCTCGTCATCCACGTCGGCCACCAAAGGTGATCCGGTAAAAACGTGGGCCTCGAGAGTTAACCTCTAATCAAGCCGGGCTCACCCCACCCGACGCCGACGCACTCCCATACAGGATGCGCCCGCAATCAAAAACCCTGATGTCGGCTCAGGCACCAGCGAAGTCGCCAGCGCCCAATCGTTCACGAAGGATTGGCCGGCCACATCGCCTAACCGGGCGATCTCGCCGTCCGCAAGCAGCGACAAGCCGTAGTTCTGGGCCAGTTTCAACAGGTCGTCGAAGTTGACCTGGTTGTTGTAGTCGCTGTCGCCGTTCGCCCAGACACCGCTGGATCCGTATGCCTGAGCGAGCGATAAAAGGTCGTCGAAGTTCACGATCGCATCGAGATTCGTATCACCGTAGTAGGCGTATTTGATCGTGATCGAGGAAGTGCCTGGGCTATCCTTCCATCCCAGGCCCCGGCCCTGAGCGACCAGCGAGGTGTTGATCCCGTCGCCGTTCCAGGCACCGGCGTTGTAGCCGGTGGTCAGTTGCGCCTTGATCGCACCAGCCACCGTGCCCATGCCCGTGTAGTCGATCATCAGCGTGTTGTCCTGTACGTCGATCATCGCACCGGCCAGCAGCGTGGGCGCGCCCTTGATCGACGTCGAACCCGAGTCGAGCACCAGCTTGGCGCCGCCATCGAGCGTCAGCGGGCCGGTGACGGTGAGCGTGCCGGTCTTGGTGACCGTCTTTCCCGCCTCGATCGTGGTCGGGCCGGCGAGCCTGAGGCCGGCGCCAGCGGCGGCGTTCACGTTCGTGTTGCTGGAGAAGATCGTCGGCGCGCTGATCGTGTGGCTGCCCTGCTGAACATTGATCAGTGCGGAACCGCTGCCCACGCTGAAGGTGAGCGAACCGGTGCCGGCAATCGTGTACGCGTTGGCATTGTTGAACGTCACGGCGCCGACGACGACCGGCGTCGTCGTGTTCACGGTTCGCGGCGCGGTGATCACGGAGCCGAACAGCGCAGTCGCGTCAATCGCGTTCGGAACCACACCATTCCAGTTGGATCCCGTATCCCAGTCGCCGGAGTTATTGACGGCCCACTCCGAGGGCGGAGGAACTACCGTCTTGAGAACGATGTTGTCGAAATACGCCGGGCCCGCGCTGATCTCCGGACCGCGTGCGATGCGGATCAGGCCGGCAGTGCGGTCGTCGAATGGCGTAGTCGCCAGGTCCTCGGTCGGAATCAGCGCGTATCCGAGCAGGCCATTGGTGATCAATGGAACCTCGGTCGGCGGCGTTTCGGGCGTATTGAGATTCGTCACGTCCTGGGTGATAAACATATCGAACGTGCCGGTCATGTACTCGGGGAAGTCGACTGACTGAACGATGTTGGCGACGATGCGAATCTTGTCCCAGCCGGCGACCTCTCCCGGAAGTTGGCCCGTCGGCTTGAGATTGAGCGCGACCTGGTTGTCTTGCCCTTGGTAGAAGTAGTTTCGATCCTTGCCGGGCAGATCGTTAACGCCGACAAAAAGCAGTCGGCCCACCAGGCCGTTAGCCATGCCGAGACCGATCTGCTGCGGGGCATTAAAGGCCAGGCCTTCCTGATACGACATCCAGGTGTATTCGAGCGTTTTTCCAGAGGTCATCGCGCCGTTGTTGGAGTACATCGCCAGGACCGGATTGGTGCCGGAGGGTCGACCTACCTTGACGGCTTTACCACCCGTCGCTGCAGGCAAGGCGATGTTCGGAAACACGGAAAGGCTGATGGGGTACGGATCGCCGGTGGATGGACTTGTGTCGATCTGCGAGCCGATCGCGGGCGTACCCGTCGGGATGAACGAAGTCGGAGTCTGATTCTGCCAATCTTCAGAGAAAAAGACTTCGGCAACCGCGCTGTTGACAAGCGCGCCACCGAGCACTGCCGCCGCCGCTACACATTGCATTTTCTTCGTCACTGGGGTCCTCCGAACATCGACACAACTGATCAACGCGTTCTCGGCTCCCAACCAAACTAGGATTTGACTGTTGAGCGGCCGATGACCAACTCTGGCTGAATTGCAACGACTCGAGGCGTATCGCCTCTTTCAGACGATCCGGATTGAAGGAGGCGGACTATTTCGCTTGCCGCAAGATCCACCCGCGAATCGACAGCCGTCAGGTCGCCGGGATGCAAACCAAAGATCTCCGGGTTGCCGCCATATCCGGTCACGGCAATGTCGTCGGGCACACGCACGCGGCGCTTGGTCAGTACGTTGAGCAAGGTGACGGCGATGTGGTCGTGCATGCAGCAGATCGCATCGACCTTTGGATTCGCATCCAGCCAGCGATTGAGCAACTCATGTAGCGACCCGGTGTCCGACCAGCTCGTGAGATAGAATTGATCGGGCAAGACGAACTCAACGACGTTGCCCGAACCAAGCCCACCATCGAGAATCGCACGATACAGCCCATGATGCATCTGGGTGCCGTGCGCCTCTGGCGAGGGATAACTCATGAACGCGATCTGCTTGCGGCCGATGTCGCACAGATGTTTGACGGGCAGATAGGCAGCTTGAAAGACGTCAGTCTGAACCGTCGGCCAGGAAACGACATCGACGGTTCGGGCATAGTTGACGGTCGGCACACCGCTTTGCTCGACTTCCAGCAATGTCTGCAGCGAGATACGAGCGTGCTGTGGCGCGACCAACACCAGGCCGCTCACACACGCCTTCAGATGCCGCATGACACTCTGGTCGTACCGATCGCGCTCGTTGTCTGTGCTGCTGACCAGAATATCAAAGCCGGCTCTCTGTCCCGCGTCTTGGAGACAACGCGTGACCAGGCTGTGCTCGGGCATGCGAATATCCGGGACGAGGAGGCCGATGATGCTGCGAGAGCCTACCTCGCCGCCGATCACATCAGGATCAGAAGCAAGGAAAGTCCCGGCCCTGGCACGGCGTTCGACAAGCCCCTTGGCAGCCAGCGTCTCCAACGACTGCCGGACTGCGCCGTAGCTGGTCTTCCATTCCTTCGCAAGTTGTTTGGCGGACCCCAGCCGCTGCCCAGCCTTGAGTTCTCCCCGACGAATGCCTCCCCGGATAAACTCTTCCAACTGGGTCGCAAGGCGACCTCGGCGTTCGGGCTTGTAAGACGCAATCGACATGGAGGCCGGCACCTTTTGTGAGCTGAGTTTCAATTTGCAGTGAACTGGCTATATTTGCTGCTCGATTCAATGCTTCTAATGCGGCAGCCCGAATCTGTCAATTAAAACCCGCCTATTTTTGATCGCACACGAACCATTGTGTGCCTCACTTCGCGTCGGCGGCAGACCGGGTTTCTATTTGCTGCATTTTGGCCAATCTGCCAGAATCTCGTCGTAGCCATGGCTGAACTCGATATCGAAAATCATGCGGAATTGGAGACATGGCTGCGAGCCCATGGCCACATCTCTTCCGGAGCCAATGTGCGTATCAACGTCCTCCCGGGCGGCGTGTCGAACAAGACTGTACTTGTGCAATTCGCAGATGGCCGTCAATGGGTGATTAAGCAGGCACTGGCAAAACTGCGCGTTAAGGACGATTGGTACAGCGATGTCAGGCGAATTCGCATTGAAGCAAGCGGCTTGCGTTTCCTGGCGAGGCTAGCGCCTCCCGGGACGATCACCCCGCTGGTTTTCGAATCGCCTCAGGACAACGTTCTCGCGATGCAGGCCGTCCCGCAACCGCACCAGAATCTGAAGGCCGCCTTGCTGGCAGGCGACTGTCCGCGAGATTCGGTACTGGATTTTGCGAAACAGCTGGGCCGGCTGCTCGGAACCATCCAGCGCAACGCCCAGCGCGACGAGGTGCGCGAAGCTTTCGCGGATCGCAGCTTCTTCGAAACGCTTCGGCTGGATCCTTACTACACGACAACCGCGCTGCGCGCCGCCGAGGCATCTGAGTTCTATGCCGATCTCATTCGCGACACGCGCGCAACGCGTTCCACGCTCGTGCACGGCGATTTCAGCCCGAAGAACGTCCTCATCTACGATGGCACACTCATCCTGCTCGATCACGAAGTCATCCACTTTGGCGACGGCGCGTTTGATGTCGGCTTCGCATTGACTCATCTGCTGGCAAAATCGCTGCATATCAAACAACGACGTGCCGACTATCGCGACGCGGCAATTGCATTCTGGCAGTCGTTCACCGTAGAGCAATCCGATGCGGATGAGGTTCGCTGCATGCGGCACACGCTCGGATGTTCGCTGGCACGCGTTCTTGGCAAAAGCCCTCTGGAGTATCTTTCTGAAGCTGAACGGAACGCGCAACAACGGGCCGTGCTGGCGATGATGAAAGCGATGCCGGGCTCGATCGAGAGGCTGATTCATACGTTTGTGGAGTTGACTTCATGAGTTTTCTCGTCGAATCGGTCAACGCGCTCGAAATCCTCGACTCGCGCGGCCGCCCCACCGTGCTTGCGTTCGTGCGTGTCAATGGTCGAGAGGCCTCGGCTTCCGTCCCATCGGGCGCATCGACGGGCGCCGCCGAGGCGATCGAACTCCGAGATGGCGATCCACAGCGATACGCGGGTCTCGGCTGCCAAAAGGCCGTCGCACACGTGAAGCACGACATCGCTCACGCACTCGTCGGTCGCTCGTTCACCACCCAGGCCGAACTCGACGAGCTGTTGATCGAACTGGATGGCACCGCAAATAAATCAAGGCTCGGGGCCAATGCGATCCTGGCGGTGTCGATCGCTTTTGCCCGGGCATGTGCGCTAGCCGAGGGTATGGCACTCTTTAACCACTTTGCGAAGATTGCCGGCACAACGCCATCGTTACCCCAACTCACCGTCAATCTCTTTTCCGGTGGCAAACACGCGGGCGGACAGGTGTCGATCCAGGACGTGTTGTTGGTCCCGAGCGCCGCCACAAAGCTCGAGGCAGCGCTCGAACAAGTCGTGGCCGTCGTTCGATCCGCTCAGTTGCTCTTGAAACGCAAATACAACGAACGGCCGCTGAAAGCAGATGAAGGCGGGCTCGCGCCGCCGTTCGGTTCGATCGAAGCGATGTTTGACGACGCAATCCACTGCATCGAGCAAGCCGGACTGTCTGCGGGTCAGGACATGTCTCTCGCGGTCGATGTTGCCGCGTCGCATTTCTATACAGACGGTCGTTACCAGCTCGACGATCGAGGATTGTCGTCCGCGGAGATGGTGAGTCGCGTGAAGTCGTGGGTGGACAACTGGCCCATCGTTTCAATCGAAGACGGCTTGGCAGAATCCGATTGGGAGAATTGGCCATCTCTGAGGGACGCACTTTCTCCACGTGCAATGGTGCTCGGCGATGATCTTCTCTGCACGAATCCTGATCGCATCCGCCGAGCGATCGATCATCGCAGTTGCGACGCACTTTTGCTGAAGGTCAACCAGATCGGCACCATTACCGAAGCGGCGCAGGCATTTAAACTCGCTCGCGACGCTGGGTGGCGCGTCACAGTTTCTGCGCGAAGCGGCGAAACCGAGGATGACTGGCTTGCGGATCTCGCCACCGGCTGGGCGAGCGATCAGATCAAGGTTGGCAGCGTGCAGCAATCTGAGCGCCTGGCCAAGTACAATCGCCTGCTGCGCATCGCTCAGAGTCTATAGCGCAACCGATACACCGGAATTACAGCGACTGGGCTTTGCCGGTCTCGATACTCCGTTGCTCTGCCTCAACGATTTGGCGTGCGACCAGCGCATCCTGAACCGTGACCTTCGCTGGGCGGGTACCCGAGTTAATGCACTCGACCAGATAGCGAATCTCTCCCATCCATCCGTCACTCGCGTCGCACAGGATCGTCGTTGCCTTGCCGTTCTCGAACAGGATCAGCGGGTCGCTGCGTCCCAGATCAAAATCAGCGGTAACGCCAGATTCAAAGTTCACGGTGTAACGCATGCGAAACGGAAAAGGCGACGCGAATGCCCAGCTGCCCTCGGCACTGACCAGCGGAATGTCGTCGTAGAGATAATGCGTTACGACATGGTCGATGTCGCCGGTTTGCATGGCGTACCCACGAGACGATACCGCCGTGGGTTTTCCGAAAAGATGGCAGACAAAATCGCTGTCGTGGATATGCAGGTCCAACAGTCCACCGCCCGATTGGTTCCCGTCGAGAATCCAGCCCGGCGGTGTCGTGGCCTGACGGAGAAACGTAGCGCCGAGCACCTTGCCGTACCGGCGATCGGCGACCACCTGCTTCAGCCAACTCCACTGCGGCCAGAACCGCATGCACATCGCCGGCATGACAAACGACTTCGCCTTTGCCGCCGATTCCACGATCTCGGTTGCCTGCTGAAGCGTGCGTCCAAACGGCTTTTCGCACATCACGTGCTTGCCTGCCTCGATCGCGGCGAGCACCACCTCCGCATGAACCGGAGTCGGGACGCACACGTCGATCAGATCGATCTCATTCCGCTTGAGCAACTCGCGATAGTCGAGCGTGCCAAACACTCCGGTGAAGTCGACTTTTGTCGATCCGCCACCGAGATTGCCCCAGGTGCCGGTCGTATCGCCGATCGTCCTCGCGGGATTGATATCCGCCACGCCGACAACTTTTGCAGACTCGGGCAACTTGCCGTAACAGCGCCAATGCGTCTGGCCCATGAAACCGAAACCGACGATGCCAACCCGCACCATGATTGCCTCACTCGCTTGAGTTGAACTGCCAACCCCTCGCCGAACTAGCACGAATTACATGGAGAGTATCTTTTTCATCGCCTGTCCCGTCTTCTCGACTCGCCCGGGTGCGAACGGGATCATCTCCGCGGTGAACGTCCGGTCATAGCCAATCGCGCGCAGCGCCGCCATGGTCTGCGCCCACGGTTGATCCCCCTCCAGCAGATCGCAGAACCCGTCGAGATTGCCGACACTTCGCTTGAAGTCCTTCGCATGAACTCGGTGGATTCTCTTGCCGAGAATCTCCACCCAATGCGGCGGGTGCTGATGCTGGCCCATGCAGTTTCCTATGTCGAAGTACGCGCCGACCGAGCCGGACCCGATCGAGTCGATGAAGTCTCGAAACTCGATCGGTGAGTAGAACATCCCGTTCCAGACATTCTCAACGCACAGTCCGACGCCAAGCCGCTCGGCCGTCTTCGCCAACTCGGCTGCGGCCTCGAGCGCCCACCTGACCGCATCGATGTAGGGAACAAACGGATACGTCGAGTCCCAGGGAATGGCGACCGCACCGGGCACGTACAACATCGATGTGCACCCCAGCCACGCGGCACGCTGAAGCGCGGCCTGATGCAGCTCGATCGCTTTGCGGCGGACCGACACGTCTGGATGTGTCGGCGAACATCCCCAGCTCATGCCCGAGGCCATCGTCTCCATCGCGATTCCAGCCGCTTCTACCTCTACTCGCAATCGGCGGCAATCCTCGAGTGAGGAGGTCACCGAAAGCACACCCGATTCGGCGATGCAGAGCTCGATCGCCTCGAACCCCGCCGACTTCGCCTGCCGCGCGGCATCCTTGGCTGAACACTCGCCAGACAGTCCCCTCTCGAAACTCCAATAATTGATCGCGGAGGTCATGCGTTGATTTATGGCGATGACGCCATTAATTGTCAAACTCATTTGCCCTGTGGCTCAACCGGGACTGGCTCCGCCGAAAATTGGACGAGAGTCCTGTGTCACCCTCACGCGACTTCCGATCTTTCGTAGACCAGTTCGCACGCGGCCCGTGTCTTCAAGACATTCGGTGATCGCACGCCACCACCTGCCACGTCTCATCACTAGACGATGGCACGACGTGTCAACCGGAAACGGTTTGAACTGCGCCCTGTGAGAATCGAACCCAGGACCCACGAAATAAACAAGTGTCGGAACGGGCTGCCAAAAACGCGGATTTTGGCTGGATCCTGACAGAAAAGAGGCTCGTGGGTTGCCGCGGCTCGATAATTCAGCAACACAATTCGACGAAACACCACAAGCCGTTGCGAGAATTGAGCCGTGCACAGGCTGCGCGTTATCATCCCGTCCATGAGGAAAGACGCTATGAACATTCTCGCAATGCTGGGCATTCTCGGATTGGCCGGGTCCGTCGCGATCGCCGAACCGCCGGCGACCCGGCCGCTGAGTGACTACTCCGCAGTCGGTCGCGACCTCGTCGCGATCGCGGCCGAAAGCACTTCGAGTGACGACCAGCTCCGCGCGGCGGTCACGGCTGCCCGTGACGCGCTCCCGCCGGACTCGACCGCGCGGCAAAAACTCGATCGCCTGCTCAGCGACGGGATCGATCGCGCCGCCGCGACGGAGATTGGTCGCGACATCTCGTTCACGCCCACCATGGAAGCGTCGACCCCGCGGGGCTGGCCCGCATTCACGCCTGTCAGCGAGGTCAAGCTACAGCGGTATCCGAAGTACCGCATGGCGTATGTGAAGAAGGGCGACATCCCTGCGGGAGGCGAGTTCTTCACGCTGTTCCTGCACATCAAACGCAACGAAATTGCGATGACCGCGCCGGTCGAGATGAGCATGGGCGGAACTGGGATCGACGACATGACGCAGATGGCGTTTTTGTATGAGAACACCGACTTGGGAACGCTGGGACCAGACAACAAGGTGACGGTGGTTGACGTCGAGCCGATGGAGGCCGTCAGCGTCGGCGGGCGTGGAGCGTGGACCGAACAATCCATGTCTCAGGCGAGAGCGCTGATTGATGGCTGGCTTGCCGCCCACCCCAACTACGAAGCGGCCAGCGATCTGCGGGTCATGGGATACAACTCACCGATGATGGCTCGGGAGAAGGCTTACTACGAAGTGCAGCTACCGGTGAAGGCAAAGTGAATGGCGGCGTCTGATCTGCGGAGAATCGCGCTGGAAAAAACCAAACTCGAACTTGCCGACGCGTGTCATCACGATTCATCCCATTCCCAAAGCAACCCCGCCACCGCGCCGTCGTCGCTGGCTTCGATCAGAAGCGTATTGACTCCAACGACCAGGTCCGCCGCGGGGATGACCACCGCCGTCCGGCTGGAGAAGGCGCCCGCGCTGGTGGCGATGACCGTGCCGTTGATGTTGATCGTGTCGGCCGTGTTGTCGATCGCGAACTTCGCCTTCAGGTCCGCATCCGGGACCTCGGTCAGGTTGAAGCGATATCGGAACAGACACACGCCGCTCCAGGGCGATCCGCCGGCCGGTGGCGTTTCCCTGCCGATGAGCGCCGGTGATGCGCGCCGATCGCTTCGAGCCCCCGCGCGTGCGAAGGCTCACCCCCGACCAATCAAGCTGTGATCATGCGTCGACTATCACCCGTCACACACCGTTCCCATGCCTCTCACACTTTTCCCGTCTTCGCCGAGCTCATCGCCGCCGGCGTGAAACGCATCGAGAACCGATCGCGCCCCACCGCCGGCCGCGGCCCGCTCTTCCTTCGTTTTGGATCACGCCGCCGACGGCCGCGGATTCGATTCCTTGCAGTTCACGGTTTCTCATTCCGCCAATTCACGCCTCGACGAACCGGGCGATGGACTCATCTTCACCGTGTAATATCCCTTAGGCGGGGCTGCTGCGATTACAGGGTCTACTCTCAGCACCGCTGATGGAGCAGCGCTGCCACCGCCGGGATAGGTCACTGGCCCCTCACAAATGATGCAGCCGTTCGTGCTCAACTGTGGAAAGATTTTGGTCGTGCAGGCGGTTCCGATGACATGCACCACGCCATTCAGATAAGCGTCGTACGTGTCCGTGTTGGTGGTGTTGCTGACACCGTTAAACGGGAAGCCTGTCGGATTGAAATTCTTCGCGGTGGATGATTCGGACAATCCGCCAACGCCCCTGGCATCCAATTCGACATTTGTCGCGCCGCGGATGATCGCCAGAGGGTAGTCCGGGCGCGCCGGCGTCCAGAGAATCTGTGCGCCGAAGTGGATCGTCGATCCGACGCCGGCATCGATCAGCAGCGTGCAGTTCAGGCGGCACATGTCGATCTTCAGCGTCGTACTGGCCGGTACTTGGATGTAGTAGAGCCCGTCCGACTGGTACGAGATCGCATTAGGCGTTGCGAGGGTAGGAGTGATGACATTGAAGCTCGACACGCCCGACGGGAAGTAGGTGTTGTTCCAGGGAATTGTTTTTGGCGGGTTCGGCGACGCCAGATAGTCGTTGAACACGCTCGCCGGCGGCATCGACTTGGGACTGATCAAGGTGGTCTTCGTGCCGGATACGGTGCCAGCGCCCGCATAGCTCAGCGCCTCGATATCGCCGGTGATGGTCCCGCTGTTCGTCAGCGGCCCGGCCGTCGAGAGCGGCCCTCCCGAGGTCGTTAGCACCACCGGGCCTCCATTGTACGTGGCGGATGGAACGCTGATCGACGCCGCGGAGTAAAGCGTGCTTTTGAGGACATCGTACGGCATGGCTTGCGCGCTCAGGATGACACTGCTCACCCGCACGCTGTTTCCCAGCCTGGTCTCTCCGTACAGCCGCACCGCGTCGAGGTCGTCGTTGGACAGGTTCGCGTCTTTCTCGTCCACCACTTTCCACCGGATCGTGCCCCGCCCGAAAACCGTCGCCGCTGACCAGGTGTTGTTGGTCAGATTGGTCCGCCAGGACGGATCGTTCTGGATCGCCAGCCGGCCGAGTTCCAGCGCCGCCTGGCTGCCGGCCTGAGCCTCGGCCATGGTGTTGGCCTCGGCGAATTGCCTTGACGCAACCTGCGCCGCCAGCATCCCGCCGAAGGCGATGACCATGACCAGCACCGACACGCCCAATACCGCGACGTACACACTGCCCCGCCTGCGGAAACGGATGATGTTCGCGGATTGTCTCATCAGTCCACCGCCCCCCGCAGTCCGCGAAGCGTGTAGACGGTCTTGCCCGCGAGGCTGACCGTCACCGTCACCCGCTTGAGCCCGTTCGCCGCGGTCACAACAGCGGACCCGTTGGGCGCGGCCGGATTCACCGAATCGACCACGACCTTCCACTCCCACCGGCCGTCGTTCATCAGTGCGACGTTGTTGCGATCCTGAACCGGGGCTTGGGAGTATCCGTTGAAGTCATCGACATCATCGAACGAGGATCGGCTGCCGGAGGTTTCTCCTGTATCGAGCCCGATGAGCAGCGACGCCGTGTCTGGATCGGTGTACGGCAACACGACGATCTCCGCCATCAACGACTCGGCAAGCTGCCGGCCCTGGACGCGTTCGAGGGTCACCCGCCTGCTCACCGTGATCATCCCGGCGCCCTTGAGTGCGCAAACCAGCACCAGGCTGACCAGAACGATTCCCATGACGCTCTCCACGAGCGCCAGGCCGCGCGATCGCGTGTGGCGGGATCGCCGATTTGGGCCGGTTCGCTGGCTCATGGTCCGGTCACCTGTGGGTTGCCCAGCAGATTGACAGTGGTCGCAGCGCGGCCGGTGGCCGATGCGCCCGCTTGCAGCGTCATGCCGACTGAGCGAAGGAAATAGGTCAGGGTGGTGACATTCGATGTGCTTTCCACATCGTAGGTTCCATAGGCGTAAAAGAGGTTGTCGTTCTTGTACTGGGAAGAATTATTTGGTTGCCATTGGCCGCCGCTGTTGCTGGTCCACATGCCGGTGGGGGTCGCGTCCTTGGGCGCTGCGGCGGCGGAGTACATGCGCCAGGCTGCCGTGTTGCTCACGGTACCTTTGACCACGATCACGAAGTCCTTGTTGAGCTGCGCGACGAGGTTGTCCGAGGGCATAACCACGTTGACCCAGCCGAATGTCGCCGGAAGGCTCGACACCGGCACGGTCGCTTCTGTCCCTATCGGGTTGGGTGCAGGATTGGGGTTTCCCCCGCCAACGGCCCTGTAGATTCCCACGGTGACGGCCCCTGTAGCCGCGGTCTTTTGCAGATTCAACTGGAGCCTCGTCACCCGCACGTTCTTGGCGTTGTTCGGGATCGAAGTCTGATCAATGGTGAAGAACTCGGCGCCCCAGGATGCGGGGGTCAGGCTTACAGAGGTCGAGGTGGCACTGACACCAGGCCAACCGTCGTAGAACGCGAAGAGGCTTTCCGGGCTGGTGGCAGTCGTCGTGACCTTCGCGGTCGTGGAAACGGTCTTGAGGTTATAGGTGAGGCCGAAGGATCTGACGTCCGTCGCGACCGCGACGGGCGTGCCCCCGTTCAAGGTGCGGTAAAGGGGGGCTCCCGAAACCCCCGACCATTCGTAAATGATCGATTCCGCAACGCCATCGCCGGTCCGATCCGGCGTGGTGAAGCGGAGGCGGGTGGACGTTCGCTCTTCAACGGAAGAAGCGGTTCGAAGTTCCTCAGCGATTGAATCCGCAACGGCGCAGGTCTCTATCGACTTGCTGAGCGGGTCGGAGGTGGATGGGAGTGCTTTGGTGACGATCACGACCGCCCCGCCAAGGCTGAGGAAGAGGATCGCCGCGATCACCATGGCCAGGGTCAACTCGACCAGCGTGAACGCCGGCCGGACGCTGCGGCCACTTCTCCTTCGCCGAGGGTTCGAAAGCGGTCGCATCATGGTGCTGTAACGAGTCCTGTGTTGGCATCGAGGGTAAGTACTCGGGTGTTGCCTCCGACAGTCACGGAGATTGTGCCGCCGGAGTCCGGGACGCCGTAGATGTTGAAAGTGACCTGGGCGTCGCCGCCGAGATTCGCGGTCAGAGCGTTCGCTTTATACGGCTCGACTGCCAGATCAACTGCATAGTCGGGTGAACGATTGTTCAGGCTGGTGAGTCCGGAAATCGAGTAGCCGACGGCTGCGAAAACCATAGAGCGCGGTTGGCTGGTTGACATCGCCCGCTGGCGGGCCAGGGCCGCATCTCGGATGATGCGGTTCGTCGCCGCGTTGACTCTTGCCAGCGAGGTCGAGTTGGCGAATCGCGGTATGACCATCCCGGAAGTGATTCCGATGATCGCCACCACCATCACCAGTTCGATGAGGCTGAAACCTTTGAAGGCGCTGCCGCCGCGGACAGGCGGTTTGCACCTCTTGGGCAGAAACGACTTGCGCGTCATATAAACCCTATCGACCTGGCGGGGATCGACGTTCAGCAAAAAGCCGACGCCCTTTCTGAGGTAAAGCGCGTCGCCGGCCAATGCGGGAAACACATTGACCGCGTCAAGGTCCGATCATTCGCCAACGGCTCAATCAACATGAGCAACCCCATGATCCCGCTTCATGATGAAGGGGTCGTTACGCTGTTCGCCGGCGACGGCTGATGCAGCGCCGGAGTGGCCGCCTCAATTCGGGCGGAAGCGCTTCGTAGTCCTCCCCGCGAAACGTCCGCTGAGACTGCCTTGACCCGCCCCATGTCGGGCAGAGCACCGACGCAAGTCACCCGACCAGCAAAGTCGATTCGATCATCGCCTGTGCGGACAGAAGTCGAAAGCACCGGCGGGCGGGACATTCGCTGGGAGAATCCGGGTACGCGGACGGCGAAGTCAAGCCCAAGATGCGGCACCCGTTCCGACACCGAAAAGATATAACAAGGCAACACCAAACAACCCGAAACGGATTCGGTTGCCAGCAGCCGCGTGGAAGTAGAGTGTAAATCGCTCGAAGAAACGGAGCTTTTTGAAGGATTCCAACCCTCTTTTGAACTGCGCCCTGTGGGAATCGAACCCACGACCAACGGATTAAAAGTCCGATGCTCTACCAACTGAGCTAAAGGCGCTTCGAACCGGATTCCGATGATCTTGGACCCGCGGCACCGGTCGGGCCGGTTAAATCGCCCGAGAAACGTAATATAGCGCAAGCCTGCCGGTTGCTCAACCGTTCCTGTGTCGATTTTGGCGATCCGAACGCCCGGACATGCCGTACAATTGCCAATATGACGGAGCGACGATTGAACTCGGTGCGGTTGGGTTTGGCGGTGGCGGCGATGGTTTCCTGCCGCGCTCTAGGGACGGACATCCTCCACTCGCAGTCTGCGGCGCTCGATCAGCCGCGGATCAACGCCTATCTCTCCCTCGCGCCGGGCGGCGCGCCGCAGATCGATTCGCTGTTCGGCTCCGATTCCTTCAACATTCAGGCGTATTACGACACCGGCGCATCCGGTGTTCTTCTCTCCAACAACACCGCCGATGCGTTGGGAATTGCGCACTCCGTCTACAACGGCCAGGAAGTCCTCTACTCCGACGTCGGCGTCGCGGGCTCGGATAACTTCAACGTCTCGAACCCGATTTCGATTTCGCTTGCGCCCTTCCATCCGGACGCTGACATCGACAACATCAACACCTACGGCGGCGTCTACAACCAGCATTTCAACGCCGTCCGAACCCAGATCGGGCCGGCGGGCGTCGATCCGGATCCGACGATCGGCGATCTCGACGTCTTCGGCATGCCGACGATGGCGGGCAAAGTCGTCGTAATGGACCCGCGCCCGGTCAATTCGCTCCTCGACACGATGCGCACCTACGTCTACAACCCCGGCACGCCATACAACGCGGCCGCCGAGCACACGAATCCGGGCATCCCGACGGTCGATCGACACATCAAACTCAGCTATGTCAGCTTCGACCGCTTCACGCAAACCACCCCTGCCGGCGCGTCGCCGCCGACACTCCACACCAACCCGTTCATCGGGCCCAACCCGTTCACCCCGGCCGACACGACGCCGAAGGTCACCGTCGCCTACGGTGGCTCGTCGACGCAGGGAAGTTTCCTGCTCGACACCGGCGCCGCCGCATCAATCGTCTCGAAACACATCGCCAGCAATCTCGGAGTGACTTATCAGAACAACGGTGATCCGAACAACCCGGTGTTGATGTACAACGGCGCGCCGATCGACGAGCAGTTCAGCCTCACGATCGGCGGCATCGGCGGCTCGACCAAGGTGGCCGGTTTCTATCTGAGTTCACTGCTGGTGAAGACCGAAGAAGGTGTCGCGGCGAACAACAACGACCTGAACCTGAACTTCCTCGATGCTCCGGTGCTCGTCACCGACATCTCCGTCGCCAACCCGAACAACGCCAGCGACGTCTATACGCTCGACGGCATCTTCGGCATGAACTTTTTAGTCGCCAGCGCCCGCGTGGAAGGCACCGACGCCTCCGGATTCCCGATCATCAGCCAGATTTCACGCGGCAACTTCGACTGGCTCAGCTTTGACGAACCGGCCGGCAAACTCGGCGTCAAGTTCGCCTCGCCCACGCCTCAAAACGAACTCTCCTGGAGCGGCAACATCCTCACCGGCGGCAGCACCGCCAACCGCTGGGACTTTGAAAATGTCGCGTGGGTCGGGCCCAACATTCTCGACGTCTACACCGACGGCGACTACGTCACCTTCGGCCCGGACGCGCTCTATGACAGCGTCCGCCTGACCGAAGTCGTCGCCCCCGGTGGCGTGACCTTCGACAACGACTACGACTACAATTCCGGCGAGGGCATTAACTACGACCTCATCGGCACTGGCCACGTCACCGGCTTCACCGGCCTCACCAAGCGCGGCACCGGCGAGTTGCACATCTACACCGCCAACGATTACACCGGTTCCACGTCTGTCGAAGCCGGAACGCTTTTCTTTCACGCCAGCCAGAACATCGGCTCGCTGAGCGTCGGCGCGGGGGGCGAGGTTCGACTCATCGGCGGCCTGAGACAGCAGTTCAAATCCATCTCGGTCGAAGGCAAGCTTTACAGCACCGGCGGAAACATCGTCACCCGCACGGTTGCCGTCACGCCGACCGGCCTGTTTGATTTAGCGACGTCGAAAATGGTGATCGAGCACGAGGCGTATTCCGAGAGCGAAGCGAAAAACCTCCGCGGCGTGCTGCTCGGCTCCGCAACCACGCACGGCCTGACGAGCAGCGCCATCACCGACACCCGCCATGCGCTCGGCTACATTGAATCGTCCGTGAAGTTCGCGACTTTTCCTGCCACCTGGAATGGCGAAGCACTCAACGGTGACGAGATCCTCGTGCAACTCACGCTCAAGGGGGATGCCAATCTTACGGGCAACGTCAACTTCGATGACCTGCTCATCTTCGCGCAGAATTACCGGAAGACGAACGCCTTCTGGTGGCAAGGCGACTTTGACTACAACGGCACCGTCAACTTTGACGACCTGCTCTCGCTCGCGCAGAACTACGGCGGCGTCGCGCTGACGGACCTCCCCACGGGCCTCGAGGCGAGTTTCGCGGCCGATTGGGCGGTGGCGCTCTCGCTCGTACCCGAACCGGCTTCGATGGGCGCACTCGCGATGGCGACATTCGCCCTGCCGCGACGGCGAATGGTCCGCTAGAATAGCGGCATGGCGCTGATGACTGACCGGGCGATCTGTGTCCGGACTTTCGATTACTCCGAGACGTCGCAGATCCTCTGGCTCTTCACCAGGGATCATGGCCTCATGCACGTCATCGCCAAGGGCGCCCGCCGAACGACCAAGGCCGGCGCGAGCAATTTTGACGGGGGCATCGACCTGTTGGACGAAGGCGCGTGCGTCTTCACCGATCGCATCGAGAAGGACCTCAACACCCTCACGGCGTGGAAGCTGCTCGATGGACATCAGCCGTTGCGGCGATCGCAGCGATCGCTCTATCTCGCACTCTACCTGGCCGAGATCATCGGCAACGTCTTCGAAGCCCGCGACCCGCATGAGAACGTCTTCGACCGATTCGCCGCGACGCTGAAACTGCTCGAGACCGCTTCGCTCGAAGAGGCGGCGTTGGCGTTGGTGCTGGATCTGCTGGATGAGTCCGGGTTCCTCCCATCGCTCGAGATGTGCGTGAACTGCGGCATGCCGATGGCAGGCGAACGCGTCGCGTATTTCTCACCGTCGCGCGGCGGCGTGATCTGTCGCAACTGCGAGATGAGCATTCCCGATCGCCTCGCGATCGACCCCCGCGTGCTCAGCATCGCGGTGATGCTGCAAAAGTTGCCGCGCGTGAGCGCGATCCCGCAGCGACTGCCTCGGCTCACCCGGGCCCAGAGCGATCCGCTCCACCATATCCTCGGCAAGCATCTTGAACACAACACGGCACGCGGTTTCCGGCTGCTCCGGCAGATCACCAGGCGCCCGCGCGCGGCACGGCAAAGCGCGGGCGGTCCCCGCGATCCATCGCCTACCTGAACCAACGACTAAGGTTCACGAACAAAAGGGGTCATTTCTCTTTTCAAAATAGAAATGACCCCGTTATCGTTCCCGGCCGGCAGATGCATTCGCAGCCGCGCCGCTGGGGCGCGATGCCGATCTGGCCGCAACGCGTGTGAATCGCATCATCCCGCACGCCGGGTCGGCTCGCGGTACAGGTCCAGGACGATCGCCTCAGGCTCGCGAACCAGGCTCAGCACGAGGTCGGCTTCGACGGGTCGGTCGCACGCGCCGTTCATCGCGCCCGGCGCAAAGCTCGTCGCCTCTGCTTCGACGGACATCAGCGGCCCGGCGTGGAATGTCATCATGCTCAGGCTGAGGGTGGGCGGTGGCATAGAACGGTTATCGGCACGGGAGTCCCAATCGTTACAACTTTTCATACCGCCGCTTGCGTTCGGTTTGGAGGGTTGCGCGGCGTGCTTTCAATTGCCGACGGTGGCAGTAAAGTTGTCGGCCACGAGGAAGGAATGCACTCATGAAAAAGGCCGTGATTCTCGCCGCCGGACTCGGCACGCGTATGCGCAAAGCCGACGAAGCCGCGAGACTTTCCAGCGAGCAAGAGCAGATCGCCCAGACGGGCGTGAAGGCGCTCATCCCGATCTCGACGGGCGGCAGCGCGGCGCGGCCGTTCCTTGACTACGTGCTCGCGGCGATCGTTGATGCAGGCATCGAGTCGGCCTGCCTGGTCATCGGACCGGATCATCACCAGGTGCGCGAATACTACGAAACGCTGCCGAAGAAGAAACTGAAGATCGACTTCGCCGTCCAGAGCAAGCCCCTCGGCACTGCCAACGCGGTTCATGCCGCCGAGACATTCGCGAGGAACGATCCGTTCCTGATGATCAACAGCGACAACTACTACCCCGCCGCCGCGGTACGCGGACTGGCGGCGCTCAAGGGTAACGGCGTGGCGGTGTTTCATCGCGACGCAATGCTGAAGGGAAGCAACATCGAGGCGGATCGTATTCAGAAGTTCGCCGCCGCTGAGATTGATGCGGCCGGGCACATGACGCGTGTCCTGGAGAAGCCCAGTGCCGAGGTGCTGAAAGCGCTCGGCAACGACATCTACCTGAGCATGAACTGCTGGCGATTCGGGGCATCGGTGTTCGAGGCATGCCGAAACATCAAGCCGTCTTCACGAGGCGAGTACGAGGTAACCGACGCGGCGCAGTACGTAATCGACGTACTCAAGGAACCGTTCACGGCGGTGAAGCTGCACGAGCCCGTTCTCGATATGAGCAGCCGGGCCGATGTGAGCGAAGTCGGCAAACGTCTCGGCGCGATGACTATCAATCTGTAATCGGATCGCAGGAGCGCGATCGCGTTTGTGGTCACGCCTGCGGCACAGGACACGTTTGCGCGCCCGGAGCCGCTGAAGTGACCTCAAGCCGGATACTTACCCACGCGTGCTCGCTCGTGCCCGGCGGAACGTGGATGGTGGAAACAAAACGAAAGACACCGGGACAAAAACACACAGTTCGCGTCGCCCATCTTTCCGCGCAGCGCCAGTTCTGAATCGACCGCGGTCGGGGTTAGGATCATGCCATGAGCAAGCGATTTCTTGACCATATCGAAGCCACCTTACACGACATCCGCACCGCCGGCCTGGAAAAGGGCGAGCGGATCATTACCAGTCCGCAGCAGGCGCGCATCGGTGTAACGTCGAGTGCGAACCGCGTTCTCAATCTCTGCGCTAACAATTACCTGGGCCTGGCAAATCATCCCGAAATCATTGCTGCCGCTCATGAGGCGCTCGACACGCACGGCTACGGCCTGGCGTCCGTTCGCTTCATCTGCGGCACGCAGGACATCCACAAGCATCTCGAAGCCAAACTCGCCGGGTTCCTCGGCACGCAGGACACAATCCTCTATTCCAGCTGCTTCGACGCCAATGGCGGCCTCTTCGAGACGCTTCTCGGCGAAGAGGATGCGATCATCAGCGACTCGCTGAACCACGCCTCCATCATCGATGGCATTCGGCTGTGCAAGGCAAAGCGGTATCGCTACGTAAATAACGACATGGCGAATCTCGAGGCGCAGCTCAAGGCCGCCGACGCTGCGGGCGCGCGATTCAAACTCATCAGCACCGATGGCGTGTTTTCGATGGACGGGACGATCGCCCAGCTCGACAAGATCTGCGACTTGGCCGACCAATACGACGCGATCGTTCATTTCGACGATTGCCATGCCACCGGCTTCCTTGGCAAGAACGGCCGCGGCACGCACGAGTATCGAAACTGCATCGAGCGGATTGACATCACCACCGGCACGCTCGGCAAGGCCGTCGGCGGTGCTTCGGGGGGCTACACCAGCGGTCGCAAGCCCATCATCGACCTGCTGCGACAGCGCTCTCGGCCGTATCTCTTCAGTAACTCGCTGGCGCCGTCGATCGTGATGGCGTCGATCAAGGCGATCGACCTGATCACGCGATCCAGCGAACTGCGCGACCGCCTCCATTCCAATACTGCGTTCTGGCGAGAGACGATGGAGTCCGGCGGCTTCGACATCGTGCCCGGCGAGCATCCGATCACACCGATCATGTTTTACGATGCGAAACGCGCCTCGCGGTTCGCCAGCGCGCTGCTCGAGCGCGGCGTGTACGTGATCGCCTTCAGTTTTCCCGTTGTTCCCGATGGAAAGGCACGAATTCGCACACAGGTCAGTGCGGCACATTCTCGAGACGATCTTGCGTTTGCAGCCGAGCAGTTTGCAGCGGCGAAAGTGTCACTGGCGGTCTAGGTTTCTTTTGCGGCTTCGAATCGCCGACATCGCAGCCGACAATCCACGACGTCCACTTCGAGTGGGCAAGCGTCATCGAGAGGAGCGTGCTGCAGATGAGGGCGAACACCCCGACGGCGAACGCGAGCTCGAGATCACGCGGAATGCCAAAGTGCTGCGCGAGCGTCATGCCGATGCGGATGAACGCGACGTGCGAGAGGTAGATGCCGTAACTGTTCCGACCGATGGTGGCGGCCGGTTTAAGGATCGCGAACCATGCCGGTGTAAATGCGATGAGGACGAGTCCGAAGCCGCTGAGCGAACGCAGGATCGGCTCTGGCCTCTGTGCGATCTGGAAGGAGAGCGCGGCCAGCATCAGGGCAACGCCCAGCATTGCAGCCTTCGGCGAAACGCGGAAGGCGCGCTCGCGGGTGCCCGCCCAGATCGCAAACACGATCGCGAGGAAAGTCGAAGGCAGCGTCCGCTCGATGTGATAGATCGTCTGCTCGGCCGGCATCGGATCGTCCGCCAGCGGCGTGAGCTTCATGAACCAGGTGCAGTACGCGGCGGCGGCGACCATCAGGATCGAGAGAAGCACCCGAAACGCCGCACTCGCGATGATCGGCCGGACGAGGAGTGTGACCACCAGCGTCGCGATCAATAGCAGCGGTAGAAAGTAGAGGTGGGCATAGGTTGCCGCCCAGAGAAGCAGACTCGGAGATGTCATCCGCGCGCCCGGGTATTTCACCAGGTGCATTAACTCGTAAGCGACATTCCAAACCAGGAACGGGAGGTAGAGCTTGAGTATTCGTCCGAGCAGGTACGGCACTACGGCACGTTCCGGATCCTTCTTGAATCCGCGCACGGTTAAGTAGAGCGCTACGAAGAGGTAGAACGGCACCGAGAAGCTGCCGACGGCCCAGAGCGGGCTATGCGGGTAGAGCTCGGTGGTGACGTGCGAAACGATTACGCCGACGGCAGCGAGTAACCGGATCGAGTCCAGCAACTGCATACGGTCGGCGGCGGGCGTGTGAATCGTTCCTTGCATCGGTCGACTACTATGAAAGCGAATCCAACCGTCGTCAGGGAGTAGATGTCGGGATTCCAACGAGATTAGACGATGCGATGTGAGACCACACAAACTCTCGGAGCTAGAACGTCGGACCGCACGGCCCAGGCGATTTCAGACCGATAACGCGACATCAGACATCGAAATACTTCGCCTGAGGGTGATGGGCGACGATCGCGTCGGTGCTCTGCTCTGGCACGAGCATGTAGTTCTCGCTCAGCGTCACGCCGATCTCGTCGGGTCCGAGCAGCTCGACGATCATCGCGCGGTCTTCCAGGTTCGGGCACGCCGGATAGCCAAAGCTGTACCGGCTGCCGCGGTATTGCTGCTGGAAAAGCTTGCGGATGTTCGTGTCGTCTTCACTGCTGAACCCGAGCTCGGTACGGATCCGCTTGTGCCAGAACTCCGCGAGCGCCTCGGCACACTCCACGCCGAAGCCGTGGAGGTAGAGGTAGTCTTGGTAGGCGTTTTCCTTCCGGAGTCGTTCGGCCAGTTCGGACGCTTTGTGGCCGACGGTGACGAGCTGGATCGACAAGACATCGAACTCGCCGGATTGTTTCGAGCGGAAGAAGTCGCTGATGCAGAGGTTTCGCCGGCCCTCCTGGCGCGGGAGTTTGAACCGCAGCCACTCGCGCGGCACTCCCGTCGGCGAGAGCTTTCCGTGGACGACGTGCGGGGCACCGGTGACAACGTTGACACCCAGCGGCGGCATGCCGTGTGCCGTTTCAACGGCACCCTCCTTTGACTTGGTAACACCGTGTTGGCCGCAGCCACACGTCGCTTCATGCGGCGCGGGAAGGTGGGCCGGATCGATGAACTCGCCGGTGTGGTAGACGATGAGATCATCTCCGTCCGCCTGCACCGGGAAGTAGCCGTACACGACCTTCGGCTCGATGAACTTCTCAACGACAGCGCGCTGCTGCAATGCCTTGAACGTCGGCAGCGCGGTCTCTTCGATCGACTTCTCGAACTGCTCCTCGCTGAGTCGGCCCTTCTTCAAGCCCCACTGGCCCTGGAAAAGCGCGCTGGTGTTGACGAACGGGAAGATCGTCTTCGGGTCAAGATCGCTGATGACCCGGCGTCCGATGAAAGGAGGAATGGGAACCGGGTTGTCTTTCGCGATCGGCTTCACATCCGATGCATCCGCGCTCTTGGGCTTCACGGCGTTGTCGCGCAGCTGTCGTCGCTTGACGGCCCGCTCTTTCTGTTCGGTGTAGAGCGCATCGAGCCGGCCGGTGGAGATGTGGTCCATTACCTTCAGGCCGTCAAACGCGTCGCGGCAGTACATCAGTTCGCCGGTGTAGAGCTCGGCGAGAGTTTCCTCCGCGTAGTCGCGCGTGAGCGCTGCGCCGCCGAGCATGACGGGCACCTTTACGCCGAGCCTGTTCATCTCTTCCAGGTTTTCCTTCATCACCGCGACGCTCTTTACGAGCAGGCCGCTCATGCCGATCGCATCCGCCTTCTTCTCGTGAAAGGCTTTGAGGATGTCGGCCACAGGTTGCTTGATGCCGAGGTTGTAAACGGTGTAGCCGTTGTTGGTGAGAATGATGTCGACGAGGTTCTTGCCGATGTCGTGTACGTCACCACGCACGGTGGCGAGGACGATCTTCCCCTTGCTGCTCCCTTCGACGCGTTCCATGTGCGGCTCAAGATGGGCGACGGCCGCCTTCATCGTCTCGGCACTCTGCAGCACGAACGGCAACTGCATCTGTCCGGAGCCGAACAGTTCGCCGACAACTTTCATGCCTTCGAGCAGGATGTCGTTAATGATGTTGAGCGGCTTGATGCCGCTCTGCATCGCGAGATCGAGTCGCTTGGTCAGTTCGCGCTTCTCGCCGTCGATGATGTGCTGCTTGAGCGACTCTTCGAGCGTGAGATCGGCATACTTGTCGGCCTTCTCGACTTTCGCGACCGCGCCGTCATCCGGGAAAAGATTGACGAAGTGATGAAGTGGATCGAAGCCTTCCTTGCGCCGGTCATAAATCAGGTCGAGCGCGGCCTGCCACTGCTCGGCGGGAATTCGGTTTTTCGGCAGGATCTTCGAATGGTGTACGATCGCGCCTGTCAACCCCGCTTCCTGGAGTTCGTGCAGAAACGCGCTGTTGAGCACGATCCGCGCGGCCGGCTTCAGCCCGAAGGAGATGTTCGACAGGCCGACGACCGTGTGGCATTTCGGCAAATGCTGCCTGATGAGCCGCGTGCCCTCGATCGTTTCGAGACCATTCTTCCGGTCCTCTTCGATGCCGGTGGAAATCGGCAGCACGAGCGGGTCGAACATGAGGTCTTCATCGCGCAGGCCGTGCTTGTTGACGGCGAGATCGCGAATTCGCGTGGCGATGGCGAGCTTTCGCGCGCGGGTTCGCGCCATCGCGTTTTCCTTGTCTTCGTCGATCGTGCCACACACGAGCGCAGCCCCGTACCTGACGGCCAGATCGCACATCGTGCCGAACTTGTGCTCGCCTTCTTCGAGGTTCGTGGAGTTGAGCACGCACCGCCCGCCGGCAAGCTGCAGGCCGGCTTCGAGAACTTTCGGGTCGGTGCTGTCGAGCATCAGCGGGATCGAGAGCGCGTTGACGAAGCGCTTGACCACTTCCTTCATGTCGCGCACGCCATCCCGGCCGACGAAGTCGACGCAGACGTCGAGCATGTGGCTGCCCTTCATCTCGTCGCGTCCCATTCCGACCAGGCCGTCCCAGTCGTCCGCCTGGAGCAGCTCGCGAAACTTCTTCGACCCGTTGGTGTTGGTCCGCTCGGCGACGATGAGATAGCTGAGATCCTGGCGGATGTCTTCGGCGCTGATGAGCGAGCTGATGCGCGCGGGGACTTGGACGTCACGCGGCCTGGCCTGCACGCCCTTCGCAGGCTTCGCGTTCGGCACGCCAACCCGATCGACAACTTCCTTGAGGTGTTCCGCGAGCGTGCCACAGCACCCGCCGACGACGTTGACACCGTATTCCTTAACGAATCGCTCGATACCCTTGCCGAAGTCGATCGGTCCCATCGGGAAATGCGTCTTGCCATCGACCATGATCGGCAGTCCCGCGTTCGGCAACGCGCTGACGTACCGTGGGAAGTTGGCCGCGATATACTTGACGGTTTCCGAGAGTTCGCTCGGGCCGAAGGCGCAGTTCACGCCGAGGATGTCGATCTGCCTGTACGCGCTCATCGCCGCGACGAATGCGGTGACGTCGGAGCCGGTGAGCATCTGGTTGCCGTTGTCCTGGTCGAACGACGCCTGCACCATGATGGGCAGCCGCTTGTTTCGCGCGGCGAAGGCGCGTTCGGCGGCGACGAGCATTGCCTTGATGATGAGCAGGTCCTGCTGTGTCTCGAAGAGCAATACATCCGCGCCCCCGTCGATCAACCCGGTGAACTGCGTGAAGTAACTCTCCTCGATCGTGGCCCAGTCGCTCATGCCGAGCGTGAGAAGTTTCGTGCCCCCGCCCGCAGCGCCCACCACATAGCGCGGTCGCTCCGGCGTCTCGAATCGGTCGCACGCCCGTCGCGCAATCTGGGCCGCGAGGACGTTGTTGTCGTACGTCTTCTCGGCCATGTCGGCCTCGGCGAGCACGATCTTGTTCGCCCCAAACGTGTTCGTCTCGACGGCGTCGCAGCCGACGCTCAGGAACGCCTCGTGAATCTCCTGGATCACCTCGGGCCGGGTAATGTTGAGGACTTCGGAAATGTTCTCCTGGTTCAGCCAGTCGCGCGCGAGGTCGAACGTCCGCGTCTGCAAGTTCGAGCCCATTGCGCCGTCGAGAACGACGACCCGCTGGCGGACGAGATTCAGGAACGGGATTCGACTGCTCATGGAAGCTTCCTGGCAAGGATTATCAGACCCGAGGCCATCCGGGCGCAGGGGGGAGACACGATTATATCTCATCGGCCGGTTTTAATCCATCCGTCCATCCGGATGAATGGATGAACCGTTCGCTTCCGAATTTCTGGGATATTTGTAAGCGACATCACCGAGTTCACCTTCTACGGTCACGGGACGTTCGGGGAGTAGCCCGCCGCCTTACGCGGACAGGACGGTCGTCAAGACGGCGTAGTTGGATGACAAATCCACTCCGCCCGGCCGCCTGAGGTTCGACGAGAACTCGTCGAACCGGTCGAGACCGTTCGGAAGCGCCCAAAATCGCGCTGACGACGCTCGACCCGGAGACCGATGTCCTTCCCCCTTCTCGCTGCCGCCGACCTTGCCGCAACTTCTAATGGCTCAGGGCTCTGGATCGCCACCGCGATCTTCCTCAGCGTCGTGGGTTTGATGCTCGCGCTGGATTTGGGCGTTTTTCACCGCAAAGCGCACGACGTATCGATGAAAGAGGCGGCCGCCTGGAGCGCCGTCTGGCTCACCGTCGGGCTGAGTTTCAGCGTGCTCGTCTACTTCGCCTACTCCAACCACTGGCTGGGCCTTGGCATCCACACGCCGATGTATGCAAGTGGCGAGGGCGTCATCGATGCGGCCGAGCAAGGCGCAAAGCAACTCATCATCCACGGCACGGTCGATGGCGCGACCGCCGCCCAGCAATACCTTGTCGGTTACATCCTCGAATGGTCGCTGGCGATGGACAACATCTTTGTCATCGCGCTCGTGTTCAGCTACTTCGCGATTCCTTCCCTCTATCAACACCGCGTGCTCTTCTGGGGCATCGTCGGCGCGCTGGTGATGCGCGGCATCATGATCGCCGTCGGCGCGAAACTGGTGCTCGAGTTCCAGTGGATCCTGATCGTCTTCGGCATTCTGCTGCTCATCACGGCGGCCAAGATGGCGCTGATGAGCGAGGAGAATGACCCTTCGAAGAACATCGTCGTGCGCCTCGCCAAGAAGTGGTTCCCCGTCACCGACACGCTGCACGGCCAGAAGTTCTTCGTGACCCTCAACGGCGTGAAGATGATCACACCGCTCTTCCTCGCGCTGCTCGTTGTCGAGTTCACCGACCTCATCTTTGCCGTCGACTCGATCCCGGCGATCTTCGGCATCACGCCGGACCCGTTTATCGTCTTCACCAGCAATATCCTCGCGATCATGGGCCTGCGGTCGCTCTACTTCTGCCTTGCCGCGTTGATCCAGAAGTTCCACCTGCTCAAGCCGGCGCTGATCCTGATTCTCGCGTTCGTGGGTGTGAAGCTGCTGTTGCTGAGCTTCCCACCCTACCAGGCGACGTTGCTGGGCTGGGCAGGTGTTGCCGAAAATGGAAATCCGATCAAGATCCCCACGCTGGCATCGCTCGTCGTCGTCGTTTCGATGCTTGCCGGCGCGATCGGGCTCTCCCTGCTCCTGCCCAAGCGCTATTCCGCCCCCCATCTAAGACCGGAAAAAGCTTTACATCAGCCGTGATCGAGGCAAAGCTGGGTGGATGCGGCATTACCCGAGCAGGCAGAGTTGTGAAGCGCTCGAAACCCGTCGACTGCTCGCCACGAGCGTCATCGACGTTGCCGTGGTCTATACCGCCGGCGCGGTGAGCGAGATCGGCAGTGATTCCTTGCTTCGGTCTCGCGCGCAGCAGTCGGTCACCGCGGCCAATTTCGCGATGAACAACAGCCGGATCGACATCTCGCTCCGCGTTGTCCATATGGAGCCGATCACGTACACCGGCTCGAACGATCTGTACGTCGATCGAATCCGCCTGGGCAACCTGACCGATGGCTTCATGGATGGGGTCGACGCGATGCGGAACGTCTACGGCGCAGACCTCGTCATGCTCGTCGTGGAAAACTCGAACGGCGGCGGCAACGCGGACCTGATGACCGACCTCGGATCGCCGTCCAACAGCAAGCTCGCTTTCAGCGCCATTGCCGCCAACTCGCTGGGTGCGAACAATTACACCGTCGCCCACGAACTCGGGCACAACCTCGGCGCGGGACACGAGCGCAACAATCCGTTTCAAAACGTCGTCGGGCCTTTCACCTATTCGTACGGCTACCGATTCACGGCGGCGGGGAGGACATATCACGACATCATGTCGTACGACCCCGGCATCGGCGTGCCCTACTATGCGAATCCGGCCGTGAGCTATCTCGGCTCGCCCACGGGTGCGCCGATCGGCTCGCCCGACGAGGCAGACCTCGCCAGCACCTTCGCGCAGACCGGCCCAGTCGTGGCAAACTATCGCGCTACCGTCGTCGCCGATACCACGGCACCCGTCGCGCAGGTGGACAGCATCCGCATCAAGAACGGGTTCGCCTACGTCTCGATGCTCTACCTCGACGACGGCGGAATCAATCTCTCGACGATCGGCACCGGAGACATCACGCTGAGTGTTCCCGGCCTCCCGACCCTCTCGCCTGTGCTCGATTCGATCGAGAACCCGACCGTCGGCGGCGCGTTCAAGCGGGCGACGTATCGCGCGTACCTGCGTGACGCGAGCATCGATATCGATTCGATCACGATCGCGCTCGGCGCGAACCAGATCAGGAACCTCGCCGGCCTTTCCGCTGCGACCGGAAGCGTGTCCCGAGCGACCGCTCACACCGCCGGTTGGTCGCTCTCAGATGCGCGGCAAGTCGGATCACTCGACGGCGAACTGCTCTTCAACGGCTCGCAGACCGAATCGGATTCGGATCATCTCTACCGCTTTACGATCGACAGCGCGAAAACGGTGAGCATTCATCTGAATCACCTGAGCGCGGATGCGAACTTCTTTCTTGCCCGCGATGCCAACAGCGACGGCATCTATCAGAACAGCGAATATGTCGACGGATCGTTCCGTACCGGCACGGCTGAGGATTCGCTTTCGCTCAATCTGGCGGCCGGCGAGTATTTCGTATGGGTCTACCTGCCCGGCGAGACGCCTTTCACACTCTCGCTTCGCGCGTACAACGACACCGTTGCGCCGACTGCAACGCTCGATGCCGCCGACATCACCGCCGCGACAAATCAGTTCGTCTTCAACGTGATCTATCACGACGATCAGGAGATGAACGCGATCTCGACGCGTTACTCGAGTCCGGTGCGCCTCACCAACCCGTTCGGCGGCTACTACATCTACTACGCCGACGCGATCGACATCGACGCCAACGGCCCGACGCGCACCGTGACGTACCGCGTCAATGCCGGCTTCACGCTCGGCGCGGGAGACAACGGCATCTACACCGTGAAGATGGAACCGCCGGCCGTGCCCACCGACCCGTACGCGAGCGACGGTGCCGGCAACAAGGTGCCGACAACCGGCACGCTCGGGACGTTTCGCGTCGCGCTCGGGCAACCGGATGCGACGCCGCCGGCCGCCGTCTTGCTCAATGCGAAGACCATTCAGCGCGGCGGCGCGACGACTTACGAGTTCGATGTCACCTACGCCGACAATCGCGCGCTCGACGCCGCTTCACTCGCGACCGGCAAGGTGCGCGTCACCGGCCCAGCCGGTTACACCGGGCTTGCCGATCCGATTTCCGTTTCTCCCGCTCCGGCCATCGGTTCACGCCGGACCGTCCACTATCGCGCCACATCGCCTGGCGGCATTTGGGATTTCAAGAACCGCGGCACCTACACGGTTTCCACCGTCGCGAACCAGATCAAAGACGCCTCGAACAACTTCGCCGCCGTCGCTACCATCGGCACCTTCGCCGTCACCATCCCAATCCCGGGAGATGCCGACCGAAACGGCCGCGTGGAGTTCGACGACCTGCTCATCGTCGCGCAGAACTACGGGCAGACCGGCAAGACCTTCTCTGAAGGCAACTTCAACGACGACGAAGCCGGCAACGTCGGCTTCGACGATCTGCTGCTGCTTGCCCAGAACTATGGCCTTTCGAACGTGCACGCCCCGCTTCGCTACCGTCCGACAATCGCGGAGGTCGGTTTGGCTTGAGTGCGCTTTCGCTTGCACGCTTGCGTAGCGCGTTCGCTGCCGTGTGATTCGTCGGTAGCATCGCGGGTATGGACGCCATTCGCGGCTTCATCGACCGCTGCCTTGCCGAGTCATCCGCGTACGGCCCGATCCCGGCGTGGTGGTGGAGCGGCGCGCCGCTCGAGATCGGTCGAATGCGCTGGCAGATGGACCAGATGCACGCGATGGGCATCCGGCAGTTCGTCGTCATCAATCTCGCGCCTAGTGGAACGATGTTCGGCACCGACCCGGACGATCCGCCTTACATGAGCGCGGCGTGGTGGACGATCTTTCGCCAGGTCTGCGACTACGCGCAGCAGACCGGCATGAAGGTCTGGTTCTACGACCAGATCGGTTTCAGTGGCGCGAGTTATCAAGCCGACATCGCGACCGCACACCCCGAGCACCTCGCACTGCAATTGCGAAAGACGAGCACGACCGGCGTCGGGGAGTTAGAGGTTTCTTGTCCCGTGGCCGGCCTGCCGATCGCCGCGTACGCGATCGACGACGCGGGAGCAACCCTCTCGGTGCCGATCCGCGGTTCTTCAGCGTGCCTTTGCACAACCGTGCCAACGACTCTTACACTGGTGTACGCCGTGCAGCAGGGATACGACCTGCTCTCGCTCGTTGCATGTGAAAAGCTGCTCGACACCGTGCATCGACAATTTCAACGTCGATTACCTGAACATCTCGGAACGACGATCGTCGGCAGTTTTCAGGACGAGCTTCCGAACCTGCCGACGTGGGGACCGACATTTTCCGAAACGTTTGCACAACGATTCGGCTATGGTCTCGAGGAGCGGATCGCGGACCTTTTCGAGGCCGGCGGCGAACGCGCGCGTCGCACACGCATTCACTACCACATTCACCGCGCCTCGCTCGCCGAGGAAGCGTTTTTTAAGCCGTTCTTCGAATGGCACGAGCAGCATGGCCTCAAGTGCGGCTTTGACCAACAGAGCCCGGCACGCGAAGCGCGGGTCACCGGCGCAGTCGCAAAATACGCCGACTACATGCAGACGCATCAATGGTACGCGTGCCCAGGCTCTGACCTGCACGGAAACGGCAAGCTGCATGCGTCCATGGCGTTTCTCCACAAGCGGCCGCGCGTGTGGCTGGAGGGATTTCATTCCACAGGCTGGGGTGGAACGATCGCGGACACGTTTGACTGGATGCTTCCCTACCTGCAGCAAGGCGTCACGCTCTACAACCCTCACGCGATCTACTACTCCACGCGCAAAGGCTGGTGGGAATGGGCGCCTCCCAGCACCTGTTGGCGCCAGCCTTATGCAATGCACTACGCGCCGTTCGCACAAATGATCGAACGACTGCTAAGCGTCCTGTCGCGCGGAGTGCCTCAGGCAACCGTCGGCATCCTGTTCCCGACGACGACCGTTCAAAGCGCCATCGGAAGCGGCATCGTCTTCGACGACGCGAAGCGAGCGGACGAAACACTTCATGAAACGATCGGCTCTGTCCGCTGGCACCAGGTGAAAACAGGCGCGCTGGACATGACCGCGATTGACTATCTCCTGCTCGACGAACCGAGCATCGCCGCAAGCACCGGAGACGGTTCGATCGGCATTCACGGCGTCGCGATGCAGACCATCCTCCTGCCGGCGGTGACAATGCTCCACGCCGCGACGCTCGCGCGGCTCCGCCAATTCGCAGAAACGGGTGGACGATTGATTTCGATTGGATCGCGTTTCATCGAATCCGTTGAGGGCAACCGCGTCGAGCTCTCATCGCTTCCAAACGCGATCGTCATCGACAGCGCCGCCGACCTCGCGCGGGTGATGACGGAGACGCCGCGGACGATTCGAAGTAAGGTGCCGACGCTTCACCGCAAGGAAGGCGACATCAACATCCTGTTCATTCCGGCATCCACGGGAATGGCAACGATCGTGAAATGGGACAACTGGTTCGCACCGCTGGAGAAGGCGACGATCGTGCCCAAACGATACGCGCGCTCGGCGCGCGTGGAATTGCCCTCCGATGATTTGTTTCGTTTCGATCCGCGAGACGGCTCCCTGGTGCCAGCCAGACGCACGGAAAGCGGCGAGATAGACTTTGAAGGCTGCCCGTTCGCCTTGCTGCTGTGGGTGGACGGCAGCACATCCGACCGGCTTAGCCCGGCCGCAGCGGAAGTCCGCCAAGAGCGAATCGAAGGAGCATGGTCGTGCGTTTACGAACCGACGCTCCCGACAACGCACGCAGACATCTATGACGCCGACCTTGAGTTTCTTCGTCTCCCGCGCACGAGCACGATGCTCTGGACGGATGAATCCACCGGCGAAGCAAGCACGATCCGCGCCACGTTCGGGCCTCGCGCGATTCGAATCGATCCCGATGGCGCAGAGTCGTACATCGAATACTCGCCGCAGTTCGGCATCGACCATGACAAACTGCATCAACACACGCTCGGACCCAAAGCACACGTGCCCGATGAGTTTGTTGATCTCGGAAAACTTAACCAGGGAGAATCGACGCGTATCCGGTTTCAGGTCCGATCCCATGTCCCGCTCGAATGCGTTCTGGTGGTCAGCGCCAATGCCCAGAAGTCGGCATCGGTAAACGGGATTCCGCTTCTCGCTTCAGGGAGTGCTTATCGCGTTGCGATTCCATGCACACTGCGCGCCGGGTTGAACGACGTTGCGTTGACGTTCGTTCCCGACCGCTCGGGTGCTGTGCGTTGCAACTGGTGCTTCGCGGTCCCGGGATCAGTCGATGCGATGCGCGTTCCGGATCGACTCATAGCGCCCTTTGCGCCGCAACCGGGCACGACGCTGCGATTCGAAACAAGAATTGCACTCGAACATCCCGTCGGTTCGTTTCGATTGAAGGTGTCGAGTGCGGCCGTCGCGATAGTTCACCTCGACGGAAAGCGGCTCGGCCGGCTCGGCGGGTTTGATCCGTACCGTCTTCAACCACGCGGCGCGATCTATGAAGTCGCATTGGATTCCGGCGAACATTCCATCTGCATCGAGGTACAGGACACCGGAGCGGCCGTACCGATCCTCGTTGACGGATTTGGCGCCGACTCGGCCGGCCTTAACCTCAGGCTCCTGAGCGACTCGACCTGGACCGTCACCCGCGATGGCAGCGATGCGATGCCGGCCGCAATCCAGCTCAAGCAGGACGTCGACGGCGGCGCCTGGCACCTGTATCGCCGCCCGCACCCGCTACCGGCAACGAGCTGGCTCGACGGGCGCGACAACTCGGCCACCGCGCTCGATATTGGGTTGGAGCCGCTCGTCCACGAACCAAGACGGCAACGCTTCGAGTGGACGATTCCGCCGGGCGCGACCACGATGCACTTCGACCTGCACGATGCCGGTATAGAATCCCTTTTCGTCGAGGGGCGCCCGCTGAAGTTCGAGGAGGGAGCCGCTGCGCTGGGAGATGAGCGATCGCCTGCACGCCGCGCGATCCTTACGCTCACGAGCCGCCAGCTCGGCGGCGCGGTGTTCGGCGGCCCAGTAACCTACTCACTCGCTGCCGGGCGGATCGAGCTGGGTGACTTCGCACTCGCGGGACTGCAGGAGTATTCCGGCGCGATGCGGCTGCGAAGAACGGTCCACCTCGACCCGAGTCCAGCAGAATCGATCGCCATCGACCTCGGCGATGTTCGCGGCACGGTCGAAGCTTTCATCAACGGTCACTCCGCCGGCGTGAGGTTCATCTCGCCATACCGTTTCGACATCAGCCCATTCGTGCGGACGGGTGAGAACACCATCGAGCTGCTCCTGACCAACACGCTCGCGAATCACATGGCTCATTGGAGTCCGACGCGATGTGTGGCCGGCGATCAGGGCCGGTTCGGCATCTTCGGCCCGGCGTTTCTGCAGTTCAGCAGGCTGCCACATCGGGCACCGCCTGATCGATGATTTGCCGCAGCGGCGTAGGATATTCGCGTGGCGGAACCTGACGAACTTCTTGGGCGGATTCGACGGTTCTACCCCGACCTCGACATTCGCAAACACGCCTGCACGTCGGAGGGCCAGAGCAACGACGTCGTCATCGCCAACGACGAGTGGGTCTTTCGTTTCGCCAAGAGCGAGGCCGCACAGAAGGATCTGGATCGCGAAGCGAAGCTGTTGTCGATCGTGCCGAACTATGTTGACTTGAAAGTTCCCGAGAGCGAATCGCCCGAGGCGGGCGTGATGCGGCAACGCAAACTCGCCGGGCAGACGCTGGATCGTTCGACGCTGCTCAGGCAATCGCCTGAGGTCCAGGAGCGTCTTGTTGAAGAACTCGCGCACTTTCTTTTCCAGCTGCATCGCGTGCCGACCGACAAGCTCGCCGAGGTTGGTGTCGGCTCCAGCCACGCGGGCGAGCGCGCGGCAGATGCGGTCGTGCTGTTTCAGGACTGCGAGCGGGAGTTGTTTCCGCACCTCAAGGGTTACGCAATCGACGTGATTCGTGAACACTTCAAACCGGTTCTGGAAGGCGCGCTCACCCTCGACTTCCCACCCGTGCTCATTCATGCCGATCTCAATCCGAGCCACATCCTCTGGGACCCGCAGCGCGGCAAACTCGCCGGCGTGATTGACTTCGGCATGGCCGGACTCGGCGACGCCGCATATGACTACGCATCCATCCTTCTCGCTTACGGCGAGACGCCGCTGCGGCGGATGCACAACCATCACCCGTCGATCGGCAAAAAGATCGACCGCGCGAGATTCTGGGCGATGGCGATCGAACTGCGCCTTCTCCTGGCGGGGGTCCGTACCGCTGACCCGCGCTGGTTTTGCTCAAACGTGGGATTCGCGCGCGATGTGATGCCGATCGGAACGAGTTGGCAGGATGACGCCGAAAAGAACGAGGAACACTGAGCAGATGTTTCTCGAACGATCAGATGTGTCGCTCGATCGTCGATCGAATCCTTCCCGCAGACGGTTTCGTGCCCGGCTCGCAGCGCTGCGCTGAAGCGGACAGCAGAGTGTTCACAGGTCCCTGGCGCTCGGTTTGCCTCGTCAGTGCCCATCCACCGGCTCGCCGAGCAGCTTCTTCAGCTCCTTCAATTTCTCATCGAGCATTTTCGGATTCGCCGCTTCGAGATTCAGGCGCAGCAGGGGCTCGGTGTTGCTCTTGCGGACGTTGAACCACCAGTCGCCGTTGTCGACGGTGATGCCGTCGAGGTAGTCGATTTTGGCTTTCTTGTAGCTCTCGGCGAGTTCGCGGATCTTGGCGTCCTTGTCATCAACTTCGAAGTTCAGTTCGCCGCTCTGCGGATAGCGCTTGAGCGGCGCGACGATCTCGCTGAGGGTCTTGCTCTGCTTGCTGAGGATGGAGAGGACGCACGCGAAGGCGACGGCGCCGCTATCGGTGTTGAAGCTGTCGCGGAAGTAGAAGTGGCCCGAGAGTTCGCCGCCGAAGACGCCCTTGGTCTGCGCCAGCGTCGCCTTCATGAACGCATGGCCGACGCGGTCGCGCTTGGGAATGCCGCCGGCCTTTTCGACCTCTTCGGGAACGACGTGACTGGAGCGCAGGTCGTAGACGATGGTGCTGCCCTTGTTTTCCGGACGGGCGAGGAAATCCTTGGCCATCAGCGCGGTGAGGATGTCACAGCCGATCATCGTGCCGCGTTCGTCGAGAAACATGCAGCGATCCGCGTCGCCGTCGAAACACGCGCCCACATCCACCTTCACCTCGCGCATCTTTTCTTTCAGCATGTGCAGGTTGGCTTCCACCAGCGGATTCGGATCGTGCGTGAAGCTGCCGGTGATTTCGAACAGGATCGGCACGATTTCGAGGTTCGGCACGTTGCTGAAAACTTTCGGCACCATCAATCCGGCCATCCCATTGCTGGCATCAATCGCGACTTTGATCGGCCGCTTGAGGTCGAGGAACTTGTGGACGTGTTTGCGGTAGGCGTCCCACAGGTCCTGCGTTTCGTACTTCCCTTCGACGCCCGTATGACCGACGCGCAGCGTCGTCGAGATGCGCTTGATGTCGTCCAGTCCGGTGGCAGAACCGATCGGCTTGGCCTTGGGACCGCTGATCTTGAACCCGTTGTACTGGATCGGATTGTGGCTCGCGGTCGTCTGGATACCGCCGACGCAGTCCAGGTGATTGATCGCGAAATAGATGAAGCTCGTGTCGATCATGCCGACGTCGATGACGTCCATTCCGACGCTGCGAATGCCGTCACAGAGGGCTTTGGCCAGTTCCGGCGAATGCGGGCGCATGTCGCGACCGACGGCGATCGTGTTTTCGAGCTTCACCTTGTCTGGCGAGTTCTGGCGCGAGCGCTTGAGGAACTGTGCCGTCGCGTGGCCGACCTTCCAGGCGGCCTCGGCGTTGAGCGGGTTCGGGTAGGTGGCGCGGACGTCGTAGGCTTTAAAGATCTTCTCGATCACGGTCATTGCTCCTTCGTGAACAGTCGTTCTGCTGCCGATGTCTACTGCAAACAATCAAAAAACGAAAGCCGGCCGATCCCTGATGCGGTTCCCGCGTCCCCTGGCTTCAAATCCGCGCCCGATTTCGTTCTACTCCAGCGGTGGTGATCCGATCCTTCTCCCGGCGACTGCTCGCCATCCTGCAGTTCACGCGCAGCGCCCTGGTCTTCACGGCCATCAGCAACGCGTGGGCGGCGCTTCTGCTGCGCTCCCGTGCCGCCGCCGGGCCGCAAGGCAATTATCTTGACGCGTTCGACTTTCACACCGCTTTGTGGATGACCATGGTCTCGGTCGGCCTCTACGGATTCGGCATGTCGCTCAACGACGTCATCGATCGCCGTCGCGACGCGACCCTCGCCGCCGATCGTCCCCTTCCTTCCGGACGACTCCCCGTCGCCGTCGGCAAGTTGATCTGTGCAGTGCTGCTCTGTTGCGCGTTCGCCGGCGGCATCCTCCTGAGCCAGCGACAGGTCGACTCGCGACTCGGGCAGATCACCCTGCTCCTCGTACTGGGCGTATCGGCACTCATCTGCTTCTACGACTTCGCGGGAAAGTATCTCCTTTCGTTCGGCCTGCTCACGCTCGGGCTGATCCGGTTCTTCCACGCCAGCATCGCCGACCCGACGCTCAGCATGCCCTGGCACCCGCTCCTGCTTCTGAATCACGTGACGATCATTTCCAGCATCGCCTACGCATGGGAGCAGAAGCGCCCGCTGCTCACCCGGCGGCATGTCGTGGTTGTCGGCGTCGGGTTGCTGGCCGTGAACGCGAGCCTGATCGGATTGCTCGCGTATCGTCGCGGCATGCGGCCGGGCGACTGGCTCGAAGACCTTTCGATCAGCCGTGCGCTGCTCTGGCCGGCGCTGGCGGTCGTCGTTTTCGTGCTGGTCGGCTTTACGATCCGGTCCGGGCAAGGACGCCGCGACTCGCGCGCCGCCGGCCGGTTCTTCATGCTCGTCGGCCTGCTGTGGCTGATCGTGTACGACGCCGCATTCGTCGCCGGCCACGTGAGCGTGCTCGCCGCGGTGGCCCTGTTAGCGCTGCTGCCGGTCGCTTGGGCAAGCGTGAAGCTGATCCGCGCCTGGTCAAGCCTCGTCGCGTTATCGGACAAACCCAAGTACCTCCGTGCCGATTGAGTCATCCCCAGAACGCCTCGCGACGCTGCGTCGTCACGGGTGATTTGGTAATGGCGGAAATGAATCGTAACTCCTGTCTGGCGGCTGTGTCGCCAGACCGAGAAACAATGCGCATTACCAATGAAGACCCCTTTGCGGTTGAACTCGACCAGTGGCCCCGCGACGTGGACCTGATCATTTCCGCACTCCACGCCGCCGGGTCGGCAACGGCGGACCGTCGCGGCGGCCACCGCCGACGACATCGCGTGATCGCCCGGCTCACGCTCTTCTGCAATTCCAGTTCGGCACCCCGGCAGCTCTACGTACGCGACATGACGGAGAAGCACCTCGGCTTCCTTGTCGCCGATCCCGTGCCGCTGGGTTACGGCGGGACGGTCGAACTTGTCCGGCCGGATCAGACGATTGCGTCGATTTCCTGCGTCGTACACCGCTGTCGGGAGTGCGTGCCGGGCTGGTACGAGGGCGCGCTGATGTTCAACCGCGTTCAGCCCGATCTGAAGTTTCCCGAGTAAGGTTGTCTGGGCGTCTTTCGACGATCACCGGCCGGCGCGGTGCGGAGGCCGCGAGCTTGGCCCCTCGCGTTGCCCGGAAGAGGCGATTGGCGTCGCCGGATTGAATTTGTGCGATAAGCCTGAACAATCAGCGCGATGGACTCGCCCCACAAGATCCGCGAACTGGCGCTGCAGGTGCTCTTCGCGTTCGACTCGCAGGATATGGCCTCGGACGAGATGGCCCGGGAATTGACGCTGGGCGTGGAGAAAGAGCCGGCGACGGTGCAGAAAGTCGTCGCGATGTCGATGGCGGCCTGGGAGGCGCGCAGGGTCGCCGACGAGTGGACCACCCGACTCGCCCCGCAATGGCCCAGCCACCGCCAGCCCGCGCTCGATCGCGCGATCCTTCGACTCTCGATCTGGGAACTCACCAACACCGACACGCCGCCGAAAGTCGTCATCGACGAGGCGATCGAACTCGCCAAGTCGTTTTCGACGGCGAACTCCCCGGCGTTTATCAATGGCATTATCGACGCCGTGCTCAAGGAAGTTCAAAAGCTCAAGGGCGAGGTCTGAGACGCCTCCCGCCAGGGCGCGATGCGAGCGACACGAGGCATGGCCTCAATCGCATCCGGCTGCGTGTCGGTCGTCTACACCCATCCATTCAATTCGAATGCTCGGTCGCTATTCCACCGCTGAGAACCGCCGCTTGTCCTCGCCGTAGCCATGCCACTGCCCGAAGCCGACGACGAAAGAATTAAAACGAATTGCGTCCCCGTATCGCTCCCCTTCCCCGAACGCTTCGTCCGATCGATCAAAGAGGAATGCACCGACCGGATAATCTTCTTCGGCGAGCCGATGCTGCGGAACGCCATCACACAGTAAATCGAGCACTACCACATCGAACGGCCGCACCAAGGCATCGGCAACGTCATCCCACTTCCGGCCGACACGAAGCCCGCCCAGCCCGCCGACACACCAATTGAGTGCCGTGAACGACTCGGAGGATTGTTGAAGCATTACTATCGGAAAACTGCTGCCTGATGCCACGGATGAGTATTTTTACCACACGACTACGACATGCAACGCGCCGTACGTGCCGGCACTCTACTTTGATCCACCTGCGCGAATGAACTCTTCCAGCGTAATCCGATTGCGCTCGAGATCGGGAGCTAGCCAAGCGTGGAGGCAAAACTCGAGATCACTCTGGCGAGATTGCTCTGCTAAGTTGAAGGGTGCGGCGGCCTTTAAAAATGATCTCGCCGAAAGCTTGGCACTTCGAAAGCCATCTACGTGATAGACCATCCATCCTTCTCGTTCATCATATCCGACTATCACATTGACCCCATCGATTTGCAGCAAGGCAACAGGTTCAACCATCTCAACATGCATACTATTGAAGCGAGAGTCTGGACTCGACATCGAATAGAAGCGACGACTTCCGAAGCCGACCAAGCTGCCCACATGCGGGACCTCCAATAGTCCAGACCTTTCGTATTTGGTAATCGTTATCTCCGAAAACCCGTCCACGTGGATTGCGCGTGCGGACCTTATCCTATATGTTAGTACTCTCGACGCGATTAGTATAATAATCGCGAGTAGAATGCATAACGCAAGGGCGGCAGCAATGATCTTTTTTGTCGATAAATACTTCTCCATAATCGAGCCTACAAATTATTGTACGTAACAGAGAACTAGCTGCTCGTTACTTACAATCGGAGGTGGTAGCAAATACCTTTTTCCGCAACCATCCTTCAATCGCATCGCGATAATCACTGAATCTTTCGGGGTTCTGCCTAGCTCCAAACGCGAGCTGAGGATTGATACGGGGACGTAGCTCGTTTTAACGGGAGCGATAGGGAGCGATACGGGGACGTAGCTTGTTTTAACGAATTCTCCTTTGTGACGATTCGTAAGTCATCCATCCGCACTCTCCTTTCTTGGCCGGCCTTGCGGGCGCATCGTATGCTCCAGCCCCAAGCTCCGCACCGTCTTCGCCACCCATGCGTTCGAGCCGAGCGGGCGACTGCGTTTCAGGCTGGTGTGGATCCGTTCCAGTTCGCGCGGCGTCATCGGCTGGTTCACCCAATCGATCCAGTCCGTCGGTGTCGGGATCGGCCAGTCGCTCAGAATGGAACGTTTCTTCTCCCTCCCGCGCAATCGTCGCCAGAGGCTCGACCATTTCCAGTCCTCGGCACGCTCGACCAGACCCGCCGAGAGCGCGTTGCGCTCGACATATCTGCAGATCGCTTCCAGACCCTGGTCAGCCTCAACCGGAAAGCTCTTGAACCGACCCTGATAGACCGGACCCATGCCGACGCTGCGATGGGCGACGCGCCATCGCATCGCGTGCATGTGCGTGAGCCATCGAAAGAAGTCCGTGACTTCGCCATCGCGCTTCGGCCAGACGACGAAGTGCCAGTGGTTGCCCAGGATGCAGTAGGAGAGGATGCGCAGCGGACACCGCTCGACGGCGTCTTTCAGAACCTGCTCAAAGGCGAGGAAGTCCTTGCTCGTGCGCAACATCCGAAACCGCGCGGCGGCGCGGTTCAGGACGTGGTAGATGCGGCCACCGGGAGCGACGCGAGCAGCACGCGGCATGAGGCTGAGCGTATCCCATCGCACACCGCTTCCAAAGACGATAGAAAGTCAGAGCGAACCCAGATCAGAACCCAACCACGAGGGTCAAGCGGATTTGGAATGTCCGCGGGGCTGCGAGCTCTAAGAATGTCCGTCTGGCCCGCGATTTCATTTGACGGCGCGCTCAAGATCACGTCATGCTGGACTGGTTTCCGACGGCAGGGATCTTGCGCGCCGGCGGAATCGGCTCATTGGCAAGTTGATACCATACGCAGGCGAAGTGAACGCGGCCGGCGATCTGGGGTGCAAACGCGTTTTCTTCACGAATTGCCCACCGTGGCCCAAAATGGCCCACTTTGGAGCACAATCGGTTGCCCAGCGTTACAGAAAGGGTGCAGTAACGAGAAACGCCCGCAGAACGTGTCGGCAGGCGTCGAATGGAGCCATGGGGATTTGAACCCCAAATTCAACCATGCCATGGTCGCGTGATCCCATTTCACTATGGCCCCGTATGGGGAACCGCATCCTATCGGGCCGTTTCAGCGTGTCAACGGGCAGGCCAGCGACGAGGTGGAGTTGCAGTGGGCTGGATATCTGGTGCGGGCAATCCGCGTTTCGAGGGTGAACGGGCGTTCGCACCCGGGACACCCAACACGTGCCGGCTTGTGACGTCATCGCGACGGGCGGGTCAGGACCGGGAACAAGTGACGCGGGTGGAGCTGGCACATCGCGTTTCATTTCTGGATGCCGAGTTGCCAGAGCACGAACGCGTACTGCTCGGCGGTTTGTTCGAAGACGCCTGTACGTCCCGAAACGCCGCCGTGGCCGCCGTTCATCGACATTCTCAACAAAAGCGGGCTATCGCCCTGCTTCAGCGTGCGTAGTTTGGCGACGTACTTGGCCGGCTCCCAATACATCACCTGGCTGTCGTTATAGCTGCTGTAGACGAAGATCGCGGGGTATTTTTGCGCGGCAAGGTTGTCGTAAGGCGAATAGAGGAGCATGTAGTCGTAGAACTGCCTGTCGCTGGGGTTGCCCCATTCCAGGAACTCCTGCGTGGTGAGCGGCAACGAATCGTCGAACATCGTGTTCATCACGTCGACGAACGGCACCCCGAGCAGCGCGGCCTTGTAGAGATCGGGGCGCAGGTTGAGCACGGCGCCGACCGTGAGTCCGCCGGCGCTGGCGCCGCTGATGACCGTTTGCGATGGCGAAGTGAAGCCCTGTGCCTGCAGGAACAGCGTCGCATCGATGGCGTCGTTGAACGTGTTCCGCTTGTTCAGCAGCCGACCGGCGTCGTGCCACGTCTTGCCGAGTTCGCCTCCGCCGCGGACGTGTGCGATCGCAAAGGTCATTCCGCGGTCCAGCAGGCTGATCCGTTCCGGTTCGAACCAGGCCCATTCCGGCAGCCCGTAGGCGCCGTACACGTCGAGGAAGAGCGGATGTGCGCCGGCGGATCGATCCTTCCGCCGGACGAGACTGATCGGTATTTTCGCGCCGTCGCGGGCGGGCGCGTAGAGCATCTTTTCTTCGTACGCGTTCGCGTCGTATCCGCCAGGGACTTCGTCGCGCTTCAACACCGTCAGATTGCCGGTGTTCATGTCGCATGCGTAAATCGTGCTCGGCGTCACGAGTGACTGGTAGCCGAAGCGGAACTGGTCCGACTCGAACACGAAGTTCGCTCCGTAATTGAGGGCGTATACCGGCTCGGGCAACTCGATCGGTTTGGCCTGGCGCGTCTGCGGATCGAAGACCGAAAATCGCGGCAGGCCTGCAGCACGTTCCTGGATCACGATATGGTTTCGAAAACAGTTCACATCATCGAGGAAGACATCGGGACGATCCGGAATGAGCTCGACCGCCTGGCCAAGGTTGGCAGCATCATCCTTCACGGTGACCAGGCGGAAGTTCCGTCCCTTGTCGTTGATGCGGAGATAGAACTCGCCGTCGCGGTGCGAGGCGACGTAAAGCTCGACACCTTTGGTGCGGTCGGCGATCGGGCGCGGCGCGGATTCGGGTTTTGCCGCCGGAATCACCTGTTCACTCGCCGTGCCATAGCTGAAGGAGGTGATGACGATGAACGATTTGTCGACCGTCTTTCCGACCGCGACGTCGAAGCTGGGATCGATCTCTTCGTAGACAAGTTCGGGCTTTCCGCCGAGCTTGAGCCGCCAGATCTTGTTCGACCGTTTGGCTTCGTCTTCGGTCGCGTAGAAGAGCGTGAGGTTGTCGTTCGCCCAGACGACGCTGGAGACGTGGTCGGCCGTATCCGGGAGCAGCCTGCCGCTCTCGATATCCTTGATGGACAACCGGTAATCGCGGAAGCCGGTGAGATCGATGGTGTACGCGAGCAGTTTGCTATCGTCCGACGGCTCATCCGTGCCGACGCCTACGAAGCTGGCGGTCTTGGCCAGCTCGTTCAAGTCGAGCAGCAGTTGCGGCGGATCGTTGTCGTTGCGCTTGCGGAAATAGCGCGGGTAGTCCGACTTCTCATCGGTCTGCTCGAAATAGAGCCAGCCATCGCGCATGTAAGGGACCGTCGCGTCATCCAGCTCGGTGTGAGACAGAAACTCTTCGACGAGCTTCGCCTGCAGTGGTTTGGTGGGCCCGAGAATCGCGTCGGTGTAGGCGTTCTCGGCCGCGAGATGCTGCAACACACGCGGCGAATCTTTTTCTCGCAGCCAGGCATAGTCATCGGATCGGGGGGCGCCGATCGACCTGGCGGTAGTCGGAACGCGCAACGCGGCCGGCGGCGTCGACGAAATGGCCCGCCGGGTCGTCGCGCGTGAATCGCCTTCACCGGGGCTGCGGCACGAGACGGCGGCCAACAGTGTCAACAGCGTCGCGATGAAGCGTAATTTCCTCATAGGTGTCTCGTGAGCGCGAGCATAACGACTTATCTGCGATTCGTGCAGTGCGGCGGTTGTCGAACCGACGCCGTTTTGCCATTCTGTGCCTCAATGGCACGGCTGCGCGAAGTTCCATACGTCTTGAACAAGATCGGCCCGAAAGAGTTCGTTCGGCGTCTACTCCGGGAGATCGCCGAGGATGGCGTCTTCAACATGGCGGCGGCCGTGGCGTTTTACTGGCTGCTGGCGCTCTTCCCATTCGTCATCTTCATCATGTCCATCGCCCCGCTCATTCCCGGCAACGCCAAGAACCGGACCGAGGCGCGCATCTCCGAGTGGGTCGACACCAATCTCCCCCCACAGGCGACCAAACCGGTGATGGAAAATGTCCGCACCATCTTCAATCGACCGCCTCCGGGGCTGCTCAGCGTCGGATTGCTGGCCACGTTGTGGGCCGCGTCCAATGGCATGAACGCTACGATGACGGCGCTAGACCGTTGTTATGACATCAGCCGACCGCGCCGTTATTTCCACCAGCGCTCAATCGCGATCGCCATGACCATCTGCATGGTGATCGTGATGCTGCTGATCATCATTCTCGTTCCGGTGCTCTCGATCTTTTTCAACTTCGTCGACAGCCCGCGCGTACTCGGTTACGTGCCCCAATGGGCAAAGGGCGGCCCCAAGTTCGTTCTCGACGTGGTTCGCTACACGATCAGTCTGCTGCTCATCATCATCCTCATCAGCAGCATTTATCACTTCGGCACTTCGATCCAGAGGCGGTGGCGGCTCATCACCCCCGGCGCGATCTTTGCCGTCTTCAGCGTGATGCTTCTCGCGTACGGATTCAACAAATACATTTCCGTCTTCGGCGCGAAATCGTACGCTCAGACGTACGGCACGCTGGGCGGGATCATCATCCTGCTGCTGCTCTTCTACCTTTACGCCGTCGCATTCCTGATCGGCGCAGAGATCAACAGCGAGATCGATTACGAGGTGATGGGGGCGAAGAACGACGAAGGCCTCGATCCCCTGCCACGTATCTACGAGCCGGCGGAGATGGAGAAGTTCCGCAAGCAGGTCGAGGCACGAGGGATATTCAGAGACAAGCCATGATCGGGCCGATGCCTACCAGTCGACTTGCTTCACAATCACCTCGGCCTTCGGTGTCGAGGTAGCGAGCGCGTATTGATAGTTGTAGACCTCGAAGTCGACGTTGACCGCTTTTGATTTGCCCGGCGGGATCTCCTGCACCGCGGCTGTTACCGTTTGCTCGTTAACCGCGCCATTATTCATGTAGCAGCGGACCGTGAATGAAACAGACTTGATCGGCTGCACACCGTTATTCATGACGGTCACCGAAACGCTGCTCACCTGCCACCACCCCGAGCGGACGGGTTGGGCGTTCACCTTCCATTTGAAGCTCGCGGATGGCTCGGGCACTTCGGCCACGAGCGCGTCGAAATGATCGTCCATCCACAGTCCCCAGCACTCGATCCGCCGACCCGTCGCCAGGCGGCTCACATCCGTCATCAGGCGAATCTCGCTTTCGAGTCCATCGATGAAAACGCTCTGTTCATCGCCTTGCGAGACGATCGTGCCGCTCAGGTGAACGGGCTGATGCGCTTTCGAGTCTGTAAGTTTCTCGGGCGCGACATTCGTCGCGGCACTTTTGAATGTCGAAGCCGCGTTCGAGGCCACGAACTGACAGGCGCGATAATCGCCGACGCGCACGAGTGGCAAAGTGGACCGAACCGATGCGCTGGCGTCGCGCTTGGTGCCGATGCCGTGGTACATCAGGTACGACATCAGCCGGATGGCATCCGGTGAGCCCGTCTGTTTGATTGTCGCGCCGGCAATGCGAAAGGCGAGCTCGTGATCCCCGCGTTCACTCGAGCCGAGCCGATTGATCGCCGCGAGGAGTGCCGAGGACGCGTCGGGAATCCTGCTGATTGGAACGCCTGCCTGCACTTCCATCGCGACCGTTCCGGGCGGGATCGCGTCTCGTATTTCGGTCAGCGTCCAACCCGGTCCGCCTTCAACATAGGCGAGGTGCTGGAAGCTTTCGTAGACCGGTGCTGTTGAGGGTGCAATCGGAGCCTGCGCGAGTGCGGAGCCTCCTGAGAATGCGACGAACAGCAGAACCGCGATCGAGCGGATTGAACCCACTTGCACCTCCGTGTATCCCCGAACGCGTATAATGTAAGGCACTTCCGCGCGGTGGGAAAGCTCGCACTTCAATGTGGACTTTGTCGCAGGTTCTCGAGTGACCAAACAAAAACCCGCCAATCAACTCGACTGGCGGGTAGCTTGATTGGAGC
>JANOBD010000179.1:0-1636 GCA_031411495.1 Phycisphaerae bacterium | reverse complement strand
CGCGGCCGATCGGCGGCGCATCCGCCGGCGGGGCGCGCCACATCGACCGGTAGAGTCGCGTCCCCCGGAGTCGCGGCGACCCCGACCGCCGCCGGCATCTCGACCCCCACCGCGAGCGCCCCCGATTCGATCGCCGACCTGCGGGCCATCCCGTGGGTCTTCGCCTGGTCGCAGGCCCGGATCGAGCTCCCCGGCTGGTTCGGGCTCGGCTCCGCGCTCGAAGCCCACGCGGCGGCCCACGGCGATGTCGGGATCGCGACGCTCGGCCGCCTGTACACGCGCTGGCCGTTCCTGGCCAGCCTCGTCGACAACGCCGAGCTGGCCCTCGCTCGGGCCGACCTCGGCGTCGCCCGCCAGTACGCGGCCCTGGCCGGGGACACCGCCCGCGGGCCGTGGGCCGCGATCGAGGCCGAATACGCCCGAACCGTCGGCTGGCTCGCCCGCCTGACCGGACGCGACCGCCTGCTCGAGCGCGAGCCCGAGCTGCGCCGGCGGATGGCCCTCCGCGACCCGTACGTCGACTCGCTCTCGGAGATGCAGGTCACGCTTCTCGCCCGGTTGCGTGCGTGCGAGCCGGATGCCCCCGATCGTGCCCGGCTCCTGCGCCTCGTCCAGCTGACCGTGAACGGGATCGCGGCAGGGCTGCAGCGGACCGGCTAGGGCCTCACCGCCGGAACGACGCTCAGTCCGGGATGTGCAGGACGTCCCCGTCGCGCCCGATCACCGGCTCCAACGCGCCGCGGGCGAACCAGTAGGCCGCGCCGGCACCGGCGACGCGCCAATCCCGGCCGTCGTGCCCGAGCGGCTCGCAGATCACGCCGGTCCGCTCGTCGAGGCCGAGGTAGCCGATCCCGCCCGGGGCGAGGTCGTCGAGCGCGGCCTGCCAGGAGGTGCGCCGGATGTCGTCGTAGTGCGGGACCACTGCCAGGCCGGCCACCAACCCGAGGCCGCGGATTCCGCCGCCGGACGTCCAGGTCCACTCGGCGAGGCCCATCGCTCCGGCGCTCGCGCCAGCGATCACCGCCCCGCGCCGCCACGCCGTCTCGATCGCCGACAGCGCGGGGCTCCCGGCCAGCGTTCCGGGGACGAGGTCCGGATCGCCGCCGGGCAGATGGATCAGGTCGGCGTTTGAAAGCCGCTCGACCTCGGCCGGATCCACGGCGCTCGCGGCGTCAACGACCCGGGCGACCTCGATGGTCGCGCGCCGCGCCGTCGCCGCGGCTCGTCGCTCGAACGCGGCCCGCCCGATCGCCGCTGCACGATCCGGTCGGCCCCGTCCCGCCGCCGTCGGAAGGATGACGATCCGGATCGGTGCCGGGGTCGGATCGAGGGCGTGCCCGCCGACATCGAACCCGACCAGCTCGGCCTCCAGCGCCAGGCGAACCCTGGCCGCGCCGACCGCGGCATCGAGGAGGGCATCGAGAAACCGCTCGTCGCCAGCCAGGTATTCGCCGCCGCCGTGCAGCCCGATCGGTCCGGTCATTGACCCCCCAAAGTCACGCTCGTGCCGGATTTCTGGGCGCCGCCGGGACCCGACCACCGGCGGCTGTATCGGGCACCGCGCGATGATACGACAGCCCCGTTCGGCTCCCGTTGGCCCTAGGATCGGCGGGCCCATGCCCGCCCGTCTCCGCGA
>JANOBD010000178.1:0-5679 GCA_031411495.1 Phycisphaerae bacterium | reverse complement strand
TAATCCTTGGCCTTGTCGTAGGTGAGGATCGCCCGGTTGAGCTTGTCACGCACCTGCTCGGCCGCCTTGATGCGGAACGGGCTCTTCTCGTCGTGGGAGATTCCCTCGATGTAAGCGTCGATCGGGCCAGTGATAGTGGCGTATGGACCCTTGTTCCCCGCGCCAGCGATCTCGTTGGCGCGGGCGATATCTGTGGCCGACTGTTTGGCGTCGTCTACCAGTCGGTTCTCGCCGCGCTTGCCGTACTTGGACACGAGCGAGGAGCGGAGCGACTCCGCTTCGGCAGGTCGTCCGCTGTTCTTCAAGGTGATGTACTGCCCGTACTCATCGGCCGTCATGCCGAAGAGGTGCTGGCTGGAAACCATCTTCAAATAGTCGGCAGCGTCCGCGCCGGTGCTGGCGCGGGTCATCACCGGCGCCTTTCCGGTCCCGACCGCGCCGAACGCGTTCTTCACGCCCTGCCACGACGCAACATCCACGTCATCGAGTTGAACCTGTCCGGTCGCGAGTTTCAGCGCCTGTGCCTTGAGTGCGCCGGATGGTCCCTCGCCCGCCAATGCCTGCAGCATGTGCGGCAGGAGCATGTTCGCGTACTTCCCCTCGTACATCTGCAGGTTGAGGAGCTTGGTCTTGTCGGTCAGCGACGCGACCACCGGGTTGTCGAGCTTCTGCCCTTCCATCGCCAGTCGCTGAACCAGCGCCTTGCCCGCCAGGTTGTAGCCTTCGGGTCCGCCCTGCTCCATGAGCAGCTCGTACCCCTGCCCGCCGACGACATCCACCGACTGCGCCAGGCGCGACATCATGTTCAGCGGATCGGCGATCACGCCGAGTTCCCGACGCATCAGGCTGTCGCCGGTGATTCCTTTGTACTTCTGGGTGTAGCCCGCCACGTCCTTGCGCGTGGCGATGAGGTTGGTGATGGCCGAGAACCCTTCGCGGCCGAACATGCTCGTGTTCATTAGCTCTTCGGGCGAGCGCTTCGAGAGCCGCTCGAGCTTTGTCTCGAGTGAGCCTCCTTTGTCGACCCAGCCTGCGGCCTCGGCGTTCCCCATGCCGGTGGCGACGTATTTCATGCCGGTGAAGAAGTTTTCCGGCCGGCCCGTCTTGATCGACGGGGCGACCAGCATCGCCAGCGCCTGCTCGGGTGAATACCCGTACTGGGAGAGGTACGCGAGCGCATCCGGCCCGAGCTGGGCGAGCGTCGTGGCGCTGAACTTCGCATCGTCGGCAGCCGCTTTGAACAGCGCAGCCGATCGCGCGACGCCGCCGGTCTTTTCCTTGCCGAAGATCCCTTCCATCGACAACAGGCCGCTGGCCAGCGTGTTGGGATCACCGCCGCCGATCGTGTGCAGCCGGAAGGTCGATTCGACCAGATCGCGTCGCTCGGATTTGGACATCGAGCCGGCGGCGGCTTCGATCTCGGCGATCACGGAAGACGTCGCGCCGGTCTCCATGCCCATCGAGAGGGCCTTGTTTCTCACCCGTTCGCGCAGCGCCGGTTGGCGCGTGAAATTGTCTTCGAGGCCGATGTATTCGCGATATCGGGGTTCGATGCCCTTGAGCGATTCGAACATGTCGACGCCCACGCGCTGGTTGTAGGCAGCCGCCATCTCGTTGCCGAAATAGGCACCCGCCAGCAGCGGTTGACCGACCTTCCCAAGCAGACCGATTGCCCCGCCGAGCAAACCACCTGCCCTGCTGAGAAGATTTCCAGCTGGCGGCGTGCCTCCCGTCCCGCGTGCGCCAGCACCGGTCGAAGTGTTGTATCCATCGTAGAGTCTGCCACGTCCGTCGTACGCCCCGGCTGCCCATCGTTCGCCAGCGCGCATGTCCGCCTCGAGCGCCTGGCGCTGGGCGAATCTGCCGCTGGCGACGGTGTCGACCCGTTCGGATCGAATCTGGGAGCGAACCCCGGCTACCAGTCGATCGACTTCGGCATCCTGCGCCGCCCTCACTGCGTTCGATCGGGCGTTGGCCATTCCTGCCGAGCTAACGAACTCCCGCGTTTCAGCAATCTGCTGGTTCCTCGCACCACGGTCGGCCATCCACTGCTTCGCCGACGACGAACTGCCGATGTTCACGCCCTGCGAGGCCGCGAGCGTCATCAGCTCCTTGTTGCCGCCGAACTCGACGATGGCCGCTTTCATCTCTTCCGAGATGTTCTTGAGCCGCTGACGCACGATGCGGCCGAGTTGCTTCGTGATCGGGTCCGAGACGTCGCCCAGCTCGAACTCCTTGATCACCGAGTTGAGCGAGCGCGACTCCTTGCGCCGCATTTCAGCCGGCAGACCCGCCAATCCACTCGCGTACCGTTCGTACGACCGCGTCGCGCCCGCCTGTCGCTCGGGCGACGACAGGATCATCTGCCGGAGCTTGTCCATCTCGGCGCGGAGGCCAGCGTTCTGATCTTCGCGTCCGCGTTGACCGGCGATGCCTGCAAACGCGCGGGAGATGGTGGCCGGATCCAGATGCCCCAGCGTCTTGGCGGCGATCTGAGAGTTGCTGGCCGAGCCCTGGAACTGGGGACCCTTGGCGAGTCGCTGAAGCGCGGTCTCCACATCGACCAGCGCGCGCGACACCGACTTGGCCTTGCCCTCGATCGCGTCGAGGCCCTGGGTGGTGGCGCGCAGCGCCTTGAGCGCATCCTGCTCCTCGGCAGTCAGCGTGAACTTGATGTCGACTTCACCTTCACTCATCTATTCTTCGTTTCTTCTTCGCGGGGGGCATCAGCAGGCCACGGTCACAGAGCCACCAGATCACCTCGAGGTAGCCGAAGCGAGAGTCGTTGGGGTTGGCGCGTCGGTCGAGCCAGAGTTCATAGCGGAGCCGCCGGAGTCCGAAACCCCCTCGGTCTCTTTTTTTTCAACCGCCTCCACCTGCGCCTTCACATACGCATCGATCTGATCCGCCTCGACGGCCGCGCGCAGCGGCAGCGCCCAGGTCTTGGTCCCCAGCAGGTTCAGCAGGCCCACCACGATCGTGCGATCCACCTGGTAGTTCAGTGACAGGAGGTCGCAGGCGAGCTGGATCAGCACCTCGGGCGCGAGTCGCTCCTTGTCGGCGCCGATGTACTGCTCGAAATAGGCGTACACGCGCTCGGCGATCGGCTCGTAATCGGAGTCGACCCGCATGATCGTCCTGCCATCGTCGGCGATGTCGTAGGTCATCGGCAGCGTCTGGCCGTTCATGGACGCCACGTACTTCGGGACGCAGACCGGCACGATCCAGTCCGCCTTGTCGAGCAAGCGGACCGGCGTGCCGCTCAGAACGGAATCGCGCCGCAGCTCATCGGGCCCAGGCTTGTTGCGCTTGTCGACGCCGATCGCGAACTTTTTCGACGGATGCCAGATCCAGCGCTGATGCTCGCGCTCATACTTGATCGCGCTCGGCAACACGACGTCCTTGCGCCCCACCGCCACGATCGCGCCGGCGACTTCGCCAGGTCCTGAAACGGTGTAGGTGCCGGTGCACTCAGAATCACTTTCGATCCAGGTGACGCCGGCGTCGATCACTTCCTGAATGTCGTGGACGTGCTGCTCGGTCGGGCGCGGCAGGAAATAAAGCAGGTAACTCATGGTGAAGTGATTTCCAGACAAAGAAGGGAAAACGATGCCGTCACTGCGGCGTTCGCTAAAGGTCGGGATGAAAAGCAATGGAAGAGGCGGTGGAAGATCTAGCCAAGGCAGGCCGTGCAGATCTACACCCTCAATAAGCTGAGCGGAAAGGTGGAACGATCAACTTTTCCGAAACCGCACTTCGTGGCCGATTCAAAAGCGCATGAAGTCGCAAACCCTGCGGTTCGCATCGTATTGAATGCAGGAGCGATCCGAGGTGATTCACTACTTCCAAGACGAGGAGGGTCTTTTCGCAGGGTAAGCCCGTTCAGGGTCGAGGAACATGCGTCACCACCCGCGCCGAAGGCTGCGTGGTGGTGATGATCGGGATCATACGGCCGTCGATGGTGCGCAGATAGTATGGCCCCGTTAAGGTGAAAGTCCGCGGCGAATGATGAGGTGTTGATACCGGGCCCGTAGCCGACGTCAGTTGGTTGGGCTGCGTCGCCGAGACACGTTCATCTACTGCGTTGGATACTGTGCTGCCCGGCTTACTTTGTGTGACGGCGCTCGAATGATCGTCCGAGAGGTTTAGGGCGACCAAAGCCACAGCCAAGACTGCGATTGCTGCGCACGCGCCCACCAATGCACGGTGTTTCATCAATACTCCAATAGTTGATACCCGTACGACGAATCCTCCGCAGCCTAACAGGAGCTGCGCAATACGCCATTCAGAGCTTTGAGGCGGAGGATCGCAGCTCCTACCCGTCGTAGGAATGCCCTTGGCAGCTGGAGGTTTCGCCAATGTGTCATTTCGTCCCGGCTAAGGCTCTCGGCATCTCCACCGCCGCCGTCTTCTGCTTCGACGCATCTCTGATCGCTTCGATGGTGGGAGGCACTACGTAGGGCGTGTCCGATGCCGATCCGTTGGTGAGAACGGTCACGAGTTGCTGGGTGTCGAGATCGCTCTCGAGGGTCGCGACGACGTCGCCGGGCTTGAACGATTTGCCGGCGATGTCGATGTGCGCGTGCGCGTAAATGGAAGTCTTCTTCACGAGAGGTCCTTTCGGGAAAAGGGATGATTGATGATGAGTGGTGGATGCGCTCAGGCGATCGCGACGTCGCTGGCGAGGTTGAACGACGGCGAGCCGGTGCCGTTGATCTCGATCGCCGTCGAGGCTTCATCCCCGTCGCGGCCGTCGATCTGTTCGATGGTGACGCCGCCGGCGGCGGCGGTGAAGGAGATGTGCTTGGTGGAGGCCAGCGTCTCGCGGATTCCGCCCGCCTTCAGCGATCGCAAAAACACCTTCGTCGACGAGGCGATCGCGGTGACCGAGGACGTCAGCCCTTCGATGTGCCGCGACATCAGGCGGATCGAGGGCCCGTCCTGCTCGCTGCCGCGCCGGCCGATGTAGGCGAAGGTCCGGTACGGCTCGCCGTCGCCGCGGTTGCGCCGGATCTGGATCTTCGGATCCCACGCGAAACTCTCGATCCCGCCGTAGAAGGCGTTGTTGATCTTCGCCGGGCCGATGGTCTAGAGCTGGTCGGTGGCGGACAGGGCCGGCAGCGTGGAGGCGGGCGTGATCGTGATCGGGCTGGTTTCGCCATCGATGCTGGTGCCGTAGATCATCGCCTCGCCGACGGCCACCTGGGCATCGGCAGCGGTGATGCCGGTGAGGCAGGCGATGCCGTAGCCGATCGACATCTTGAGGGCTGTCGCACCGGTCTGCCGCGTTCCGCCCTTCTGCATCTTCTGGAACCAGATCTCCGCGGTAACCGTGCCGTCGAGCGCGACGCCGGATGTCGGATCGATGTTCGCGATCAGCTTCTTGAGGGCGGTGCTGGAGAAACGGATCACCGGGTCATCACCGTCGTAACCGGCGAACTGCGGGTCGACCGTGCCCGAGCCGTACTCGAAGAGCCGCGCGACCGAGGGCGAGAGGCTGATGCCCTTGCACTGGTTGATCTGCACGCCATTGATGACGGCACAATAGATCGTGTACTTGTTGGTGACCGACATGGTCGTGCTCCTGATTGGAAGGTAAAGGTGTTCACGCCGCTGCGATGGTGCGCTTACGCGACCATCGTGCGGCTCAAACCGAGTTCGCGCCGGACGGTTTCGGCA
>JANOBD010000177.1:0-1742 GCA_031411495.1 Phycisphaerae bacterium | reverse complement strand
AAGGATCAGTCGCAGGCGGTTGTTGGCATGGGTGAACGGAATATTGTCCGACGCAGGACCGGGCACGTCGACCGGGCCGCCGCGCCGCACCGATTGCACGGTCATGCCGGTGGCCAGTGTCATGGACGTCAGATCGAGATTGAGCTCGGCGATTCCATCACGCAGGAGCTTCACGGTGATGGTGGTTTCGCCGTTGATCTCACTCGAGGCGTCCGTGAGCCCGAGCCGGAACACGTAATGCAGCGCGTCGACACCGGCCTGCCGCGGATAGGTGTCCGCGACTGAGTCGACACCGGTCGCGAGCAGGAAGGAGAGGGCCAGGATACGCACGATGGCCCAGTATTATCCCGGCCGCCGAGGTGGCGAAGCCTCTTGACACGAATCATCGCATCGCCATACATTGATTCAACTCTGCCGGTCCGGCAGGGTTGTTTTATCGAGAGTGGCGGAGGGACCGGGCCCGACGATGCCACAGCAACCTGGCCGCAAGGCCGTGGTGCTAACTCCCGCCCCGACACGGGGAGAGATGAGAAGCGTCGTGCCGACCCTCGATTCCGCATCGCCATCCACCACCTGGCCGTTGCGCCTCCGCGCGGCGAAACCGGCGCCAGGCACCGCCATCAGGACGATTCGCATCGGCATCCTGGGCCTCGGCCAGGTCGGTCAGGCGGTGGCGCTGCTGGCGGCCGACCGCGCGGCCACCGCGCATGCCGGCCTCCGCTTCCAGGTTGAACAGGCATTCGTGCGTGACGTGACGAAACCGCGCGCGTGTCCGAGGCCGGGCCGTCTCACCTCGAACCAGCAGGCGTTCTTGCGCGGACGCTACGACGTCGTGATCGAAGCGCTCGATACGATTGAACCGGCGCGGACGCTGGTGGCGCGCCTGCTTGGCCGCGGCACCTCGGTCGTCACGGCCAACAAGGCCCTCGTCGCGGAGCATCTCGGACATCTCGAGTCGATCGCCGCGTCGCGCGGCGCCGCGTTTCGCTACGAAGCGACCGCGTTGTCGGCAGTGCCGTTTCTCGGCACGCTCGCGGCGCGGCCGCTCGTGGCGTCGGTCGATCGCATCCTGGCGATCGTCAACGGCACATCGAACTACTTGCTGACGTCGCTCGCGGAACCCTCGATCTCGTTCAGCCAGGCGCTCGACCGCGCGCAGCAACTGGGCTACGCGGAGCCCGATGCGTCACGCGATCTCGATGGTCTCGATGCCGCCGACAAGCTGCTGCTGTTGACCTCGCTGTTTGGATGGGGCCGGCTGTCGCGCGCGGCGCTGGACGTGGATGGCATCCGGCGCGTGACCGCCGACGATCTGGCCGCCGCGCGATCGACTGGCGGCACGATCAAGGCCGTCGTCTCTGCCGAACGCGATGCGACGGGTGTGCGCGCCTTCGTCGGCCCGGCATTTCTGCCCGCGACTGATCCGCTCGCGTCGCTCGGCGGCGCGCTCAATGGCATCCGGCTCGACGGCCGGCACGTATCGAACCTGTTCTTCAGCGGCCCGGGCGCGGGTCCGGCGGTGACCGCGGCGACATTGCTGGACGACGCGATCCAGGCCGCCGCATTCGAACGCCAGGTTTACGAACGGCCGCAGGCTCCCGCCCGGCCGGTCTTCCCCTCGTCGCCGGCCACCTGCTGGTTCCTGCGCGTGACCTTCCCGGGTGTGCTGCCGTCGGCGAGCGTCGTCAGTCAGCTGATTTCCGCCGCCGGCCTGCCGGTTGAGCGCGTGATCGATCACGCCG
>JANOBD010000176.1:0-1814 GCA_031411495.1 Phycisphaerae bacterium | reverse complement strand
TTGTTCGTCATCAAACCAGCGGCTGATAACGCAATGTCTCGAATGACTTCGGCATCGGCGCGAAATCTTGGTCCACGAGAAAGCAATACATTCTTTGGATCTTTTTTCAATAACGACGGCGCAACGTTTGAAGTCTGCTGGTAAGTCTGGCTGGTCAGCAATGTTCGGATGATCTGCTTCTGGCTCCAGCCATGTTCCATAAAATCAACCGCCAACCAGTCCAACAATTCACGGTAGACGGGAACGGGTGCTCGCGTACCAAAGTCTTCCGCGGTTTCGACCAAGCCGACACCAAAGACTGTTTGCCAAATCCGATTGACTGCAACTCGAGCGGTCAGTGGTGATCGTCGATCCGCCAACCACCGCGCAAAGCCCAAACGGTTGTTGGGTGCATCAGCAGGAAATGTGTGCAGTGAGGACGGAACATGCGGCTGCACAACGTCCAACGGCTTATCCCAGCCACCACGGTCAAGAAGTTGGGTATCGCGATGATTGACCAGTTCGCGTTCCATATAATGCAGGATCGATGTCGGAGCTTGCGGCAAGCTTTTTACAAGTGCATCGATCTCATCGTTGGATGGTTTTAATTCGGGCACACTCGAGCGCCAAGCCGCAAAAATCGACGCAGCTTGTTCTGCGGATCGCTGTTCAACTGGAACCATTGTCGCTTGAATGGCTGCATAGTCATGGGGCAGGGCAGTGGGGGTGGGACCGCGCGTCAAGCTGACGCGGCAACAACCCAGCATATCACCCATTCGCAAAACCACTTTGATGCGAGTGCCTTCGGGAAACTCAAGCGGTTTTTCGAACTGAATCACAGCGACCGAAGGCTGGTTACGGCGACCGATACCACGATCGGCTTTCCATTTAAACTCATCTTTGCCGTCGATCAAAAAGGCAACTGGCCCGGTACCATTTTTTCCATCAGCGTCTTTTTGCTCGGGCTCAGAAAAATCGGCGGTTGCGTTGACCAATTTCTGTTTCGTCCATTCAGCGGTGCCAGGCAAGTTCACCAACACTTCCAACTCTTGCACCACCCAAGTTCCCAGCCCGCTTCTACCCGGGCCATTGAAAGGCAGATCGCGATGATTCAGCGCTTCAAACCGCAAGCCAGTCGCTCCTTGCAGACTTGCATCAGAGATAAAAAACACATCGGCACTCGAGTGTCCTTTCATCAAGATCGACTGGTCACGTTCCTGGGTCGGATGATTCAGGCCACTGATACTACCCAGCTCGATCATCTTTAGGGGTTCCCAAACAACTTGGCTTTGGGAAAGTGAGATTTGTTTTTCCCAGTCAGACAATTCGGTCTGCCACTGAGGACGCGACGCGCGAATGCGTTGTTCTACGGCAGCGATCTTCGCTTTAATATCAGCGATCTGCTGCAACTGCTCGGGCGTGTGGACCCACGATTGGGCTTCGTACGAGTTGTTCAGGTAAGCGAACATGCCATAGTATTCGTTGTGTGTAAGCGGATCGAACTTGTGTGAATGGCACTGTGCGCACTGAGTCGATAGTCCTAAGATCGATTTGCCGATGCAGTCCATGCGATCGAACATTTCCGTCATTCGAAACTGTTCGGCGACGATGGCTCCTTCTTCATTGATCATGCTGTTGCGGAGAAACCCAGTCGCAATGATTTGCGATTGGTTAGCGCCAGGCAGTAAGTCACCGGCAATCTGTTCGATCAAGAACTGGTCATAGGGCATGTCGCGATTGAGAGCTTCGATCACCCAGTCTCGCCACTTCCATTGCTCGCGTTTGAGATCTTTTTCATAGCCGTTGGTGTCTGAGTAACGAGCCGCGTCGAGCCA
>JANOBD010000175.1:0-266028 GCA_031411495.1 Phycisphaerae bacterium | reverse complement strand
GTGAAGAAACATGTGCCGGAGGCCCATGCCACGGAATACCTGTCCGAGCGCGCTCCGCACATCGTTTTCAACGATGAAGTGAGTGCCGTCGTCCAAAACTCATCACAGGATTCGCCCGACAAGACGACGCTCGCCAAACGTCTCTGGGAATGGGTCGAGAGCAACATCCCCTGGCGGGCCGAGCACGAGTATTGCCTGATCCCCTCCATCACCGAGCAGGCGCTGCGCCTCCGCAAGGGGGACTGCGGCACGGCCGCATTGGTGTACATCTCGCTTTGCCGCTGTGCCGGCATCCCCGCGCGCTGGCAGAGCGGTTTCACCACCGATTCCGCGACGGGCGGCAACCTGCATGACTGGACGGAAATCTGGCTCGACGAATACGGCTGGATCCCCGTCGACCCGAGCTACGGGAAAAAATCGCATCCCGACCCGCGCGTGCGCGACTTCTACTTCGGCAACCTCGACCCGTATCGCCTGATCATTAACACCGACTACGGCCGCGAACTCTCGCCGCCCATGAGCGGTCTGCGCGCCGAGCCGCTCGACTTCCAGCGCGGCGAAGTGGAGATCGATGGGCGGGTGCTGTATTTCGATGAATGGGAGTATGAGTTCAGCTTCACGCACAGCCGCGAATGACCAAGCTCCAATGACCAACAAATGCCCAATGACAAAACGCGAAATCGATAGCCCGGTTGGTAAATGATCTTTGGATCGTTGTTGGTGATTGTGGTTTGGTCATTCTCAGGTCATTTCAACTCCCCCAGCCCCTCCACAACAAGATCCGGCACCAGCCCCAGCACGTTCGCCTTCAGCATTTCCCGCGTCGTGATTCCGGTGAGCGTCACGATCGATTTCATCCCCATCTGCCGCGCGCCGGCGACATCCGCTTCGAGGTTGTCGCCGATCAGGACGCAGCGGCTGGGTTCGACGTTTAAATGATGACACAACTCTTCGAAGAAGACGCGCTGCGGCTTTCCGCAGTAAATCGGCTGATGGCCGCACGCGTAGGCAAGCATCGCCGCCACGGCCCCCGAGCCGATCTCGAATCCGCGGGGCGTGGGATATGCGCGATCCGCGCACAGCGCGACGTGGGCCGCGCCGCGGAGGATGTGGCGGATCGCGAACTGGAACCGGTCGGGCGTGGCGTTCTTGTTCGCGAGGGATGCGCTCATCACCACGGCGCACTCGCTCGCATCGTCGTTCACCCACTCGACGTGACCGCTGAGCAGCTCTTCGCAGGCGCTCCCCGCGACGCTGAAGACGCGCGTGCCGCGGGGAAAGTGTTGCCGGACAAAGTCACAGGACGCGGAAGCGGCGGAATAGAAATGAGATTCATCGACGGCCGCGCCCATGCCGACGAGCCGGTCCTTCAACCGTGCCGGCGAGAGGCCGGAGTTGGTGACGAACGCGAACTTCTGTTTCCGCGCCTGCAGCCGGGCAATCAGGTCGATCGCACCCGGCAGCGGCACCTCTTCGTGCCAGACGGTGCCGTCGAGGTCGATCAGGACGGCGTCGAAGGCGCGCAAATCGGTCATTGCGCCGAGTGTATTCCGCGTCTCGCGGCCGACCAAACCGCGGCGGCCCGCTTCAACGATTCTGCTATCGAGGTGCATCGCTTTGTCCCATTTCCGCTCTAGATTTCGGAAATCCCCCATGTCGCTTCTGCAGTACCAGAATAAATTGTCGAAATCGATGCATCCGGCTCGACGCTGGCCGCGTATGTCCCGGTGAGTTGCATCTTGTTGAAAGGCGGGGACCGCTTCAGTGTGAAGCAATCGCAGATTCATCGAGACCGCTCACTTCGAGGTTTTTCAAATGCGTCTTGCCACACTCATCGCCACTGCGACCGCGCTCTCCGCAGCCGTCGTCTCCGCGGCCACGGTTGCCGTACCCAACGCCAACGCCAACACTCTCGGCAACGGCCAGAGCAGCAACCCCCTCGGGAACGAGCGCGCCAGCGGCGGCGGCCGATACCAGCAGATCTACGATGCCGGGCAATTTGGCTCGTTCGGCTCCTCCGCATCGATTACGCAGATCGCCTTCCGCGCCAAACAGCCGCTCTTCGGCACGTTCATCAACAACTCGGTCACCGTCTCAAACGTTCAGATCCAGCTTTCGACGACGGCACGGCGGGCCGATATCAACTTCCCCGGTGGCATCAGCGGCCAGTTCTCCGACAACATCGGTGCCGATGTGAAGACGGTCTACAGCGGCTCGCTCACGCTCACGACGCCTTCCAGCGGCACGTCGCTGTTCGGCTATGTCATCAACCTGCAGACGCCGTTCACCTACACCAAGGCCAACGGCAACCTGCTGCTCGACTTCCTGATTCCCGACAACGCGAGCGTGACCGACAACGGCACGATCGGCTACGCGGCGCTCGACACCGTGACCGACGATCTCATCACCAGCGACGGCGTCGCTTCCGCATCCGGCGCGAGTGGCTCGGGCACGATCGGCGCGAACAGCACGACCGGCCTGGTGACGCAGTTCGTCACGGCCGTGCCGGAACCGACTTCGATCGCGACGCTGGCCGTCGGCGGACTCGTGTTCTCGCGTCGCCGGAAATGATCCGGCTCCGCGCCGTCCACGACCCATCCACACGATCAACACCCAGTCGCTGCCGTACGAGCGTTCGTGCGGCAGCGATCTTTTTTCGCATACTGCGTGCATGGCGGAAATCGAGTTGTCGTTCATTCAGGCCACGCCCGAGCACCATGCGCGCGTCCTCGCGATCCTGCAGGACCGGGCCCGCTGGCTCGCATCCAGTGGATCGAAACAGTGGGGTGTGTTTCTCTCCGACCGCGCGGATGCGTTCGTCGCCGACCTGATCGCAACCGGCTACACACACCTGGTGACCAGTGAAGGCCGCGATGTCGGCACGCTCCGTCTGCAGTGGTCCGACCGGATGTTCTGGGGCGACGACGGCGTCGACGGGAAGGCGGGTTATGTACATACGCTCGCCGTGCATCGCGACTTTGCCGCGCGGAAGATCGGCGCGCGGATGCTGGACTGGGCGTGCGAGCAGATCGCCGCGAACGGACGGTCGCTTCTTCGCATCGACTGCGGGGCGAATAACGCGAAGCTGATCGCGTATTACCTGTCGCTGGGGTTTGAGAAGCGCGGGATCGTGGCGGTCAACGTCGAGCCGGACTATCGGGCGCAGCAGCTGGAACGATCCGTGCGCCTCCCCCTGCTTTAACAGGCGAAAAAGCCAAACATGTGGCCAAGCCGTCGAAGGATGCATTCGGGACGGCCATGCCTATAATCCGCTGTTCTACGATGAAATCGCTTTCGCTTCCCGTCGTCACCGATGCCGATCGCCCTTCGCAGGCGATGCGTAAACCGTCCTGGCTCAAAATGAAGATGCCGGCGGGCGAGGGATATTACGCGCTGCAGAAAATGGTCGCCGAGAAACGGCTGCACACCGTCTGCTCGTCCGCCAAGTGTCCGAACATCGGCGAGTGCTGGAGCGCGGGGACGGCCACGCTCATGATCCTGGGCGACGTCTGCACGCGCTCGTGCGGGTTCTGCAACATCGCGACCGGCCGGCCGCCGGAACTCGATCTCGACGAGCCGCGACGCGTCGGTGATGCCGTCGCGATGATGAAGCTCGGCCACTGCGTGATCACCAGCGTGAACCGGGATGAGCTCGCCGACGGCGGCGCTGCGGTGTGGGCGGAGACGCTTCGGCAAATCCGCATCAAATCGCCGGGCACGAGCGTCGAAGTGCTCATCCCAGACTTCGAGGGCAACTGGGACGCGCTGCAGCTCGTCATCAACGAGCGGCCGGAGATCCTCAATCACAACATCGAGAGCGTGCCGCGGATTTACCGCAAGGTCCGCCCGCAGGCGAAGTACGCGCGATCGCTCGAACTGCTCCGCCGCTGCAAAGAGCAGGGGCTGACGACCAAGACGGGGATGATGCTCGGCATCGGCGAGCAGCAGGACGAGATCGAGAACGTGATGGACGACCTGATCGCCAACAACGTCGACATCCTCACGCTCGGCCAATACCTCCAGCCGACGCCGAAGCACTTGCCGGTCGACCGCTGGGTGACGCCTGAGGAGTTCGCGTTCTGGAAACAGCGCGGCGAAGAGAAGGGCCTGCGGCACGTCGAGTCTGGCCCGCTCGTGCGCTCGAGCTATCACGCTGAGAAGCAGGTCAACGCGGCCGCGAGTGCGTGAACGCCGGGCTGCGAGCGACGGAAGCTTGTGAAACTCACTGGTGCAGCGCGTCGGATGCCTTGGGCAGGAGATTCTCCCCGCCGCGAACACGCAAACGCTGATCACCATCTATATGTGCTCACAGCCCATCAAATTCAGCAACCCCAGCGGTAGTGGATCCACAACAACTGGGGACCGCGTCCGACAACAACGGCGAACGCAGAACCTGAATAATCGGACCTTCTCTCCCGCCTGTAGCGGGTGAGCCGTTTCGTTCGGTTGCGCGGATTTCGCTGCAGCGATTCGACATCATTTTCAGCCTTCCGATTCGACTTTTTTCATTTACGGAAGAGACCGCACGAAACTGAATCGTACGGTCAAGTCATGAGTCAGATCGATATTGGGGCAGAAAAATTCTTAAGCAAGAGTTTTCAGGCGTGCCGAGCAGCACGGCGCGGCGCGGTGCTTGTGTACGCGCTGTCGTGTCTCATCATGCTGGTGAGCTTTTCCCTGCTGGTCACGGACTTCGCGAGAACCGGTGCGATCCGCGCCGAACTGTACGACGCCGCGGAAGCGTCCGCGCGCTACGCCGTCACCGGCCTGGCTGATGGAACGTATTCGAGTCGCGCCAAAGCCGTCGGCGCTCAGTATACCATCAACGGGAGCACGGTAACTCTTGACGATTCGGACATCGAGCCCGGCGTCTGGAACGCGACCAGCCGCAGTTTCACCGCGACGTCCAATGCGCCGAATGCAGTCCGCGTGTCTGCGAAACGAACCGGCGCGAACGGCGTTAACACAGTCTTCGGCACCGCAACCGGCGTCGCCGCCTCTGCCATCACCCGCTCATGTATCGCCTACTTCAATCCGAATGTCATGCTCGTTGTCGGCAACACCACGCTGGTCGCTTCCGACAGCGCGATGAAAACCCATCTGACCGATATGGGCTATAACGTTGTCGTCATGCGCGATGCCAGTGTCACCAAGTCAAATGCCGAGGAAATGCGCCTGGTGATCGTTTCCGAAACCTCCATGTCTGGCAACATAGGAAGCCGTCTCCGCGATGCCATGGTACCGGTCATCCTGTACGAGCCGATCCTGATTGACGACATGGCGATGACTGGCACAACGGAAAACACCGACTTCGGCTGTTCGAACATCGGCAATCGAGTGACGATCTCGGCATCAAGCCATCCGATCGCCGCGGGTTTCACTGGTACGGTCACGGTGACGAATCTCGGCGACACGATCAGCGGTGCCGGCCTGGCGTGGGGCGTCCCGGCTCCCACTGCGACGATCATCGGATACGTGTACGGTTCGACGACGCAGGCAGCCATCTTCGCTTACAACGCAGGCGACGTGATGAAGAATAGCGTTGTCGCGCCCGCCGCGCGGGTGAGCCTCTGGGGTTGCAGCCCCAACAGTGCCGGTCAAGGCGGCGTCAGCAGCTCCACCTGGTCGACAAACGGCTGGACCATTTTCGACGCCGCGGTCAATTGGGCCATCGGAACGACGCCCCCGATCCGGACGGTCGCCTACGGACACTAAGCCGCCTCGAAGAAACGCACTCAAAAAGTCATCCGATCTCCCGTGACGTTTCTCGTCGACCTCGGCAACGTGCCTGCGGAAAGGTCGCGGCGCTGCGCCGAGTACAGTGGCGGTGAATGCATCTCGCGCCCACAATGCGGCGATGGCACCGTACCTCGACATCACCCGCCCGTTCACCAATACACTCGCCGCGTGGCCCGGCGACCGACGGTTTTACTACGAATTGCTCAGTCGTCGCGAGAACGAAACGGGCACCAACTGCGGCGGCATCACCATGTCGCTCCATAATGGCACGCATGCCGATGCGTTCTTCCACTACGACATTGCGGGGGCAACGATCGATCGGCTCGATCCGGCGATCTTCATCGGGCCGTGCGTGGTGCTCGATGTGACCGGCCGGCATCCGATCGGCGTCGCTTCGATCCAGGACGCGATCGGCCGGCTCGGCGTCGGGGTGCGCGATCACCCTCGCGTACTTCTCAAGTCCGATTACTGGCAGAACGACGACGTGTTCCCCGACGGTTTTCCCGGCATCGATCCGCGCGTGGCGGACTATCTCGGTTCACACGGCGCCGTGTTGATCGGGATGGATGTGCCAAGCGTCGACGCGTCAGGAACGCCGGGACTACCGGCGCATCTCGCGTGCGGAAGGAACGGCCTGACGATTCTGGAGAGTCTTCAGCTTCGAGACGTTGCTCCGGGCACGTATGAGCTGATCGCGCTGCCGCTGAAGATCGCCGGCGCAGATGGTTCGCCGGTTCGCGCGGTGCTCCGCGTCATCTGAACGCGTGCGTCAATCGCCGTATTCAAAGCTGTCATTTGCCATCACCAGCGGGCGGTGTTGGCCGATGTTGAGAAGCAGCCCGGCGGCGAGGTAGCTGGCGATGAGTGAACTGCCGCCGGCGCTGATGAACGGCAATGTGACACCGGTGACCGGCATGAGCTTGAGTGTGACGGCGATGTTGAGAAACGTTTGCGCGGCGAGGATGGCGACGATGCCAACCGCCACGAGCCGGCCAAATGGTTCGCGCGTGCCGCCGCTGATCTCGACGCCGGCGGCAAAGAGCACGCAGTACGCGACGACGACCACGACGCAGCCGACGAAACCGAACTGTTCGCCCAGGAGCGCGAAGATCATGTCGTTCTGACCCTCGGGCACCTCTTTGCCGACGGGAATGTTGCCGAGCCCCTTGCCGGTGAATCCGCCGGAACCGACGGCGACGAGCGCCTGGTGCTGCTGAAAGCCGACGCCCTGGAGCGTCTCCTCGTCATTGCGGAACATACTGGTCACGCGCTCGCGCTGATACCCCTTGATGACGGCCGGCAGATGCTCGAACACCGGCACGCCCGGCTGCCCGGCGAGCCACGCGACGGGCATCATCATCACGCCGAAAATGAGGATCGTCATGATGTGTTTCATCCGCGCGCCGGCCACGAAAAGCATCGCAATCAGCGTCGGGCCGAAGACCAGGGCGGTGCCGAGATCGGGCTGCTTGAGGATGAGGAATACCGGTGCGAGGCAAAGCGCAAAGGGCGGCAAGAGGCCCAGCAGCGAGCGATAGTTGTCGCGATGGCGCAGGTAGCGCGCCAGCGCCATGATGAACGCGATCTTCATGATCTCGGCCGGCTGGACCGACATGCCGCCGGGGAGCTGGATCCAGTTGTAGGCGCCGTTTCGCTTCTCGACGAACGGGATCGACATCGTTGAGCCGAGAACCGTATAGAGAAGCGGCAGGAACGAAAGGGCGTAAAACGCCCAGGCAACTCGGCCGACCTTGAGATAGTTGACGATTTGAAGCGCGAACAGGCAGACGCATGCGACGCCGATGTACATCAGTTGGCGCTTGGCCTGCGACGGATCGTAGGCGGCGATCGTAAGCACGCCGGCGACCGAGAGGACAATGACGGCCGCAAGCACCGGCCAGTTCGTGGCGATGGCGAGCCGGTGCCAGAGCCTGGACGACAGGAACTTGGCGGGTGCGGCCAGAGGATTGGTGAACAAGCTAGACATTCGGTGGCGCCGTGACTTTACCGGTGAGAGTTGGATTGAGCGAGGGACGTTGCGGCCGGATCGCCGCTGTTGATGCATTCGTGACCACGCGGATGCGAAGGACGCGCCATGCGATCCTCGCAGTTCGGCACCACAACACTTCCAACTTCCGCGTCCGCCCTGTATTCGTGTCACTCGATGGCCAAGCCGCTGGGCTTCATGTACGCGCTGGGACTGGACGGGCTTCCGAATCAGATCGAAGTCCGTGGGATCGGCTACGTACTCGAGAGGGAGCAAAAGCACGATTTCTGGGCTGCGACGGGTTTCTACCGACGAGCCACCCCGCCTGCAGACGACAAAGGGGCAGACGACAAAGGGGTCATTTCTCTTTCTCCACCTTCGACGGATTCTTCAACTTCGCTGTCCATTTCGGAAGCGCCGGACGAAGCCGGCTCGAAAAAGAGAAATGACCCCTTTTTTCGCGCGTATCCCAGGATCGTCGCCAAGTTCAATCGGCAGACTTCCTTCATGGGTCTCCCGCTTCGCTGGATCGGCCGCTGGCTCCGCAACCGGGAGAGACGCGCGTACGCCAAGCTGCAGGCCGTGCCGGGTATTCCCGCGCTGCTCGGCGACGTGACCGATACCGGCTTCGTTCACGAATACGTCGAGGGCGAGCCACTGCACAAAGGGCTCGCGCTCCCCGATGACTACTTCCCGAAACTGCTCGCGCTGATCGACACGCTCCGAGATCGCGGCATCGCGTACGTCGACTCGAACAAGCCGCAGAACATCCTGCTCGGCGACGACGGCCTGCCTTATCTGATCGATTTCCAGATCAGTTTTGATGCGAACGCCTGGTGGCCGCGATGGCTCGGGCGGAAGTGGCTGGCGATTTTCCACGACGCGGACGTCTACCACGTACTCAAACAGAAACGCCGCTTCCGCCCGGACCAGTTGACCGATGCCGAGCGGCACCGCGTCGAGCATCGGACGATCCTGCAGAAACTTCATCGCGGCATCGGCAAGCCGTATTTCGCGGTGCGCCGGCCGCTGATGCGCTGGCTGGAGCGATCGGGGCGGGCCCAGAAAAAGGGGAGCGACTGACTCGACTGCTTGCCGCTCATCCCAGCGTCGCACGCAGTTCGGCAAAGAGCCTGCCTAGCCGTTGGGGCGTGTAATGGGCGTTCAGCCCGCTTGGATTCGGAAGCACCCAAATTTTTGTCGAGCCGATCGTTTCCGGCTGCAAACCGAGTCTGGCTTCCGGCCTTCCAAAGCCGACTCGAAACGCGCCGACGCCGAGAACAGCAAGCACCCGCGGCTTGTACTTCTTCACCTTGCGGTTCAGCGCCGTCGCGCCGTTGCAAACCTCATCGTCATCCAATTCTGCCGCCGTCGCGGTCGTCCGCTCGACACAGTTCGTGATGCCCAGTCCAAGGTTCAACAATTCCCGTTCGTCAAACGGCGAGAGGACCTGCGGCGTAAACCCGCCCAGCTTCAGCGCCGGCCAGAATCGATTCCCCGGCCGCGCGAAATGGTGTCCGGTCGCGCCCGAATAGAGCCCGGGATTGATCCCGCAGAAAAGCACACGCAAATCGGGCGCAATCAGATCAGGAACGGTGCGGTGGATGGCGGCAGCCAGGTCGGTCTTCGAAGGGCGAAAGGGGATCGGATGACGTGACACGACCGTATCCTAGGGAGGATCGTCGCCGGTACACGCGCCTTTCCAGGCTTGACGATGAGACTCTATGGTCCCGAAAGTGAAAACGAACTCAACTCGCCGGCCTCATCTTAGAAATCCGAACCCGATTTCGCTGGAGTACCCGGGGATCAAAGCGTATGGATCAGGCGTCGCTCGATTCGAGGACGACGTTGCAGCCGAGTCGCTGGATCTGTTTGTAGCCGAACTGCTGCAGGAACTCGGTGGTCTGACGTTCCTCGGCGTTGCCGTCTTCATCCGACTCAAAGATGACCAGCTTGGGGCGGTGCCGCGTCCAGTTGCCGCTGCGCAGCACCTGGAGATCGAACCCTTCGGTGTCGACGGTGAGCATCTGGAGCGATTTGCCGGGCAAATGGCGGTCGATGAGTTCCGAGAGCGGGACGACATCGAGCTCGATCGTCTTTTCGACCCCGCCTTTTTCCATCATCGATGCGCCGCGGTCTGCGAGCACCGTAGAGTGGCCAGTGCCGTGCATCTGGAAGAACTTCATCTTGCCGGCCGGGCCGACCAGCCCGCGAACGTGCTTGTCGCGAGGACGAAGCGCCAGATGGCCCAGCGAGAGTCGCTCGATCGGCTCGACGGTGAGTCCCGACCAGCCGTGGCGATACAGGAGGTAAGTGTTACTGATCTTGATCGGATGGTTCGCGCCGATATCGACGTAGGTTCCTGGCTTGCCCTTGAAATAATCCAGGACGAACCGGTCTTCGCCGTGTTGCGAGTAGCCTTTTCGCGCACCCTTGAGGATCGCCAGGCGATTGTCGAGCGCGGTCGCGACGCCTCGCAGCGGCGAGTTCTTAATCAGATGAGCGAGTCGTGCTCTCATGCCATCAACCTGTTCTTGGGACTACCGATCCATTCAGAGCGACGCACGCGACGGCGCATGGAAACGGTCTTATACTTCCAGCCCCACGGACTGACCAGATCGCCCCAGCGGAGAATCTCGGACTCTTCGGGCGAAACCGAGCCCACCGATGGGAAACCGGCGGCGTCTCGACTACGCTCTCGCTTCTCACGATGCAGATGATTAAACGTACACGGATGTACGCCCGCCGGTGGACCATCGCGCAAGCCAGCACCGATGCCGCGGAACTCGCGCGCATACTCGGCACGTCGATGGTGACGGCACAGATCCTGATCAACCGCGGGCTGATCGATCCGGCCGAAGCTCGTTCGTTCCTCGCCCCGCAGCTGCGCGACCTGATCGAGCCGGCGCTTCTCCCGGGCGTCAGCACCGCTTCCCTGCGGATCGCCCGTGCCGTCCGCGAACGAGAGAAAATCGTGATTTACGGCGACTACGACGTCGACGGTATCACCGCTACCGCGATCCTCTGGCACTCGCTCAAGGCGCTGGAAGCGAACGTCCATTACTACATTCCGCATCGCATCGAAGAAGGCTATGGCCTGAACGCGGACGCGGTGAAAACGATCTGCGATGATGGCGCGAACCTGCTCATCACCGTCGACTGCGGCATCACCGCGATCGAGCCGGTGAAAGTCGCGCGCGAGCGCGGCGTGGATGTGATCGTGACGGATCATCATGAGTGGAAGGTGGAGGACGTTTGCGGTTCGCAGTTAGCCGTTCGCGACGAAAATGAAACCGCAAACTGCAAACTGCAAACCGCAGACCTTCCGAGCGCCACTCACATCGTCCACCCCCGCCTTCCCGGTCACGAACCGGTTTACGCCAATCCATCGCTCTGCGGCGCCGGCGTGGCATTTAAACTCGCGTGGGGCGTGGGGCAGGCGCTGGGCGTCGGCGGGAAAGTTCCGGAGGCGATGAAGCCGCTGCTCGTGGAGATGACCGCGCTCGCCGCGCTGGGAACCATCGCCGATGTCGTGCCGCTGGTCGGAGAGAATCGTATCCTGGCGCGCTTCGGGCTCGGCGGATTGAAGCAGTCGAAACTCAACGGCATTCGCGCGCTTATCACGGCGTGCGATCTCGATGGACAGAAGCTCGACAGCTACCACGTCGGCTTCCTCCTCGCGCCGCGATTGAATGCCGCCGGGCGAATGGGGCACGCGCGGCTCGCAGTCGAAATGCTCACCGACGCCTCGCCACAGCGCGCCGCCGAGATCGCCACGTATCTCGAGTCACAGAACAAGCTCAGGCAGGCCACCGAGCGGGAGATCCTCGATCAGGCGATCGACCAGGCGCACGAATTGAAAATGACCGGGGAGGATTGCCACGCGATCGTCCTCGCCAGCAGCGGCTGGCACCCGGGCGTGATCGGCATCGTTGCCTCGCGCATCGTCGATCGGTTTCACAAGCCGACGATCATGATCGCCCTCTCTCCCGAAGGGCACGGCCACGGCTCGGGGCGATCCATCAACGGGTTTCATCTCAGCAAGGCGCTGGATGCGTGCAAGGAACACTTGAAAACCTGCGGTGGCCACGAGATGGCGGCAGGGCTGGGCATCGACGCCTGCAATCTCGACGCGTTCCGCGCCGCGTTTCTCGACTACGCCAAGGGCGCGCTCACGCCCGAGCAATTGGTGCCCGAACTGCGGATCGACACGATCGCCGAGCTCGAGCAGGTGAGCCACGCGCTGGTGAGCGAGTTCGAGCGGCTCGGCCCGTTCGGGCAAGGCAACCCGAAACCGCTGATCGCGTGCCGTGGACTCACGCTCACCGCCGCCCCCAAGCGCGTCGGCAAGAAGGGCGAACACCTGCAGTTGTTCGTGCGTCAGGGCAACCGCTTCATGAAGTGCATCGCGTTCAACGCCGGCGACCTCTTCGAAAGGCTGCTTCCCGGCAAGGCGATCGACCTGGCGGTCCAGCCGCAGCTGAATGAGTGGAACGGGCAGGTAAATGTGGAGCTGGAAGTGAAGGACATCGTGATCGAGCAATAAGTCACTGGATCTGCCGACCTTATGCTTTTTCACCTCGGGATCGTTCTCAGTGAAATATTCTTCCCACGGCGGAGTCCTCAGGTTAGCGTTCGAATATCGATCACTTACCCGGGGAGCCCGCCATGTTTGAGACCTTTGAGTCACGCGTGTTGATGGCCAATACGATCTCGCCTGTGACCGCCAAGCTGTCGCGTTCAGGAACGCTTTTCATCACGGGCACCGATGCGGCGGAGAAAACCCAGATCATTCAGACGGATGGCGGCGGATTCTACGTGCGTGTCGGCAATACGATCCCGACGCTGGTGGGTACCTATGGCCTGACAAGTCGCATCCAGCAGTCGCGGTACAAGCCACTGTTTGACCTTGGATTGGTGAAACGCATTTCGGTATCGGCGGCTGGCGGCAATGATGAGGTTTTGATCGGTTCCGAAAAGGGTGTGCCTGTGGTGATCCACGGAGGTGAAGGGGACGACACCATTTCCTCTGGCGGCACTCGCTCATCGTTTTTCGGCGACGCTGGAAATGATGCGATCAATGTTGCTAGCCAGTCGTTGACCTACACGAATCCGACATTTCAGCGAGTCACGGAAGCTGGGAACAATATCGTTACGACCTATGATGGCATCGCAAACGCCCGCAGCATTCTCAATGCCACCGGCAATCACATTGAAGGTGGCGATGGTGACGACATCATCTACACGCGCGGCACCGAAGACAGCGTGTATGGTGGCGCTGGTGATGACCAGGTGGTCAAGATGAACGACCTCGACACCTACACGTCCGATCTACCGGCCCTGCCAGTTAGTAGCGGCTCCAATAGCGCGCCAAGTCGTTTGGCGGCTTTCGGCGTTGAGGCAATTGTCGCGGAAACGTCTGCCCGAGTTATCGACCTGCGCACGATTCACTTGCAGGGCGCGATCGAAGCACCAGTCGTCGTCCGACGCAACACGATCGACGCGCTAATCGCGTGAATCGCCACGCCTTACTCCATGTGAAACACTTCGCGCAGCGATTCACTCACTGGTGAGTTGTCGGCGTTGCTCGGCATCACGCTGGCCATGTGCTTCCACCACTTCTTGCAGATGTCGGTGCTCGCGATCGCGTTCCAGCGGGCTTCGTCCTCGATCTCTGCGTAGCCGAAGAGCTGGTTGCGACGTTCATCCAGAAAGATTGAGTAGTTCGAGACGCCGTGGGCTTTGAGCACGGCTTCGAGCTCCTTCCAGATGGGCCGATGGCGTTTCTCGTACTCGGCGTGCTCGCTCGGGTTGACGTACATGAGGAAGGCTTTGCGGATCATGGATTCCTTTTCAACACGGAGGCACGGAGACACGGAGTTGAATCAATACGAAAGTGATCGGGAGAAGGAAGTCCTCTCTAGTTTGTATTCCTCCGTGCCTGAGTGCCTCCGTGTTTAATCAAGACTGCCGAACGGCAAACTCGGATTCATCGGCGGCGTCCGCTCGTAACCTGGTGCGATATCGATCGCCTTGCCGGTATTGCTCGAATCCAAAAAAGCCTGCATCGCATCGAGCACTGTGAACGCCTGCTCCATCGAGCAGCGATGTGGCCGGCCGTGCTGGATGGCGCTGGCCATGTCGGCCAGGCCGATGGCGCGGCCGTAGCCGGTGACGGCCGTGTGCGGCACCTCGACGTACTCATCTTTCCCGTTAGCGGCGAACTTGCAGAGCTGAACCGGGCCGTCAAAGCCGTTCGGGTCCGGCACTTTCAGCGCGCCCTCGGTGCCAAAGATGTGGATCGGCTGTCGGCCGTCGTACTGCGCGGCGCGCATCGCGAAGCTCTGGACGATCGTGCCGACTGCGCCGTCGGCAAACTCGATCGAGCCGGTCACATGGTCCGGCGTGGTGACGTGGATCTTCGTCCCGGCCTTGGGCTGGCTGGTGATGGTTCGATCCGGGATCGCAATCGATGCAAACCCGCAAACGCGTTTGATCGGCCCGAGCAGCTGCAGAAGCGCGGTGAGGTAGTAAGGGCCCATGTCGAACATCGGGCCGCCGCCGGGCGCGTAGTAGAACTCGGGATTCGGGTGCCAGTGTTCGTGGCCGCGGCCCATCATGAACGCCGTGAATGCGACGGGCCGGCCGATCGCGCCGTCGTCGATCAGCTTCCGCGCCGTCTGGATGCCGGCGCCCAGGATCGTATCCGGCGCGCAGCCCACGCGAAGACCCTTGGCCTTCGCGAACGCCACGAGCTTCTTGCCGTCCTCGCGATCGACGCCCAGCGGCTTTTCGCAGAACGTGTGCTTGCCGGCCGCGAGGGATTTCAGGCCGATCTCCACGTGTGCTGCGGGGATGGTAAGATTCAGTGTGACCTGGATCGAAGGATCGGCGAGCAGCTCATCCACAGCGCACGCCTTGGCGATGCCGTACTTGCCCGCTTGCGACTTGGCGCGGTCGAGATCGATGTCCGACAATGCCGCGATCCGGATCGAGGGATAGTTGGCGGCATTGGTGAGATACTGGTTCGAGATCGCGCCACACCCGATGACGCCGACGTTGACGGGATTCACTTCGAGCTCCTTGTGAGGATTCGAAGTCTAAGCAATGCGGTGAATGTCGCCAGTCGATCAGCCGGCCCGGCGAAGTGGAATCGGCGCTGCCGAGGCGTGCTCAGCGTTGTCGGCGAATTGCGGCCAGTGCGACGGCGCATCATTTCCGCGCCGTCGCAGGCCAAGCTGCCGTATCCAGCGTCGCACTGCGCGGTAGCTCGCGAAACCACCACCCACATAGCGCCAGAGAAAGGCGATCGGGCTGCGCGGCCGGAAGTGCGAGCGTTCCAGCTTGGTCAGGATCGACCGATAGGCCCGGGCGCGCCGGAAGTAGGGAAACAGTTCCTGCCCGAGACGCGAGCGGTTCTTTCGCCACGGTTTGAGGTTGCCCGTCGCGTGGATGAACATCGCGCCGCCGTGTTTGACGTTGGGCACCGCTGCGCGGAACGGCGTGAAGTTCGCCTGGATCATCTGCACATCGTTCACGAGCCAGTGCACCGGCCGATGGCGAAATTGCGGCGTGCAGAGCACCGCTTCCCACACTTCCTGATCGCCCATGAAGAGCCGCCGCTGGCTGGCCGGCAGAGACTGCTCGCGCAGGAACGTTTCGTTGAACATCAGCGCCTGCCAGCGGCGCAGCAGGTCGCGATGGGCATCGGTCACGCCGATGACACAGGAGCTGATCGTCGTCTCGCGCGGCGTGCCGATCGGGATCTGCAGCGCCTGCTGGCGAAGCGCGATCCGCGCGTTGTCGTTCGGGTTCGACTCCTGCGCGACGATGACGGTCTGCGGATCGACGCTGGCGAGCGAATCCAGATCGCCCGAGACAAGGATGTCCACATCGATCCAGACGGCGCGATGGCCCGGCCGCGCGCGCAGCGCATCGAGCAGCACCGCCGGCTTGCACGACCAGTTTTCCGGGCCGCGGTATTCGATCAGTTCGCAGCGCGGGTGCAGGGCGAGAAGCGCGTCGCCGGCTTCGGAGAGCAGCGGCTGGCTGATGTATGCAAGCACATCGTGATTCGGTGCGTGTCGCGCCAGGCTGGCGAGCAGGAGCTTCACGCCGATAAGATCGCTGCTCCGGCCCTCGCAGAGGACGAAGCAAAGCGGAAGGTGAGGGCGCGGAACAACTGCAGACATCCGTGTCGAATATCGGCGCGGCAGAGGCCGGTCTCAACTAAAATCCGGCTCGTACTACGTGCGCGAGACCGCGACCGTATCACGCCAGGACGAACGTCCCCGCGTACGCCGTAGTGGCAATCACGCCCTTGTATCCGCCGAAGGCGTAAAGCTTGTCGTTGAAGATCGCGCACGCGGCGCTGAAGCGGGCGTCGGGGAAGTTGCTGAGCGGCGTCGTCGTCAGCGTCGTCGGGTCGAGCGACCAGACGGTGTTCACCGGCACGTTGTGCGCGCTCTCGCCGGTAACGATCACGATGCGGCCGTGGTAGTAGAATGCCGACTGCGCCGTGTGACTGCGGTTGGCGGGGAGTTTCTGCGTCGGGACGGACCACGTGTCGGTGCCCGGATCGTAGATCTGGATGTCGTTGTGAGCGGTCAAGCCTTCATCGAATCCGGTCTGGCCGCCCAGGGCGTAAATCTTTCCGTCGACTTCCAAAGCCGAGGCGTGGTTGCGCGACATCGGCATCGGCGTTTTCGCGATCCAGCCGGCGCCGAGGTTGTCGAGGTTGATTGCCCACATCGTGGTCATGTCGGCGGTGCGGTTGAAGTTCTCGCCGCCGAAGTAGTAGACCGACCGGCCGACTTTCACGAGGTTTCCGCCGGCGCGGGCCGCCGGCAGCGCCGGCGCGGTTCCCCACGTATCGCTCAGCGCGTTGTAGGTGAGCACGTCGGTCGTGCCGAAGATCTGCCCGCCGGCCGGGTTGCCGATGTAGCCGCCCGCGAACCACGCGACGCTGTCGCTGATCGCGGCGTGGCCGGCGTGCGTGAATGCCTTGGACGAGTTCGCGTGCGTCGTCCAGGCCGTCCCGTCGAAGCTGTAAACACTCTTCTGCGGCACAAACGCGCCGTTAAATCCGCCGAAGAGATAGACGTACCCATTGAGCGTGAGCGAGGTCGTCTCGCTGTAGGAAATCGGCGGCGCGGTGGTCGAACTCCAGGTGATGTCGGAGATGCCAGCGGGCGAATCGTTGTCGAGAATGGTGATCGAGAGGCTGCCGGAGTCGCCGACCGTGTAGCTGCTGCCTGGGACGATCGTGATCGTGAGCGACTCGGTGCCTTCAACAGCGGTGTCGTCCACGGCATCGAACGCGAAGTCGAGCGTGCTCGCGTTGGCGGGGAAGGTGAGCGTGGTGGCGCTGGGCGTGATGTCGGCCGCGGACGCCGTGCCGGAGAAGGCGATCGTGAAGCTGAGCGAATCGGTGAGGGTGCCGCCGTCGCGGTGGAAGCGATAGAACCCGCCGTCACCGGCTTCGCTGATGTTCGCGTCGATCGGGTCGTACCAGACGACCGGCTTCGCGGGCGCGACTTCGCTTCCGGTGATGTAAACGGGAACGCTCGCCGGCGTGCCCAGCGTGTAATGGGCCGTGTCGGGCAGCAGGGTGATCAGCGCGGTTTCGAGCGTCTCGTCGTAGCTGTCGTCGATGGGCGTAACGGTCAGGTCTGCCGTCGACTCGCCCGCGGCAAAGGTCACGCTGCTCGGCCGGCTGACGATGTCGTCCTTCTTCCGCACGGCCGAGCCCGACCACGCAAGGCCGACGGTGAGCGCGTCGGCAAGGTTCTGGGTCGATCGCGTCATGCGAACAGTAGCGGTGTCGATCCCTTCGGTGGCCTGGTCATCCGGCGCGGCGATGGTGACGGTCGGCAACGTGTCGTCGTGAACGCTGCGGATGATCAGGTAATTGATCTTCGCGCCCACCGCATCCGGGCCGACGTGAATCGTCAGCTTCCCATCCGAAACCGTGACCGTCCTGGTGACCTTGAGAAACTGCTTCTTGCTGCTCTGGATGCCGTACATCACGCGCGTGTTCTCCGCGTAAATGTCGTGCACGCCGTCGCGATAGCGGGCGTCGCCAGAGGCGATGGTGATGTTGTAGTCGCCGTTGGCGATTTCGAGTTCCCAGCTCTTGTTGGATCCGGCCTGCATGAGGGCGAGGGTGTCGAGGAGTTGGTTCTCGACCATGTTCCGGTCGCGCATTTTGGCGCGGTTGTCGGCACTCCAGCCGTAGGCGTAACCGTTGCCGCGGTCGGCGTAGGCATCGCCGGCGTCGGCGATCGTTCCCTGGGGCGCGCCCGTGCCGGGCTGGAAGTTGAATGTGAGGTTGACGTCGCCGTGCAGCAGTCGGCGGGGTTCAAGAGGATCGATGCGGCAGGGAATCAATGTTGGTTTATCGGTCATGGTGGTGATATCGATGTCGTCTCGGTGCGGGGTCTACGGCAACGATCGTAGCCGTCCCCGAAAAGCTAGACGCTTCAGTATGCGGCGTGATTTCCGGGCCGGCCACTTTCCTGGGTGCGGCAGTTCGCCAAATGTAGCCGGTAAGGCCAATTTTGGACGCGATACCGCGTTTTCGGCTCGTGCCTTGGCAGCCGGGCGGGTCGGTTTTCGCACGATCCTGCAGTTCAAACTCAGGAGACGTTCGATGTCCAATCAGACGATTGATGCCGTCGGTCCCGTTTATGCCGGCGACGACCGCCACCAGCAGCCGAATCTGAAAATCTGGGGCAGGATTCCGCTCGCAACCAAAGTCTCGACGGCCGACACCGGCGGGCTTTTCTACTCATTCGAGCACCGCGACATGCCCAAAGGTGGACCGCCGCGGCACGTGCACCACGAGCAGGAAGAGTGGTTCTACGTGATCCAAGGCCGCTTTATCTTCGAAGTCGGCGAGGATCGCTACGAGCTCCACCCCGGCGACAGCCTCTTCGCGCCGCGCGGCATCCCCCACGCGTGGGCGTGCGCCGGCGACGAACCCGGCACGCTCCTTACCACGCTCAGCCCGGCCGGCACGTTTGAGACATTCATCCTCGAAACGACCCGCCACGCGCAGCTCCCCGCGCCCGACGAAGTAGCCAGAGCATTCGAAGCTCACGGCATGAGCGTGCTCGGCCCGCCACTGGATGTGCCTTGAACCTGCGCGACCCATCGGTGCTGCAATCGAGTGCTTTGTCGTTAGTCATTTGCCTGCAAGACGAAACGCGTTGAGCCCCGCGTTCGCGCCGCGACAGGCGCGCAGCGCGGCATTCGCGTCGCGCAGCGATTCGCCCCACATGACGCTGTAGCGGAACGCGTAGAAGCCGCCGAGTTCGGGTGCGAAGTTCGTCTCCCAGTAGTTGGTCATCAGCCACGCGTAGACGCACGAACGCTCGCCGACGGGTCTGCCGTCTGCGAGTTCTCGTATGCCGTAAGCGAGCGGGCCCACCTGCACGAGGTGGCTATCGCGCTGCGCGACGGCCACGCCGCGCTGGGAGTCGGTCCACGCGATGCCGTCCTGCACGCCGTAAAAGTCGATGAGGGTTCCGGGAATCTGGTCTACGCCCGGCCGCATCGGCCGGGCGCCGCGATCGAGAAACAGCTTCTGATCGTCTCCAGCCCTGAACGGGAGCGCGAGATACAGGTTCTCTGCATCCCAGGTGCCGACCTTGTGCATCGCCACTTCCACGTCCACGCGCGGCCGATCGTGATATGCCAGCAGACGCACCCAGACGAACTCGCAGCCAGGCAACTCATATTCCAGGTCGACCATCTGCGCGAGCGGCCCGTCGCCGCTGCCGCGGATACGCTTGAGCGTGCTCGTCGACCAGACGGCATCCTGGCCGTTGCGGTTTCGGCCGAGCCGACGGCGTACATCGCACTGCCGATCGCCATCCATCGGCGCCGTGAGTCGGCTGGCGACGATTGAGAACGGCGCGACGTGGTAGCGGGTGTCGATCAAACTCGTTCCATTCGCATCGCGCCACGCAGTGATTCCGGCCGGAGCGCTGATGTCGATTTCGACATGTTTTGTGCGGATCGAGTTTCGCGACACCGAATCACTCATGCCGACCAGATCGTTCGCCCGATCCGGCACGGGCGCATGCGGATTGAGTCCGAACGGCGCCGGCGCGGGCGATTCGATCTTGAAGTCGATCGACTCGCCCGGCTTCAAATCGACATCGACGACGATCTCCGAGCCGCGGTACGAGTTGATCACCTGCATCGGCAGCGGCTGATCATTGTCGAGACGCGTGATGCGCGCGGTATCCGCGCGCAGGCCCCAGCGGTTCGGATCGGTCCATTCGAACGGCGGCGAGACGAGCTCGTGCATGGCGTGATCGCTCACGTTCACCACGCGGTACTTCAGCTCGCGATCGGCAGTCGTCGGGCCGGCGCCGATCGCCTGGGCGCTCCGATCGATCAGCATCTCCGCCAGATCCGCCGCGTCGGCCGCGTAGCCGATCTTGCGCGCCCGCAGCTGGTTCGCGTGAAGATTCGCCGGATGCCGAACCGAAACGGCATGGCCGGAGGTGTGCTCGGCATAGAGCGAGAGGGCATCATCCAGTGCGGTGAGGTCAACTACGGCACGTGGCTCGTACTTCGCGAGATCGACGAGGAATCTCCGCTTCCGCTGCGCCTCGCGGAACAGCAGCACCGCTTCCGGATCGCCGGCGACGCCGTCGGCCCACCAGTCCGGGCAGTCGCCGCGATGGGTCGGCTTGGCCGTGCGCTTTGCGATCCCGGCAAGCTCCGTCAGCGTGATCATCTGGATGCGAATGTCCGTGTGCGTCGTGTTCCAGCGCGCGATCCGCTCCGGCAGGTGCTCGCTCGGCGGCGCGTTGTCGGTCCCCAGGCCGGACGCGGCGACGACGAACCAGTCGGCGTCCCATCCGTCCGCCTCGATGCGTTTCAGATACATCGGCAGGCGCGTCTCGAGCAGGCCGTCGTGATACGGGTACGTCGGCGCGCCGTCCCACAGCCACGCGTAGTTGGTCGCCGCGAACGGCACGAGGCCCAGCTCGTTGCCCATGTGGTAGTGATCCGAGTGAACGACATCAATCGTTCGGCCATCGCCGAGATCCCACGTGTACATCCCGGCGCGTTTGGCGAGCGGGACGAAGCCGTGGTGCGGGTGGATGAACGTCACGAGCAACTCGATGCCGGCATCGGCGAGCGCCTGCGCGTGGGCGAGCGTGGTGCCGTTGATGTCGGCGGTCATCGCGGCGCGGAGGGGAACCTGGTGCTCATCCGCAAAGCTCCGGACGCGCAGCGCCATCGTTCTGTGCAGGTCGGCATCGAGCAATTCGGTGTAGTTGAAAAAGCTTCCCGAGACCGCAAGGGTGCCGGCCCGGAGCGCTGCAATGAAGCGGCCAGGATCCGCCTCGCTCGCATCCTTCCAGAACGCTTCGACGGGAAAGAACGTCTCGCACTGCCAGCGGAAGTCGTCGCGCCGTGCGGCAATCTCCATCGCCTGGCGAATGTAGTCGCCGTGCCAGCGGACGATGCGCGCCTGCGCGTGCGTGTAGCCGATGTCGGTGTGGGAATGATGAACGACATAGAGCGTGCGGATCATGGCCAATAGCTTGTCCGCGTTTGAGGCGCTCGGCAACGCGCTGCTGCGGACATCCGCTCGAGGATTCGGCCAACCGGAGCCAGCGACCCGGATTGAAAACGGGCGCGCCAGATGGCGCGCCCGTTTCCCCCACTTACACTATGTTCGCGATCGGATCAGGCCCGACGGCGGCGCGCGACGATCGCGAGCGCACTCAACCCAAGAGCCGAAGTCGGTTCGGGCGCAAGGGCCGAGAGGAATTGCGACGGCGCCAGCGCCGAGTCGGAGATGCGGACTTCGTCGAGGAAACCGTAGCCGCGATCGACGTGCCCGCCGTTGTACAGGCCGCGGCCGACGCTCCAGCCGCCGCTCGTCCAGTCGTCGCCGGCATTGGGGTCGGTACCGACGGCGAGTGCCGAGTTCGTGCTGGTGATGGTCGTCGTCGCCTGGAGGACGTTGTTGACGTAGAGCTTGAGCGTCGAGCCGTCACTGACGCCGACGAGGTTGTACCAGGTGCTGAGCAGACCGTTCGGGTCGGTCGGGAAATCAAAGCCATGCACGAAGTTCGGCTCGGTGAGGGCTTCCCAGAAGTTGCCCGCGAGGTCGCTGAACTTGATCGCGAAGCGATTGTCCGGCGTGGCCTGGAGGTAAAGCGCGGCGAGGCTGCCGTCGCTGTTGGCGACACCCCTGGCGTCGCGACCGACGGCGGTGCGGTATCCGCCGTTTTCGGGCTTGTAGCTGGCTTCGACGGTGAACTGCGGATACGCGGTATTGTTGAGCGCAAGGCCAGGCGGGTTGTTGTTGCGGTCGACAGAGAACGCCGCCGGCCCGCCGCCGGTGTTTTTGATGCTCAGGTGATTCGGCGTGCCATTGACTTGGCCGGTGGCGGGGACGTCGGCGGTGTATTTGAAGCCTGAGCCGCCGGCATTCCAGACCGAGAGTGCGTTGCCGTTGCCCGAGACATCGGGTGTCGAGCCGTCGAAGATGCCGTCAGCGCCCGCGTGCGGAACTTGCGCGTCGACCGTGCCGTTTTCGAAGTTCCAATATGCCACCGTGCCTGCAAACGACGTCGCACATGACAAGATGACCAACGCCGCAGCGCCAGCAATCGATTTTCGGGCAGACATGTATCTCTCCTTCGCAGTGAAACTTAACTCCGTTGCAGAATGTGCGACGGAGCCCTCCCGAACTGACAACCAGTTCGAAAGATCCAGTCTGCCTAGCCGCCCGGTGACCGACATCTGAGCTAACCACATTCATATTCGCCAAATGCCTTGTCGCGTTAACATGGAGCAGATGCGCGGCGCGATGGCTTTGCTGCCGCCGGCCCAGTCGCCCGACGAGGGATGGCCGTCACTTCTTTGCGCCGACTTCGTTGATGAAGTCGTCGGCTTCCTTGATGCTGGCTTCCATTTCCTTGATGAGCTTGTCGATTTCGCTGCCGAGCTCGACTTCGGTGCCCTTGAGGCTGGCGATCGCCTGGGCGTTGAGGTTGCCCTTGATGAACAGGACGCGGTCTTTAAAGCTCTGCAGGACCGGATTCATCGTCGCGGCGGCCGAGTCCATGCGGGCGATCATCTCGCCGTAGGCGGTCTGCGTCTTGTCGAAGAGCGCCTGGCTCTTGGATTTGAGGTTGCCGTCGCTGATCTGGTTCACCTCGCCTTGCCATTCGGTGAAGAGTGAAGCGGCAACGTTCTTGACGGACTTGATCTTCCCGTTCACTCCGTCGGCGGAGCTGACGCAGCGCTCGTATTCCTTGTTGAGCTTGTTATAGACGGTTTCGAGGCTGCCGCCGTCGAAGTTGACGACGCTTTTGAACTGCTCCAGCGCGGAGGCGAACTGTTGCTTGGCCTCGCCCTGCTCGGCGGCGGCGGCCCTGACGTTGTCGACCAGTCGCTCGCGCTTGGCGTATCCGAACTTCTCCCACGCGTTGTAGTAGCCGGTTCGCACGGTCTGGCACCCCGTTGACGCCTGCAGGCCGACGAGCGCGAGCAGCGCGCACATCGACAGGCGAAGCGCATACGTCGAAACGGGAACGGCGGTGAAACGGAACATGGGATCTCCTGCGACGAAGGGACCTGAAAGCGTACTGCGAGACCGATATGATTATGCGGCGACGTCGCAGACGCGGCAAATCGCTACACGCTCGCTAAACCATGTTCTCGGAATGCCTTAGCCGGGCCAGATCCGCCGTGCAGGTGCGATCGCGAAGGATTGCGGGTTCATTCGGCGGGGCGGAAATCGGCGCCGGAGGTTTTCGGACCCTGAAAAAACCGCGATTTCAAGGCAATGAGCGGTGCGATTTAGCGCCGACGCACGCATAATATGGAGCGCGGCCGGCGGGAGTCCGTCCCGTGGCGTGATCGCGATGTCGTGCCCCGCACCTGAGAGGTCTGGTCGATTTCGAACATGTGTATCGGTTCCACCCATCTGGGACGTATCCCATGGCCTCGGATGTGGTTCGCTCCGCAGTTTATGTATCAAGTTCGCGTCGGGAACGATTCGATACACCATGAGGAGTGTGCTCGCTGGGTTCGGGCTTGAATTGTCCCTATCGGTCGAGCGCCGCGGAACCCGTTTTCCGTGTGGTGATTGCAGAGGAATGTTCAATGGCAAATCCGAATCGTCCCGGTAATGGCAGCGGTGGCTCGAACCTCCCCCCGGGCGGCGGTGGCACACAACCCCCGGGCGGTGGCGGCGGGGGTTTCCGCGGCCGACGCATGACCACCTGCTCGTTCTGCGGAAAGAGCTCGCGCGATGTCGGACCGATGGTCGAAGGACCGTCCGATGTCTTCATCTGCGCCAACTGTGTCGATCTGGCGCACAACATCATCAAGCAGGAAAAGCGCAAGCTCTCGTCGAGCACCCTGCCGACCTTCACCAACATTCCCAAGCCGCGCGAACTCAAGACGCAGCTCGATCAGCACATCGTCGGCCAGGAACATGCCAAGCGCGCGCTCAGCGTCGCCGTTCATAATCACTACAAGCGACTCGCATCGCTGCAGAGCACGACCAACGAAGACGGCACGCCGACCGAGGATCACGTCGACATCGACAAGTCGAACGTCCTGCTCATCGGCCCGACCGGCTCGGGCAAGACGCTGCTTGCCAAGACGCTCGCCAAGAGCCTGAATGTGCCGTTCGCGATCGGCGACGCCACCACGCTCACCGAAGCCGGTTACGTCGGCGAAGATGTCGAGAACATCCTTCTCCGTCTGCTCCAGGCCGCGGATTACGATCTCGAAGCCGCGCAGCGCGGCATCGTCTACATCGACGAAATCGACAAGATCGGCAAAACCCAGAACAACGTCAGCATCACCCGCGACGTGTCCGGCGAAGGCGTGCAGCAGGCATTGCTGAAAATGCTCGAAGGCACTGTCGCCAACATCCCGCCGCAAGGCGGACGCAAGCATCCCGAACAGCAGTACATCCAGATGGACACGACGCACATCCTGTTCATCGCCGGCGGTACCTTCGTCGGGCTGGATGACATCATCCGCAAACGCCTCGGCAAACAACAGATCGGCTTCTTCTCCGAAACCGCCGGCCGCAAAGACGAGCAGGCCGAGCGCATCAAGACGCTCCGCCAGGTTCAGCCGGAAGACCTCGTCGAGTTCGGCATGATCCCCGAGTTCATCGGCCGCCTGCCGCTGATCGCGCCGTTGGATCCGCTGGATATCGACACGTTGGTGAACATCCTCACCGAGCCGAAGAACGCGATCGTCCGTCAGTACCAGCGGCTGTTCAAGATGGACAACAAGTCGCTCGAGTTCACGAGCGATGCGCTGATCAAGATCGCCCGCCGAGCCGTCAAGCGCGACACCGGCGCCCGCGGCCTGCGTGCGGTGTGCGAAGAGATCATGATGGACATCATGTATCGCCTCCCCGACCAGCCCGCCGGCAGCAAGTACATCATCGACGGCGATGTCGTCGACGGCGCGAAAGACATCTTCGGCGAGAAGAACGTGAAGCTCGAACAGCGCAAGAGCGCCTGATCGAGCGGACACCGAAATCGCAGTGGCGACCCTCGTCAGGCTGACGAGGGTCGCCTTTTTTATCGCGAGCCGCCGCCCATTCCGCCAGACCTCCACGGCATCGCGTGCGCGGGAAGTGATCCGGCGAGAGAGCGGGCGTTTACCTCGATGAACCCTCGGGATTGCCCACGCTCTCGCCACGATCCGACGATGATGGCTCGGGAGATTCCCGAGTCGCGCGCCTTCTAGTTGCGCTTAGGATTTCTTGCTCTCGTCCATCCACTATGCAGACACCCGAGCCCAATCTGGTCGACAACGATTCGCGGACGCTGCGCCGCGCGCTGATCGTTCTGGGTTTGGGCTCACTGGCGTTTCTGCTGTTTTGGCTTGTTCGGTCGGCGCTGACCGTCTTCCTGCTGGCGTTCGCGGCGGCGTTAATTGCCACGCTGCTCGCCAGCCTTGCCGAGCCCGTCGCCCGCGTCACCGGCCTTGGGAGAAGGACGGCAATCGTCGCCGTTCTCCTGGCCTTGATCGGACTCGGCGTGGGAATCGGCGCGTTCGTCGTACCGAGCTTTGCCCGCGAGATCGATGAGATCGCCAAGACGCTGCCAGAGCAGACCAAGCGGATCGAATCACGGATCCTGACTTATCGCTGGGGCCGGATGCTGCTCAATCAGGCGTCGCATCACGATTCGACCAGCGGCACGGCCGAGGACGATGTGCAACCCGCCGACGAGCCCGCGACCACGAAGCCGACCACCGCACCCACGACCCAGCGGGGTGAACGACTGACCAAGACTGTCAAGGCAGCGGCCGAGCCGCTGATCGATGGTGCCGGCCTATTCGCGGCCGGTGCGGTGAATGGCGTGGTGGCGATACTCGTGGTGCTGGCGGCGGGAATCTATCTCGCGCTAGAGCCCGGCCTGTATCGCCGCGGCGTGCTGCTGCTGTTCCCGCGGTCGCGCCGCGAATTGATCTCGCAAACCCTCTCGGCCACTCACCACACGCTGCGCTGGTGGCTGGTGGGGCAGGCGATCACGATGCTGGTCATCGGCACACTCACGGGTGTCGGACTCTACTTCATCGGCGTGCGGCTGTGGCTCACGTTCGCCATCCTCGCAGCGCTCTTCAACTTCGTTCCCAACTTCGGACCGCTCGTGTCATTTGTGCCGGCGATCCTCTTTGCGCTGGCCGATCCGGATGCGGGCCACAAGGTGATCTGGATCACGGTGCTGTACATCGTCGCCCAGACGTTCGAGGGTTACATCCTGACGCCGATGGTGCAGAAGAAGGCCGTCGACACCCCTCCGGCGCTGCTGATCCTCTTCCAGGTGCTCGCCGGGGTGATGATGGGCGGATTGGGATTGATGCTCGCCGCGCCGCTGCTGGCGGCGATCGTGGTGGCGGTGAAGATGCTTTACGTCCGCCAGGCGCTGGGCGAAGACGTTGAGGTCGAGGGACTTGCCTGATCCATGAAGATGATTGCCGAAGCTCCAGCCACCTTGGCCGGGCTCAAAGGTGGTCTCACACCTTCACAAACACCCGGCACACGTACATCACCCACGTCACGAGCCAGACGAGCATCACGAATACGATCGCGTACGCCAGCGACAGGTTCTGCGGCGTGTCGAACGCGCCGAAATGGCTGCCCAGATGCGTCCATTTCGCGGAGGCGAACTGCACCCCGTCGACGATTCGATTGTTCAGGTACCCGAGCGAGCTGACCGCTTTGCCGGTGCCGGGTTCTGTGACCGTCACCAGCCGGCTCACGCGCACGAACAGGTTCGCCAGCACGAACGCCGTGATCGCGTTCATGCCGATCACCTTGAACGGCCACGCCCACACGCGGCGATTGCAGACTTCGATGAGCCAATAGACGAAACCCAGGCAGAGCATTCCTACGCCGGCCGAGAAGACCGTGAAGGAGGGCGTCCAGAGGTTCTTGTTGATCGGCATAAGCGCGTGATCGAGCAGTAACCCGAGCAACATGACGGGCAGGCCCATCGCGAGCAATCCTGCGGCGTGTTCGCCGGTCGTCTTCTGTGTGCGCAGCCAAAAGCCCACCAACACGCCGAGCAGCGCCGTGCCGATCGCCGGCAGTGTTGAAACGATGCCTTCGTTATCCGGATATTCGCTGTAGGTGTGCTTCTGCGTGAAGACCGGCGAGCCATCGGGCTTGATGATCGGCTTGCCGTCGGAATACGCGCGGCGCTCGAAGACGAATTGATCGACCGATCGTGCGAAGTTGTCTTCCCTGGTGAGCGAGCCGCGCGAGGCATCGTCCCTGCCGGGAAAGCGCCCCTGCAGCATCAGCACGCTGTAGAGCGCACAGAACAACAAAGCAAAGAGTAGAACGCCGCGCCATTCGAAGAGCAGCGCGATCGACGCGGCGAACCCGTAGCACACGCCGATGCGCTGCAGCACGCCGGGGATGCGAAGCATGTCCGGGTTGAACGCGCCGTTGCCGAACGTTTCGGCCGGCCAGCCGTTGGCGATCGCCTTGGCGCGGACGAAATGCATCGTCACGAGGTATCCGACGAGCATTACGCTGACCACGAGCGGAAGGATCCGGCTCACCGACTTCCAAGGCCACGGCGTGAGCAGAAACAGGATGCTCGCGTAAATGAAAACGAACCCGAAGATCCGCAGCGCTTTGGTCGCGACGAACCCGTCCGGCGTGTTGGTAAACGGCCAGAGGAGGTTGTTCGCGGACAAGAGGATTCCCAGCAGGACCAGAGCGAGCGCCCGAGTCCAGATCCGCGCGAACTGCTGGCCGACGGTGAGGTGCTCGGTGATGCCGCGCCGAACCAGCGAGAACGGGATCGCCACGCCGACGATGAACAGGAAGAACGGAAAGATCAGGTCGGTGGGCGTCCAGCCGTGCCACTCGGCGTGTTCGAGCGGCGCGTAAGGCGTGCCGTGGCCGGGGTTGTTCACCAGGAGCATCGCGGCGATCGTGATGCCGCGGAACACGTCGAGCGAGACCAATCGTTTCGGCGGCGGTGGCAACTCGTCATATTCGGCGGCCCCCTCGATGGTCGACAACGCCGCCAGCGGACGCGTGCCTGATGTCAGGCCGACGTCGGAACGGATCATACTCAAGCGCGACCACCTTTCGGGCGTGCAGCAACTGCACGACGCTGCCGTGATCTGCCGGGCCACTCGGGCGGCCACGGGCACTCCCTCCCCCGCTCCCTGCGGAGACTTTCCCGGGATTTGGAACAAGAGTCAACAAAGACGGAATTCTTTAGCCATAGAATGACACCTGGCGACGGCGATATCCGTTGGGGGAACGGCCACCTGCGGAGCCCGACTTCAACTCTCCGGCTGGAACGCCGCCTGCGGCAGTTCGCACGAGAGATCGTCCGGCGGCGCCTTGCCGGTGAGGTGCGCGACGATCGCCGCCACGTGGGCGTGGCAGTTCTCGAGGAAGATCTTGTAGCGCGTCTGCGTCCCGCCGACCGCCGTGCCGGCGAGGTAGATGCCGGGCACGTTCGACATCATCGTCTGCGGGTCGAAGCGCGGAATCTGGTCTTCGCCGGTCAGCTCGATGTCGCAGAGCTTCAGCAACGCGTTGTCCTGCTCATAGCCGATCAGTTTGAGCACGAAGTCGGCCGGCACATCGAACGTCTCGTCGCCGCGCTTGAGCGTGACGGCGCGCGGCGTGATTCGCACGGGAGCCGTATCAAAATGGGCCTCGATCTTTCCCGCGTCGATCAGCCCGCTGATCTCCGGCATGAGCCAGTACTTGATACTCTTGGCCGGTAATTCGCTGCGTCGATAGCTGAGGGCGACGTGGCCGCCGGCATGATGGCAGCGCAGGGCCGCTTCCGCCGCGCTGTTGCGGCCGCCGATCACCAGGAGCCGCTTGCGGAAGTACGTGTGCGGCTCCTGGAAGTAGGCGGATACGTGGGGCAGATCCTCGCCGGGAATGCCGAGCGTGCGCGGGCGGTCGGTGCCGCCGGTGGCGAGGATGATCCGCTTCACGCGCGTCTGGCGTTTCTCTCCGTGTGCCTCGGTGGTGACGAGAAATGCGTCGCCCGCGCGCTCGACGTTTCTCAGCGGTTCGTAGGTGCGGATGTCCAGATCAAACTGGGTAACGACCGATCGCAGGTAAGCGAGATAGACCTCGCGCGTGGCCTTGCCTTGGTCGGGCGTCATCAGCGGGACGCCGGCGATGCTGATGCGGTCATTGGAGCTGAACCAGCGGGTCTGTGGCGCCCACCACATCATGGTGTTGCCGACCTGGCCGGCCTCGAAGTGCACGTAGCGGATCGCCTCGCGCTTGAGGGCGACGGCCAGCTCGATTCCGATCGGGCCGGCGCCGATGATCGCGACGTCAAACGATTCGGGCTCTTCCATGCCGCGATTCTAGGCCAAGCGGGCGTGTCAGGCTCGGGCCAGGCGGCTACGATGTCTGCGTGCGAATGCCGCGAAAGGTAATGGTCCTGGTTCTAGGGGTAACGCTTTCCGGCGCGATACAGTGGACGCGCGCCGATGATCCACCAGCAAAACCAGACGCCGATCGTGCGATCGTCGGCCCGCGCGTCGATGAGCCGCTGGATCAGCTGCTCGATCGACTGAACGCCGGCGACTCCGAAATCCGATCGGCAGCCCGCGAAAAACTGATGCTCCTGACGCGCGACGATCTGCCTTCGCTGCTCGAGGTCGTGCGCAAGAAGCTTCCGCTGTCGCCGACCCAACTGGCGGAACTCCGGCAGATCGTGCTCCACGTCTACCTGACGCACGAGCACGGTTTTGAGGGCGACGGCTCCGGGTTTCTCGGCGTGACTGGCCCGGGCAACCTCGAGGAACCTGCACTCATCCGCGGCCGCACCATCGGCTACGACGCGTACCGCGTCCTGCGCGAGGGCGACACGATCGTCGGAATGCAGGTCCAGCGTGGACCGGGCGTCGGTGAAATGAAGCGGATCGAGAGTTTCAGCGACCTGCGCCAGGTCATCGTGGCGACGCATCCCGGGAACTGGATCCTCGTCCGCGTCATCCGTAACGGCCAGCCGGTCGAAGTCACCGTTCACCTGGCCTCCCGCATCGAACTGGTTGGGCAGGCGAACGGCCAGCCGACCAACGAAAACCCGAACCTGCCGCGTGCCAAGGCGTATTGGAACCTGACGTTCGCGCCGGTGCTCGAGCCGGCCGCCACGCAACCTGCCGCGGACGCGGAAAATCGATAGAATGGGAAGGTCATGTTCAGCCCGATTCCAGAAATCCTCGAAGAACTCAAAGCCGGCAAGATGATCGTGCTGGTCGACGATGAAGACCGCGAAAACGAAGGCGACATCGTCATCCCCGCCGAGAACTGCACGCCCGAGGCGGTCAACTTCATCCTGCAGCACGCGCGCGGGATGATGTGTGTCGCGCTCTCGGCCGCCCGTTGCCGCGAACTGGGCCTGCCCATGCAGGTCGAGCACAACACGACACAGTTCAACACCGCGTACACGGTGACGGTGGATGCGCATCCGAAGTTCGGCGTGACGACCGGCGTCAGCGCCAAAGACCGCGCCAAAGCCGTCGAACTGCTGCACCGCGATGACACCACGCCCGGCGACCTGCTCCGCCCCGGCCACACCAACCCGCTCCGTGCCCGCGACGGCGGCGTGCTGGTCCGTGCCGGGCAGACCGAAGGCAGCGTCGACCTCTCGCGCATGGCCGGCTTCAAGGAAGCCGCCGTGATCTGCGAGATCATGAAGGCCGACGGCGAGATGGCCCGCCGCGATGACCTGATCGAGTTCTGCAAGATGCACAACATGAAGATGTGCACGATCGCCGAACTCATCAGTTACCGGCTCAAGCGCGAGCAGCTGGTGAAGCGGACCGAATCGATCCCTCTGCCGACCAAGTGGGGAACGTTCCAGCTCTACGCGTACGAATCCCAGTTCGATCCCGAGCCGCACCTCGCACTTACGATGGGCGGCATCGGCGAGCTCTCGCCGACGGGCGAAGTGATCGTGCAGAACGATCCCGTCCTCATCCGCGTTCACAGCGAATGCCTCACCGGCGACGTCTTCGGCAGCCAGCGGTGCGACTGCGGATCGCAGCTCGACCAGGCGATGCAGAAGATCGCCGCCGAGGGCAAAGGCGTGCTCGTCTACCTGCGCCAGGAAGGCCGCGGCATCGGCCTTGCGAAAAAGCTCGCCGCCTACAAGCTTCAGGACGGCGGCCTCGACACGGTCGATGCCAACCTCAAGCTCGGCCTGCCCGCCGACAAGCGCGACTACGGCATCGGCGTGCAGATCCTCCGCGACCTGGGCCTGCGCAAGCTCCGCGTGATGACCAACAACCCCAAAAAGATCTACGGCATCGACGGCTTCGGCCTCCAGGTGGTCGAGGAAGTGCCGATCCGCACCGAGCCGAACGCTCATAACGAAAAGTACCTGGACGTGAAGAAATTGCGCATGGGGCATCGGCTGTGAAGTCACTCGGACTTCCGGAAATTGGAACCACGAAGACACGAACACGCGAAGTTGTCGATGCGCGGCCGCATCGGATCTTCGCGATCGCTGGTTTTGTCATCGAGAACAAGAGATGGAGTGAACGCGCTCTCAGTCCGATGTGTGTGAGGCTGTTCCCGATTCTTCTCTTCAAATAGAAAAGGGAACTGCGATCGATGCTGTCGGGTGGTTCTGCACGCGCCGTGCCTCTGCGACTCCGTGCGCAAAGTAGGAGATCACGGTCAGACAGAACCCGCCGCGCAAAGACAACTGCGTGGCTTGGCGACTTCGTGGTTCAAATTTCCCCCAAGCCCGAGTTACAATGAAACCCATGTCCAAACGACCCGTGATCGGCATCACCACCGACTACCGCGACAGCCAGCCGCAGTACATGTTGCCCTACGCCTATTGCGAAGCCGTCGAAAAGGCCGGCGGGTTGCCGATCATGCTGCCGTACCGGTCCGACCTCTCGCTGATCCCGCAGATGGTCGACTTACTCGACGGCATCGTCTTCAGCGGCGGGAACGACCTCGACCCCGCTCCGTGGGGCGAGACGGTTCACCCCGAGGCCAAGCCGATCGATCCGGCCCGCGAGCGCTTCGAACGCGCGCTCATGGCCGAGGTCGAGAAGCGCCGGCTCCCCACGCTGGGCATCTGTCTGGGGTCGCAGCTCATGAACGTCTATCGCGGCGGATCGCTCAACCAATTCATTCCCGATTTGAAGCAGGAGATCGAACATCGCCGACTCGGCGCCGAGTGGGATGCGCGGCATGATGTGCAGGTGGAGCAGGACTCTGCGGTCGCGAAAGCGATGGGAACGAGCAGCGTGCGATCCAACTCCAGCCACAAGCAATCGATTCGCGAAATCGGCCGCGGATTGAAAGTCGTCGCGACGTCACCGGATGGCGTGGTCGAGGCAATCGAAGACCCGTCGATGCCGCTGTGGGTGGGCGTCCAGTGGCATCCCGAACGGCAGCATCAGGAGGCCGAGCATTTGGGTTTGTTCAGGCTGCTTGTCGAAAAAGCAGCGCAAAAAACGCGTGCCCCGGCAGTGAAACCCTGATTTAATTATCTGTCATTTAGGGACAAACCCCCGGTTTATGACTGGATTGGTCGAGTTACCATCATCTCGTGCGTCGACTGCTGTTTTTCATCACGGATCTGGAACTCGGTGGGACTCCCACGGTGGTCCGTGAACTGGCGACCCGCCTTTCCCCGTTCGCCTCGATCGAAGTGGTTTCGCTCAAGCCGGCGGGACCGATCGGCGACGATCTCAAGTCGCGCGGCATCGCCGTCCATTCGCTGGGCGTGAAGCGCGTCACCGAACTTCGCTCGGCCGTACGAGGATTGGTCGAGCTCGTCCGCGGCGGGAAGTTCGAAACGCTCTTCAGCTTTCTGCTCCACGCGAACTTCGTCGCCAGCCGCGCGTGCATGTCGCTCTCAAAAGTGCGCTGCCTGCAATCGATCCAGACCACGCAGCCGCGGCCGCGCTGGCACTGGTGGATCCAGTCGCGCATCCACCGCGCCGCCGCCCGGATCGTCGTCCCGTCCGAGTCGGTCGCCAATCGCGCCGTCGAGCGGGCGCGGGTGCCGCGCGAGAAGATCGTCGTGATCCCCAACGCCGTCGATGCCGAGAGTTTTGCCTCCGTTTTGCACACGCCCAAGGACGGCGTCTTCCGCGTCGGCTTTGTGGGCCGGCTCGATCCGGTCAAGAGCATCCCCGACCTGATCGCCGCGATCGCACTCCTGCCGCTCAACGTGTGCCTCGACATCTACGGCGACGGCGCGATGCGCAGCGCCATCGAGCAGGTGATCAAGGAGCGCGGCCTGCTCGAGCGCGTCACCATGCACGGCGCGATCCGCGACGCGCGCGACGCGTACGGGCAGATGGACGTACTCGTGCTGCCGTCGCAATCCGAAGGGTTCGGCCTGGTGCTGATCGAAGCGATGGCCGCCGGCGTCCCGGTGATCGGCACCGATGTGGACGGTATCCGCGACGTCGTCTCGGCCGAGCAGAACGGCCTGCTGGTCCCTTACGGCCGGCCGGACGAAATCGCCGGCGCCATCACCCAGATCATGAACGAGCCGGCGTTGCGTAACGCACTGGTGGCGCGGGCGAGGCACGAAGTCCAGAGCCGCTTCGCCTGGGGGCCGGTGATCGAGCAATATCGGGAATTGTTGCAGTTGGATTGAGCGGGATCGCACATCACCGAATTGACGCAGCCGGCGCGCATGAAGCGCACCGGGAAGACGGCTCACCTGTACTCCAGTCACATCTCCGCTGGGAGGGTAAGCAACGCTCACCTGCGGCGCCGCGCCGGATCCCCGGTCTAGCCTCCGCTGATTTTCCCAGGCGTATCGCCGGCATCTGACGTGGTTTCCCGGTCGCTCCCAACGACATCGACGCGATATCGAAATCGCGGGCCGGCCCGCTGCGCTCTTCCGCGAAAAAGCGCAGCGCGACGAGTAGGGGTGATGGACCACTTTCCGTCAGCAATCCAATCCTTCTCCGGCCCGATGCAACGGCAGATGACCCTTGCATCAATGCAGGCCACAACGCGGTGTCTGGCTCGGCCGATTCGCCGGATCGCCAGCGGAGAGAAGGGTTTGCGGACCAGTTCGTTTTTCGCGGGATGCGTCCCGATGCGACGAAATGCAAGAGAATGCAACCCTTCTCAAACAACGCGGTTGGACGCGCATGCCGACGGATTTCGGGCGTCAGTATCAGCCCTCGGAGCGCGGCGCGTTCGCGACCTCGATATTGGACAACCGGAAATGCGCAGCGACGTGATTTCGGAACAGAATTGTTCCGCCGCAAACGACGACCGCCGGCATGCGTCGACGCGAAGCGCGCGAGCGCTGGGGATTCGCGTAACCGATCGAATCATCCGATGCGCCAACGTGAAGGGGCTCGCGATCGCGCGTATCATCGAGCTTCACATGGCCAAGAAAACGACCGTTCAATCCGTGCCGCAGAGTTTCGAGCTGGCGGTGGCCGAACTCGAATCGATCCTGGGAGCGATGGAGGGAGACCAGATCGGGCTCGAAGAGTCGCTGGTGAAGTACGAGCGCGGAACTTTCCTGCTCCAGTGGTGCCGCGGCGTGCTCGGAGAAGCGGAGAAGAAGATCCAGCTCATCTCGCAGGGCGCGGCGGGAAAGCTCTCGACCGAGCCGCTCGAGGCCGGGGAAGAAGAAGTATGAAGCCCCCGCTCACCGACCTGATCCTGATCCGTCACGGAGAGAGCCTGGCGAACATCGACCGCTCGACCGACCCGAACAGTGCCCTCTCCCCGTGCGGCGTCGAGCAGACGCGCGAACTCGCCGACCGACTGGCTGCGCTGCCGCTGGAGGGATTCGAGTGCAGGGTGAGCCCGTACCTGCGCGCGATGCAGACGGCGCAGCTGATCGCCGAGCGGATCGGCGTCTCGTTCGTCACCGATGAGGGCATCCGCGAGTTCGGGCCACGCGCGGAAATCGACGGCCAGATCTTCGAAGCGGAATCGACGGCCGATTTCGCGGCACGGATGAAGGCGTTCCTCGGTCGGGTGAGCGGCCGGGTGATCGTGGTAAGCCACGGCTCGCCGATCGCATATCTGGCGCAGCTGGCCAATGGGTTTGACCATCCGCTGGATGCCCCGTTTCATGGAGGCATCGGCAATGCGCAATTTCGGTGGATCAGCGACCCGACGGCTTTCAGTCGTTTCAATTGAAATGAAAGAAGGCGAACGTTCTGAAACGAGCCAAGAATCGCTTGCGGCCCGGTCGCCGGCACCCGCAGCACATATCCGGGAGCAAGGAGTTAGCATCGTCATCATGCCTTCATCCGAATTGGGCAAGTCGCAGGTTCTGGACGTGCTGGCGCGCCGTGGCAACGAGTGCGACGCTTTCCTCACGGCCATCCTGCACACGTTACCCGCGACGCCGCAGCGGCTTCGAGAAGCCATCGCCTACAGCCTCTTTGCCGGCGGCAAGCGGATGCGCCCGGCGCTCGTCCTCGAGTGGCACGCCGCGATCGCCTGCGCGGCCGCGCCCAACCGCTCCGCGCTCTGCGCCGCGGCCGCGATCGAGTTGATCCACACCTTCAGCCTCATCCACGACGATCTGCCGGCGATGGACGATGACGATTTCCGCCGCGGTAAACCGACGAACCACAAGGTCTTCGGCGAAGCGCTGGCGATCCTCTCCGGTGACGCGATGACCACGCTCGCGTTCGAACAGCTCGGCTCGGCCGAAGACCGCCATGTTGGCAAGCTCGTCCGCGAACTCGCGTTCGCCTCCGGCGCACAGGGCATGGTGGGCGGGCAGGTGATGGACCTGGAGAGCGAAAACGTCCGGCTCGCGCTGGGCGATATCCAGCGCCTTCACGCGATGAAGACCGGCGCATTGCTCACCTGCGCCTGCCGACTGGGCGCGATTGCCGCCGATGCGAATCCCGATCAGCTTGATGCCGCGACGCGGTACGGCCAGCATGTCGGGCTCGCGTTTCAGATCATGGACGATGTGCTGGACGAAACCGCGACGGCCGAAGAGATGGGTAAGGCGACCGGGAAAGACGGCGACGCCGGCAAGAACACCTATCCGCGCCTGCTGGGCGTCGAGGCGAGCGTCGCACTGGCCAGCAGCGAGGTCGAGAAAGCATTGGGCGCGCTGGAATCGGTCGGCGAGAGTTCAATCCTCTCGGCGATCGCGCGGTTCGTGGTGGATCGGAAGAGCTGAAGCGGGGGCACTCGCGTCACAAATGGATAGGCGTTCGTCGTCCACAATGCCTGTGCTGCATTTGCTTTCCGGTAGATGCGTTGGCCGTGCGCGCTGCGCAAAATGACGATTTCGCGCAGCGCCGAAAGTGAATGCTGAGCCAGGTTCTTTGATATCCAGGTCCGCACGAATGACGACAGAGCGATCTCCCGAAATCTCTCAAAATCTCCCGTTTTGAAAAAAACGCTGTGCAATCGGCATACCGGAAACGAGATCGAGTTGATGCATGGGCGTTCGATGAGTCACTTCGGTCCATGGCGAAGCGACCTTTTGATCTGCTCGCCGACGTTGATCGACCGCACGACGTGATTCATGTCGCCGGTGCTGGAGACGCGAATCTTGATCGCGTATTTCGGGTCGGCGGCAGCGGCGAGCAGGTAAGCCTGCTGGGTCTTTTCGCCGTCGATCACCACGTCGCGGATCATCAGCACCTGCGCGCCGTCGATCTCATCGATCTTGGAGTCAAAGCCGGGTGACTCCTGCTGCAGGCCCTCAAGTGTCTGTTCGAGGAGCTCGAGGTCGGAGGCACCGTCGCGCGAGATCATGGCGCAGTTGATCTGGGTGAGATTCTGCGGATCAAAGATCAGCACGCGCCGGCCGTCGTCGATGGCATGCCAGCCGTAGGGGACGTCGATCATGCCCTGGACCGCGCCGCAGGCGAGCGTGGCGGTTTTGGAAGCATCGTCCTTCTTCACAATGTTGGGCACGAAGCCGACGCCGCGCTGCAGCAGGTTGGCGTTGATCGGGTTGTCCTGGCTGAGCGTCGCGGTGTCATCCGCGAGCGCGAGATCGCTACCGGATGGCTTCTGTGCTTCGTCCGGCATCACCGGCACGGTCGGGCCCTTGCCGTTGGTGATGCGGAGGGAGTTGAGGAACGTGTTGAGCATCTCGCCGTTGGCGTCCCAGTCACCGGGCGGCGTCATGAAGGCGAGGTTGATCAGCCGTCCGCCGTCTTCGAGGAGGACGACCACCATGCGCGCTTCGTCGTTGGTCGTCATCTGGGCCTGGCAATAGACGGCCGGCGAGTCGCCGAACTGGGCGCGGGAGATCTCGCTGTGCTTGAGCTTCTGGTTTTCGCAGATCGCTTCGAGCCATTGCGCCACCGAACCATCCGGCAGCGCCGGACGTGCCGCGATCATGAACATCGGCGGCCGTGTGTCCTGCTTGCTCGGATCGACCACCAGGCATACTGGTGCGAACTTCATCGGGTCGGTGAAGTCGGTGTCGGCCGTCGCTTCCGGCGGAAGATCGGCCACCATCCAGCTTGCCGGCTTTTCAAAGACGAATGAAAAGTCGCCGTTGGGGGAATCGAGCTTTACGCGTTCGGTCGTCACAGCTTGCACCTCTGGGTTGGATGTCGGCCTGGAGTCGTCCGCCCGCGCCGGCAGCGCAATGCTCAGCACGGCCAAGGTGATGGAAAAGAGGTGGGCGGATCGCATGGTTTCTCCAGTCGGAAGGAGAAACACGGGCCGATCTCGAAAGCCTCGGAAACGGAGGACACCCGTCGCCGCATTGCCAACGATTACCGGTCTATGGACTTCGAAAGTGACCAGCAGTTCGTGGCGGCGCGGCTATTAGGAAGGTGTAAGAAAGGGGCGAGTTCGAACCCACGGAATCAGCTTACGTCGGTGAGCACATCACTCGGATCGTTATCGCCGCGACGGTCATGCCCGCCGTTGCCGAAGAGGTAGTCGACGCCGCCTTTTCCGAAGAAGAGGTCGTCACCCGCGCCACCGTAGATGCGGTCGTTGGAGGATCCGCCGATGACGGTGTCGTTGCCGTCTTCGCCGTAGACGCGGTCGGTGCCGGCGCCGCCGTCGAGGTAGTCATCGCCGCCGCGTCCGTAGAGGCGATCGGAGTCGGGACCGCCGTCGAAGGTGTCGCGTCCGCCGGAACCGGTGATGCGGTCATTGCCGGCATCGCCGAGGCAGAAGTTCTTGCCCGAGCCGGCCTGAATGGAGTCATCGCCGTCGCCGCCGGCAATGGTGTCGTTGCCGCCGTTACCCACGAGGATGTCGTTTCCGCCGACACCGAGCACGTAGTCGTTTCCAGAGCCGGCGTAGATGGTGTCGTTGCCGGCGCCGGCGTCGACGCGCTGCGGGGGCATTCCGACTGCGCTGCCGGAACCGAGCTCGTCGTCGCCGTCGAAGAGCTGGATGTCGATCGAGCTGACCGCTGCGAGATCGACTTGCCCTTCATAATCGCCGATTTCCAGATCGAGCCGGGCACCCTGGACATCGAGTTGAACCTCGTCGTCGGCGTTGGTGCCGCGGATGACGAGCGTGGAACCCTCGAGAGTGTAGGGGTTGTTGATGAAGACGTTGGAATCGACAACCGTGGACGCGCCGTTCTTGCTCTCGATGGTCACCGAGAGCGGCATGACGCCGACCCTGGCATAGGTGTGCGTGCCGAACACGCCGTAGGCGCCACTGCCGACATATTCGATCTTCGCGCCGCTGAGTACGACGCCGTCGCCCCAGTCGATGTCAGCGTTGAAGTCGCTCTTCTGGAGCAGACTGTCCTGGCTGGTGAACCGGGCGACGAGCCTGTCCTGAAGTTGGATCGCCGGATAGTCGGCGAGCGTGTAGGCGCTGCCGTCGATCGGCCGATCGCCGGCCGCGATGGTGACTTCCTGCGTGTCGAAGATGCTCAGGCTCGTCACATCTTCGCCGGGCTGGATGGCGATGGTGCCCCGCGAGACGGCGCTGAGCGTCTTTACGCCGACCTTCAGCCTGATCGCGCCGGTGAAGCCCTCCTGGACTTCGAAGACGAATCGCTTGTTCGTCTGATCAATCTGCGAGTACGCGAGGCCGTTGCCGCCGCTGAGGATGTTTCCGCCGATCTCCCACGGGTTGTTTTCCAGGTCGGTCGCGTCGATGGGCAGGAAGAAGCGTTCGCCGGGTGCCGCGGTAATCACGCGTGGCAGGGGAGCAAGGATGGGTGGAGTGTTGTTGATGGCCGAGTCGTTGACGACCGTCACCGAGACGGTCCTGGACGCGACATTCCCATGACCGTCATTCGCGCTGACGGTGAGGAATGTCGATTTGGCAACGCTTCCGCCGCGCACCTGGATGACGGCGTCGGTCTTATCCTCGACGATGCTGGCCGAGTTGATCTTGATCGGGGTGATTGGCCGGCCGGAGGTAGTCTTGGCGGAGGTCAGGATCGATTCGAGGGCGGCGTTGCCGGTCACGAGCTGGCCGAAGATGGTGTAGTTGAAGTCGTAGGCGCGCGCCTGTGAGCCGGTGACGAAGAACTGGCTGCCGTTGTTGTCCTTGGTCTCGCCATTGATCATGGCAAGCTGGCCGGCGCCGGAGAAGATGGCGTCTTTATTGAACTCGTCGTCGAAGCGGAACTGCGGCCCGCCGGTTCCATCGCCCTTCGGGTCGCCGCCGACGGCGTACCGATAGCCGTTGAGGTTGACGAGCTGGTGAAAGTTCAGCCCGTTGTAGAAGCCGGACTCGACCAGGCCGCGGATCTTGCGGACGGTGTTGGGGGTCAGGTCGTCAAACAACTGGAACCGCATCGAGCCCTTGCTGGTGGCGAGATCGAGCCACGTGTTGCTCGCTGAACGGAAACCTGCGGAGATGCCACTGGCCGTGCTGACGCTGTAGGAGATCGAATGCCCGCTGGCGTCCGTGGCGGACACGGGAAGCTGTAACGTCTTTCCCGCCGGGACGGTGACGGCATCCGCGACGGTGATCGACGGGGCCGCCAACAGCTGTCGGCGTTCCAGGGCGTCTATCAGCATTGATCGGTTAGCAGAGAAATGTCGCGGGCGCGGAAATCGCATGGTTCACTAGGACAGACGCAGCAGACCCATCGGTTGTTTCACAACCGTCGGTTGATTCACTGACCGACGCTTCAACTTAGTCGAGATTGGCCACTTGGCCCGAAAACCGCGGGAAGATACCAAAAATCGCCCATTTCCGATGTCGATTTGGATTGCGAGACAGCAATGTCGGACGTTCGCGGCTGGAAATGGTTGGATTAGGGAGTCCGAGAACCGATTTAGGCTTCCGTAGGAGGGGGATTGAGCCGCTGAAGCCGGTGCGTCCGCGGGTAGAACCCGAAGTGCTCGTAGAACGGCAGGGCTGCTTCGTTGCCGACGAGCACCTCGACCGAAATCCGCGTCACCGCCCGCTCGGCGAACCAGTCAAGCCCTCGCGCGACGAGCTTCTGGCCGATTCCGCTACGACGATGAGCGGCTGCGACGAACAGCGAATCGATGTCACCCGCGCCGTCCGCGCCGATCGAGCAGACGCAGTAGCCGACATCTCGGCCATCTGATTTTGCCATTACGACGAGTAGTCCGCCGACGCCCTTGGCAATCAATCCGGCGCGGCGACTGGCGAACCCGGTCCCCCGTAGCTGCTCGCCCCAGCGCGCGGTCGCGCCGGCGTGATGTTCGCGGAGTTGCAGCCAAAGCGGCTCGACACGTTCGAGCAGCTCGCCGCTGCCGACATCGAGTACGGGATCGGATCGCGGATCTGACATGTGCGACAAAGCGTAGCGGCGCGCCACATCGCGGTCGAATCAAAGATCGCATCGCAAAACACCATGATTTCCGAACCTACAGCTTCCAAACCGCAACCCCGCCACTTGCCCCCGGCGGCCTTCCTCACGACGATGAGGGAATGCCAAACATCGCCTTCGCCGGCTGCGCGCATATTCACGTGCCCGGCTTCATCAATCAGCTTCGGCCGCGCAAGTCATTCGTCGTCAAGCGTGTGTGGGACCATCATGCCGCCCGCGGCCAGCAGCGCGCCAAGGAGCTCAATGCCGAGTTCGTCGAGCAACTCGACCTGATCGCCAATGATCCCGAGATCGAAGGCGTGGTCGTCTGCTCGGAGACCGACCGGCACCAGCCGCTGGTCGAGATGCTCGCTGCCCACGGCAAGCACCTGTTCGTCGAGAAGCCGCTGGGTCTGCGCTACGACGACGCGTACGCAATGGCCGCGGCGATCGAGCAGGCGGGCGTGCGCTTCCAGACCGGCTACTTCATGCGCGGCATGCCTAACGTCCTCATGCTCAAGAAGCTCGTGGATGACGGCTTCTTCGGCAAGATCACCCGCGTCCGCGCCAGCAACTGCCACAGCGGCGCGCTGGGCGGCTGGTTCGACTCCAAACCGACCGATCCCGCCTCCGACTGGCGCTGGATGGCGGATGTAAAGCAATCCGGCGTCGGCGGCTTCGGCGACCTCGGAACGCACGTGCTCGACCTGCTCCTGTGGTTCTTCGGGCCGGTCAAAACCGTCACCGCCACCATCGACATGGGCACCCGGCGCTACGAAGGGTGTGACGAAACCGGCGAAGGGATGCTGCTGTTCGAGAGCGGCATCATCGCGACCCTCGCCGCGGGTTGGGACGATATCGACAACCCCGTGACCTTCCAGATCAGCGGAACCAAGGGATTCGCATCGGTCATCGACGGCAAGCTCCATCTCAAGCAGACCGACAAGCATCTCAACACGGTCCTGAGCGAGCCGCAGCCGGGACAGCCGCACGCCTTCGAGTTGTGGCTCGACGCGCTGGAGGGGAAGAATGTTCCGCTGGTCGGAGCGCGCGAGGCCGCGTATCGGAGTTCGGTGATGGCAGCGTTGTATGAAGGCGCTCGCACCCACACCTGGCAGACGCCGAAAAAGGGGTGAGATTTCAGAATCACGAATCTGGAAATCCGAATGAAGAAGGAATGTCGAAGGTCTGAATGACGAACGCGCGGCAAGTTTGGTCATTGATTCATTCTTCTCGCTGACATTCATTCTTCATTCGCATTTCGTTCATTCGAGTTTTGCCTGCCATCATCAGGCCACTCCGTGCGAAAGGGACGAATCCATGCCAATCAATACCAAGCAGGTCAAGCGTCGCGAGGTTCGCTATGAATCGCTCGACGATGCGCTCGCCGACATGCATCGGCTAGCCGCAATCGAGCGTGATGGAAAGCTCGAAGTGCTCGGCAACTGGAGCCTGGGCCAGGCGATCGGACACGTCGCCACCTGGGCCGAGTTCGCTTACATGCCGTGCCCGTTGCCGCGACCGCCGTTGTTTGTGCGGGTGATGATGCCGCTGCTAAAGAATCGGTTCCTCAACAAGGGGTTGCCGGCCGGCGTGTCGATTCCTCGCGTGGAAGGCGGTACGCTCGGCACCGAGCCGATCCCGACGTCGGCGGCGATCGAGAAGTTCGCCACGGTCGCCGACCGTCTGAAGCGCGAAGCGCCGACGCAGCCGAGCCCGGCGTTTGGCAGGATGACGCAGGCGGAGTGCATCAAGCTTCAGCTTCGCCATGCCGAGCTGCACCTTGGATTTTTCCAGAAGAAGCCGGACTGACAAAGCCGGAATTTCGAATGCGGCATGAAATAGCGAATGACGGGATGCGATAAATAACGAAACGCGAGGCTGGAGTTCGTCCTTCGACGATTCGGTATTTGCTCTTCATTCGGATTTCGAACATTCGAATTTGGGTGCTTCTCCGGTTAGGCTTTTATCGCTTATGTCTGATTTCGCCATTCTCGCACAGAACATGTCCGACCCGCGCAGCGCGTGGGCGCCCGTCGTGCTCCTGATGATCATGGGCGTCGGGTTCGCGGTGATGAATGTCGCGCTCAGCTCGATCATCGGCCCCAGCCGAACCGGCAAGGTCAAAGAAGAGACCTATGAAAGCGGCATGACCCCGGTCGGGGATGCCCGGCGACGATTCAACGTCCGCTTTTATCTCGTGGCGATCCTGTTCGTCGCGTTCGATGTCGAAATCGTCGTCATGTACCCCTGGGCGGCAAGCTTCGCCAAGACCTTGGGCGCCGACCCGGCACTCGGCCAGTACATGCTCGTCGGCGTGGCGATCTTCATGGCGCTGGTCTTCGTGGGATACCTGTACGACGTTGGCAAGGGCGTTCTGAAGTTCGACTGAGCTCATAATTTCCCATTTCCCATTTCCGGTTTCCGATTGAAGTGACTCGTGCTCTTGAGAATCGGCAATTGGAAATCGGACTTCGGCGAGCTCAGTCGAGCCGCAATCGGAAATCGTTTTGACAGAACGCCAGAAACATCCGCTTCTCACGCTTTTCCTGCTCACGCTCATCGCCGGCGTGCTGCGGTTTTCATGGATCGACAAGCCCGCCATCTGGGGAGACGAAGCGCAGACCTGGCGGCGCATCTGCGGCAGTTTCCAGCAGATGGTTGACGAATTGCACGTCGCCGGCTTTATGCCCGGCAATTACCTCCTCACCTGGTGGATCAAGGACGGTTTCCCGATCTCCGGCGAGTTCAAGGAAGGCCCACCGGCTCAGATCTCCGACCCGTTCCTGCGCGGCCGTGAACCGCTTTCCACCAAGCCGCGACTCGTCTTTACGCCGACGCTCCGACTGAATGAGGACGGGTTCGAACCGACACCGCGGATCATGCGCCTGCTCCCCGCGCTTTGCGGCACGCTGATGGTGCCGGCGATGTACTTCCTGGCTTCGCGACTGGTCGCGCGAAGAACGGCGCTGCTGGTGGCCGTCTTCACCTGTTTCAGCGCGTACCTGCTCAACTACTCGCGCGACGCGAAGATGTACATGCAGTTCTGGTTCTTCGCCGCGCTCCATGTGGGCTGCCTGCTCTGGTGGCTGGAAGCCTACCGCAAGCGCGAAAAGCCGCCGGAGCCGCCACATCTCGCGGACGACAACGTCGTCGAAGGCGTCCGCAGCATCCTGCCCGACAAGCACATCGCGCGCATCGGCGACGCGTTCGCGGTCCGGTCCGCGCCGGACCGGGTCCGCAGCACCGAGTATCCTTCGCGGCTCGAAACGACCGTCCGCTGGATGTGCTGGTTGACGAGCGGCCTGGCGATGATCGCGTTCAACGCGGTCGGGCTGGGGATCGTCGGGATCGAGGTGTTGATCTTCCTCGCGACGATGCCGCTTCGGACGCACTGGATCATCCGGGTCGTGCGGTGGACGCTCGCGAAACTTCCAAGGCGCAGGAAGGTGACCGAAAACCAAGGCATCCCCACCCCAACGACTGCGCCAGCGCGATGTGTCGTTTCGCCGAGCGAGCCACACCCATTCCGCTTTGTCCTTCCGCCCGTCATCGGTTTCGCTCTCGGATGCGCGGCAGTCGTTTGTCTCTGGTACAGCTACAAAGAGTTCACGCGCTTTTACGACCGCGTGAACCCGCGCGATGAGATCGCGCGCATGGACCTCAACGACGCGGGAATCAGCTGGGTCGAGCCCTACAACGATGGCAGGACGGCGGGTGGATATTTCCTCTACAACGCAACGGCGTACCTGATGAACTGGGAGTGGGTGAAGCCGGATGAGCTTTCGGACGTCGACCCGCGCGCGCTCAAGCTGCTGCGCTACTCGGCCGCATCCTTGCTGATTGCGATCGGCGTGGGAGTTGTGCCGTGGCGAAAACTGATCGGGAAGCGGCCCGCGAAGGTATCCAGGCTGCGCGGAACGCTGCCGCTGACGGCGGGCTTCATCGTCGCCTGTTGGCTGCTGCTGCCCGCGTACGGGTTTTATTGCGCCAGCGGATCATGGACGGACAATGGCCGGCGGATGAACGCGATCGCGCCCACGCAGTTCCTGCTCAAATCCGTCTTTCCTGCGTCCGCGAACGACGGCACGCGCAATCTTGCCGGTGCGCTCGGCGCGCAGCTGTCGAACGCGCGCACCGCCCGCGGCTGGGCCGAATACCACTGGGGGCAGCTCTTCGTCGTTCACGGGCTGGGGGATGCGCCGGTCCGATGGTGGGTGCTCGGGATGCTCGCCGGGATCGGTCTGCTCGTGATCCTGGATCGCTGGCACACGTGGCGCGAGAAAACGTTCCTCTCGTTTCGCGTGATCGGTTTGTTCGCGCTCTTCTGGCTACTGGCGCTGCTGGTGTATGTCTTCACGCCGATCCAGGGCGGTTCGATCTGGATGCCGCGCTATCTCGGGTTCATCTGGCCGGCGTTCGCGATATCGATCTGCGTGCTGATCCGTCGATTGCCGTTCGCGCCCGTGCGATGGTTGGTGGTGGCAGCGCTGATCGGGACGAATCTGACCATCTTCTATCACCGATTGAACGACGGCGAACCGCGAACGGATCTGATCGGCAAGGACTACAAGGTCGCACTCGATAGCGATCAGATCCGGATGTTCGCCCGCAGCGTGACGATGCGCGGCCGCGGCGGGCCGGGTTACGGGTCGATGTTGTCGATGCCGTCGGTCTACTACAGTTCGATCTTCACGCACCAGCCGATGTCGCCGGTGAATGCGATGGGCATGATGCGGCGGAGCCTCGATCTCGACCCGCTCGGCAGCGACTTTGCGGACGGCATCCGCGTCCGGCTGAACCGCGATCCCAAGGCGAATGAGTATTTCTTCTGGATCGAACGGTACGTGGAAGAGGATGACGATATCGAACCGGAGCTTCAGGAAAAGCTCGGCGAGGGCTGGTCGCCGGCAGAGCCGCCGACGAAATGGATGATCTACGACCATTGGACCTGGCGGAAAATTTACCGCCTGGAGCGGCACCACTGGAAGAAAGCGGCTACAACCCAGCCGGCAACGACCAAGCCCCGATGACCGGCACGCCGACGATTGTTCCGGGCGATGACACGTCTTCCCGGTCCGCATTCCATATCCCGCGCCAGACCATCGACGTGTGTCCGCCTGCCGAACGAACAAAGCGTTGCCAAACGAAACAATTGCGTGTTTCGCAACCGCGATGCCATATCATTCGCGGGCGTTAGAGCCACCACTTCGCGACCGGAGTCGACCATGACCGCGTCCCATCCCTTTCCCGAACGATTGGCCAGTGCCGCCGGACTTTCAGCATCGATCCATTCCAACGGGTCGCTCGAACGTCTCGAGCACGGCGACGTGCTGATCAATCTGTTTCCCGGCAATGAACTCGAGGGCGGGCCCGCGAATCTCCACCTGCGCGTCAACGGCGTCGTCGTGCCGCTGGTCGGCCCGCGCAGTCCTTCGACGCTTCGCTTCGCGGAAGGCACGTTCGCTCTCACCGGCGAGTGGCATGACATCGCGTATGTCGCGTCGCTGGTGCTCGGCAAATCGATGCCGGCGTGGTACTGGCATGTCTCGCTGCGAAACGTCGGGGCGGAGGCGGCGACGGTCGACCTCTTCTACATTCTGGACATCGGCCTCACCAGCTACTGGGGCGCGCGGAACAACGAGTATTACGTGAGCCAGTACGTCGACCATACGCCACTGGATCATCGCACGATCGGCGTCGTCGTCGCATCGCGTCAGAATCAGCCTGTGAACGGAAAACATCCCTGGTGCGTGATCGGCTCTCTCGGCCGTGGCGCGAGCTACGCGACGGATGGGCTGCAGATATTCGGGCGATCACAGCGCGTTCACGGCATACTCTCGGGCATCCGCGACGGGCTGCCCGGCGTCCGACACCAGCACGAGCATTCGATGACGGCGATCCAGGATGAGCCGCTCCGCCTCGCGCCGGGAGAAAAGGCCGCGCGGGGATTCTTCGGCGGGTTCGTTCCGCACCACGCAGAAGCGACAACGAAAGCCGACCTCGCATTCGTCGACCAAATCCTCTCCCAACCCGAGGTGATGCCCGGCGACACGCGGCTCGCCGGTTCTCCCGGTACGATCGCAGCGACGTCGCTCTTCACGTCCGCTCCGCCGCTCGAAACGACTGATCTCACCGAGGCGGAGATCGAAAGGACGTTTGGCGAGTCCCGTGAGATCGAACGCGACGCGAGCGGAAAGATCCTCTCGCTGTTTGCCGGCTGGCGCAGCCATGTCGTGATGAAAGCCAAAGATCTCGCCGTGCTCCGGCCTCACGGCCACATGCTGCGAACCGGCGGAAAGCTCACGCCGGATGAATCGTCGCTCACCTCCACCGTCTGGATGAACGGCGTCTTTAACTCGCTGGTCACGCAGGGCCACGTCGGCATCAATCGGCTGATCTCCACGACGCGGTCGTACCTGGGCCTCTTCAGTTCGCACGGCCAGCGCGTGTTCGTGGAGATGGACGGCGGCTGGAAGCTGCTCGACATGCCCTCGGCATTCGAGATCGCTCCGGGCGAGTGTCGATGGATCTACAAGCACGCCGGCGGCTGGATCGAAGTCCGCTCCATCGCGCGCGAGGCCGCGCTCTGCCTGCGAATTGACGTGAAGTCGGGGCCGGCGACGCGGTTCCTCATTTCCAACCACGTCGCCTCCAACGGCGACGACGGCGCGATCGCCGAGCCGGTTCAATACAGCCGGACCGATGCCGGCGTCTTCATCCGCACAATCCCCAACACCGATCTCGGAAACCGCTTTCCGGACGGCGGATTCGCACTGGAGACGATGAAGGAAACCGTCTTCGAAAAAGTCGGCGGCGACGAGCTGCTCTTCAACGACTTCCGATCACGTCGACAGCCGTACCTGTGCCTGATCACGCAATCATCGACTTCAGCGGCGATCCGGATCGTCGGACATCTCGTCGCTTCGCGAGCCGATCCAAGTTCGGTCATTCATCAGGACAGCTATTGGAATGCGGTCACGAGCAACCTGAAGATCTTTCCGCCTGCCAACAGCCCACTTGCGGCCGATGCGCGCCATCTCGGTGAGATGATGCCCTGGTTCGCGCACAACGCGCTGATTCACTACCTCGCGCCGCGCGGGCTCGAACAATTCTCCGGCGGCGGGTGGGGCAGCCGCGATGTGACGCAGGGTCCCGTGGAAATGCTACTCTCGATTGGCAACACCGAGCCGGTGCGCGACCTGCTGATTCGCGTCTTCAGGCAACAGAATCCCGACGGCGACTGGCCGCAATGGTTCATGTTCTTCGAGCGCGAACGGAACATCCGCCCCGGCGACTCGCACGGCGATATCGTCTTCTGGCCCATCCTGGCGCTGGCCCAATACCTGCTCGCTTCGGGGGACGAGGCGTTTCTGAACGAATCGATTCCGTTCTTCAATGGTGAAGCCGCGAGCTTGCTCGCGCATGTCGACCGCGCGCTGACGCTGATCGAGGCACGCGTCATTCCCACTACCCATCTCGCCGCCTACGGCCACGGCGACTGGAACGACTCGCTCCAGCCGGCCGACCCCTCGATGCGCGAGCGGCTCTGCAGTTCCTGGACCGTCACGCTCCACTATCAAACTCTGCTCACCCTGGCGAGCGCGTTCATGCGGCTCGGCCTTTCCGAGCGTGCGACCGCTCTGCGCGAAGAGGCGCGTCACGTGCTCGATGATTTTCAGCGCTTGCTCGTCGTCGATGAGGTCATCACCGGCTACGCGTATTTCCACGACGATGGAAAAGTCGACTACCTGCTTCACCCGCGCGACAGACAGAGCGGCGTGAAGTGCAGCGCGCTGCCGATGATCCACGCGATCGCGAACGACATGCTCACGCCGGAGCAGGTGGAGCATCACCTGGATCTGATCGACGAGCACCTGCTCGCGCCGGATGGCGTGCGGCTGTTCGACAAGCCGATGCCCTACCGCGGCGGACAGATGAAGTTCTTCCAGCGCGCCGAGACGGCGACATTCTTCGGCCGTGAAATCGGGCTGATGTACACGCACGCGCACCTGCGCTACATCGAGGCGTTGGCCCGCTGGGGGGACGCCGAGACGTTTTTCGATCAACTCTGCCGCGCGATCCCGATCGGTATCCGGTCGCGCGTTCCGACGGCGGCGCTGCGACAATCGAACTGCTACTACAGCAGCTCGGATGCGAACTTCCTGGACCGCTATCAGGCGTTCACGGAATATGCCCGGGCCATGAACGGCGAGATCGCCTACGAAGGCGGGTGGCGGGTCTATTCCAGCGGTGCGGGCATCAGCATGGCGATGATCCTTCGCTGCTTGCTCGGCGTGAAGCGTGAGCGGGAGCAACTCGTCATCGACCCGGTGATCCCCAGCCCGCTCAATGGCCTGTCCGTGGAACTGGAACTGCTCGGCCGGCCGTTCGAGATCACCTATGCGATCGGTTCAGAAGGGTGCGGCGTGAACCAACTTCTGCTCAACGGCAAAGAGATCGCGTTTACCCGCGAGGCGAACCCGTATCGTGCCGGCGGCGTGGCAGTGGCGATGGACGTTCTGCGGCCGAGGCTGTTCGAAGGCGTGAACCGGCTGGAAATCACCATCGGGTGAGGCGATTTGCGGCATCGCCTCGCCCGGCTCTGCTGATAAACTTCACGGTTCAAACGAAAGGCGAACGATGCACGTGCGAACGCTGGCGGCATTTGGCCTGGTTACGACGCTCCTGCTGGCGGCGGGGCCGGCGCCGCTCGATCTGGATGCGGCAAGAACCGAAGTTTCGACGGCATATGGCAAGGCGCATCCGGAGGTGCAGGAGTTTGTCCTGCATACCGCGCGATCGTTCGGTCCGAGCGCGATGTGGCTCAACGAAAATGCCTTCGCCTCGCTCAAGCCCGAAGAGCGCAGTGCGAAAGTCGACTATCTGGCGAAGCTGTTTGACGAGGCTGAATATGGCCGGCACCTCTGCAATGCGCTCGCCGAAGCCAGCGCGATCCAGGATGCGAAGCTGGTTCCGGGCCTGATGAAAGTCGCCGGCTATCACAAGGACGATGAAGATTACGATTGCCGGCCCAAGTGGATCGCGATCTCGGCGCTGGCGCGGCAGGAGTCGGATCTGGCCGTGCCGCTGCTAGTGAGCCTGGTCGATCACGGCAATCAGAATTGCCGGCTCTGGGCGCGGGCCGCTTTGTCGCGAATGGCCCGTGACGACTTCAAGGACGACAAGCAGGCGTGGAACAAGTGGTGGGTCGAAAGCGGCCACCCCTCGATCGATGCGGAAATGCTCAAACCCTCGAAAGCGCCGCCTGCCAAATGACCCCGAACCCGCGCCGATTACTTGATCGACGCCGTGCCATACGTCATCGCGCGCCAGACCCACTCGGCCGGGCCGAAGCGGAAGAAGCGCCTCCAGAGGCTCGCGAAGAGGAGGATCACGATCCAGAGAATCGGCACGATGCCGATCTGCCCGAGCCGATCGACGCTCCCGAACCAGCCGAGTCCAAAGCCGTAGAAGAGAAATGTGCTGAGGATGGTCTCGAGCAGGTAGCAGCTCAACGCGGTGCGGCCGACCGCTGCCAGCGGCCCGAGATAAGCAGCCAGGCGCGAATGCACCAGCAGGATGACCGCGGAGCTATATCCAAGTGCGGTCGGCACCATCGCGACGGTGTTGAGGTGCGCCAGCAACTCCACACTCAGCGTGGGTTGACGGCCCGTGAGCCAATCGATCCATAGGTTCAGTGCGGCCAGGCTCCAGCCCAGAAGTGTTCCGGCGATCGCGAGGATGAAATAGCGCTTTCGAGGCCACGTGCCGTTGAAGAATCCAGACTTCATCAACGCCATGCCCCCGAGCATCAGTGCGGAAACGAAAGGCAGGCAATAGGTGAAGAAGATGTTGGTCTGGGAGATGATCGCCACCGGGAAGCGTTGATTGAATTGGGCGCGCCACGACCCTCGATACGCCGCAACTTCGGCCAGTTGATTGATTCGGTTGGGATTCAGTTCGTTGTCGGTTCCCGATCCGAAAGCGTATTCGCCCGCGCCGATCAAAAGGTTCATGGCCAGGCCCGCGACAAAAAACGTGAACGCCACTGCCGCCAGTTCGCGGATGGGTCGGGATCGAAAGGCGAAGACGACCATGCCGATGACGGCATAGCTGAAAAGGATGTCGCCATACCAGAGCAGATACGCATGGGCCATGCCGAACGCGAGCAGGACGAACATGCGGCGGAAGTGAATCTGGGCCGAGAGGGAATCGTTTCCGATGCGTTCCTGTTGGAGCAGAATGCCCGCGCCGAAGAGCATGGCGAAGATCGAGATGAACTTTCCGGATGCGATCACGTAACTGAGATAAAACACCGCGCCGTTGATGCCGGACATGTCGCCCCAGCTCCACGGGTAGCTGTACGCGGATACGGGCATCGCGAACGACTGGATGTTCATTACCGGGATGCCGAGCATCGCGACCCCGCGGAGCACATCGATCGCGACGATCCGCTCGGCCGATTTGGGCGTTGTTGGCACGTCGTACGCGATCGGGGGTGGGGGCTGCGGCATGGAATCCGGGCGGATTTAACCACAGAGGGCGGCCGGTTCACAGGGACCAGGGCAACCCGAGGTGCCGCGACTCCCGACTTTTGCCCAGTTCTTTGATATCCGACTCACCCGCCGCCTTTCCGCAGTCGCAAGGAAAACAGAGGGGTGTTCTCTTCAAAACCGGGTTGACGCCGCGGACGGCGTTGTTCCAATGGTGGGATGCGACTGGATCTGGATATCGCCTCGATTCTGTTTCGCACGCGACTGATCGGTATCGTCCGCAGCGCCACGCCGGTCGATCTCGTCGAAGCCTGCCGCTCGCTTTACGCCGGCGGCGTAAAGTGTGTGGAAATCACGCTCAATTCGCCGGGCGCGCTGCACGCCGTCGAACGCGTGCGCGCCGATTTGCCGGCGGGGTGCATCATCGGCATCGGGACGGTCGTCGACGCGGATACAGCCCGGCAGGCGCTTTCGTCGGGCGCCCAATTCATCGTCACGCCGATCGTCGATGCCAAGACGATCGAGCTGGTTCACTCGCGCTCGGCCCCTATCCTGCCCGGCGCATACACGCCGACCGAAATCTATACCGCCTGGAAAGCCGGCGCGACGATGGTGAAGCTTTTCCCCGCAACCAACCTCGGGCCGAGTTTTGTCCGCGAAGTGCTCGCGCCGTTGCCAGAAATCAAGCTCTGCCCGACCGGCGGCGTCACGCTGCAGAACGCGCGTGACTGGTTCGACGCCGGCGCGACCGCGCTCGGCGTCGGCTCCGCGCTCATGCCGCGTGACCTGCTGACCTCTGGGAACTTTGCAGGTATCACGAGCCTGGCGCAGCAATGGGTCGAAGCCACGGCGCTGCCTACGGCGACTGTGGTATAGCTTGGATCTCGTGGTGTTCCCGCTCGATCGAGACCCGTAGTAGGAGGCAGGGTTTGACACCCCGTGCTGCCGCTTCTAGCTTCATCGCATGCGACTCGCCTTGCTTTCACTCGCACTGCTTGCCGTCGGTTGTGCTGCCGATGGACCGTCCGCCCCCGTGGCAAGAGACGCGATGTTCGCGCCGCGCGCCGTGAAGCTTCACCCCGTCTTTACGAAAATCGCCTCGTGGAGCGGCGACGAGCGGCCCGAAGGCGTCGAAGCGCTCGTCGAACTGCGCGACCAGTTCGACGACACGTGCAAAGGCGCCGGCTCGCTCGTCTTCGAACTGTTCGAGTACCGTACCAACCAGCCCGACCCGCGCGGCAAGCGGATCTCCAATCCATGGCAGGCCGACATCGCAACCGTCGATCAGCAGCGCGAGCGCTGGAGCAAGACCAGCCGCTGTTACACCTTCCGCCTCGCCGCCGACAAGGTCGCCACGACGGGGAGGTACGTGCTGACGGTGAGCTTCACGCCGACCAACGGCTCGCGTCTGTTCGATCGCGTCGTGATCGGCTCGGGCAAGCCAACCGAAAGTGAACCGGTGAATGACACGCCGCTCGACACTCCAGACAAGAGTCGCTGAAGAACTCGCCGCACTCTTCGATCTCGCCGCCCCGGCCAGAGTTGCCTTTGCGCCATCCTGCATCGATGTCATCGGCGGCCTGTTGTGCGGCGCTGGCGGCGTTCATGGCGCGATGTCGATCGACTCCGGCGTGCAGGTGATCGTACAGCCGCGGACGGATGATCAGATCGTGATCTTCGATTTCGACGAGTACGACCAGAAGCGGCCGTTCACATTACAGATCTCCGCAGATGCCCTCATGCGGGCGGATGCTGCCGACCTCAAGAGGAACCTGGAAGAGCCCGGCCGCGGCTGGGCGGCGCCAGTCGTCGGCGGGATCCTGGGTCTGCGCGATGTTGGCGGATGCTCCGGCACCCACGGGTTCAACATGGCGATCCTGCGAGACGACGCGTCGCAGGAGAACACGCTCGCGAACTCCTGCGCGGCTACAAGAGCGCTGGCACGCGACGCGTTGGGCGCCGACCTGGTTCAGAGCGCAAGTGCCCGGGCGGCAACGTTCGCCGGAAGCATCGACGCATCGCCAGTGCAGATCGCGGCGATCCTTCGACAGACGGGTTGCGCGATCTGTACGGGCCGCAAGCAGCGGCCCGACTCGGTGGTCGGCGTCAGGCTGCCTGCGGGCGTACGCGTCGTCGGGGTTGCTGTGGAACCGTTCGATCCGGCTTCGGTCCTTCAGAGAATGGCCGTCGCCGCCGCGACTGCACATCGTCTCATCCATGAGCGAATGATGGAGTTCGGCCGACAGGCGGGTCGTGAACTGGTGTCTGATCCGATGGAAGGCCACATCGGCAACCTCGCGCTGGCGGACTACAAGCGTTTTTTCCGCAGTGCATTGCCGGAGTCGATGTTCGGCCGCGATGTGCCGAGTGGAATTGCGAAGGATCTGGACGCGGAAACCGATTACGCCCCGCAGCTCGTGGCCGATCATCTCGTAATCGAATCACACCGCGCTGCGGAGTTCGTGCGTCATCTTGCGGCTGCGTCTCTTGAGACGGAACCCTCGCGCCGCAGGCTCGCACTCGATAAGGCTGGCCATCTGTTATACGCGAGCCACACCAGCGCCCGCGAAAACGTTCGATTCGGCAATTCCGAAGCCGATGAACTCATCGCGCGTGTGCGTAAAAACGAATCAGCCGGACTGTACGGCGCGCGGCTCTGCGCGGATGGGCGGTCCCTAGCCGTTTTATGTGACGAGAGTACGGAGGCCGACGTCGCACTCGAGCAATTGAAAAGCATGTCGGGCCGCGCCGAGCGTCGTCTGATGACAACCTGTGGTGCGGACACGCTTTGCATCCTGCCGCGAATCGCCGAGGTCTGATGCCATAAATCTGACATTTAGACCGGTATCGATACGAAGTTTGATTGCCTGCCGCTTGCCGCCTACGCTCACGGACCTTCAGGAGCATTATGCAGTGGGTCCGACTTTTGGTATTGGGGATGGCGTTGAGCCTTCTGGCAGGGTGCAAACCGAGGGAGGCGGCCTTTACGCCGCCGCCCCCGCCCGAGGTCACGGTCGCCAAGCCGATCGTGCAGGAACTTCCACAGACGCTGGAGTTCACGGGCAACACGCGCGGCATCGAAAGCGTGGATGTGCGCGCTCGCGTCCGCGGCTTCATCGATCAGAAATATATCCGCGGCGGTGAACGCGTGAAGGCGGGTGATCCGCTCTTCCGCATTGATCCGCGCCCGTTCGAAGCCACCGTCGGTCAGGCCGAGGCGGATGTCTCCAACAACGAAGCGAAGTTCCGCCTGGCGCAGATCACGCTCGATCGCAAGCAGCAGTCGGCCGCCGGGAACGCGGTGAGCAAGCTCGAGCTCGATCAGGCCGTCGCCGAGCGCGATGCGGCCAAGGCAAATTACGATCTGGCGCAGCGAAGGCTTGATTCAGCGAAGCTCGATCTGGAATATACGACGGTCCGCGCGCCATTTGACGGACGAATCGACATCACCGTGTCGAGCGGCAACGTGATGGGAAATGTCGCGGATGTCGGTCAACTGGTGGGCGACGCCGGCGGTCCGCCGCTGTGCCGCATCACCAACGACTCGAAGATCTATGTCGGCTTCGATGTCGATGAATCGACGTTGCTCGCAGTCCGCCGGCAGTTCAACTTCACGCGTCCCGGCGAAGGCGATCGCCCGCCGCTGCTGGTCTATGTCGGTTTCAAGAACGATGGCGATCGCTATCCATTCGTCGGCAAGTACGACGCCGGCGACGTCGGCATCAATGCCCGCACCGGAACATCGCACGTCGAAGCGATGTTCGACAATGCCGACGGGCACATGATTCCCGGTGCATTCGCCCGCATCAAATCGATCGTCGGGACCGAAACCGTCACGCTCGTTCCCGACGCATGCGTCAGTAACGATCAGAGCGGACGATACGTGCTGGCCGTGAACAAAGAGAACAAGGTGGAACGCATCGGCGTAGACGTGGGGGGCGTCGTGGGCCGCATGCGCAAGATTTACGGCGGCCTGGCGCCGGAAACCCGCGTGGTGGTGAACGGTCTGCAGCGCGCCCGGCCGGGCATCGTCGTCAAACCGAGCGAGACGACGCTCCCGCCGCCGAGCCTCGAAATCGGCATCGACACGGGCGGCGCCGCTACTCAACCTGCACCTTCGCCAACGACCGCGCCGGCGACGCAGCCAACCACAGCGCCTTCAACCCAACCGATAAGCAGAACTCTCGCCGATCCCGCATGACCAGGCACCCATGACCGACAAGCACCCGGAGCCCAGTGACGAAGGTAGCAAGGAAGATCGTCGTTCTTTGAGACCTGTGATTCCGCCGATCATCGAAATCTGGTTACTAAAACATGCTTTCTCGCTTCTTCATCTATCGCCCCGTTTTCGCCAGCGTGCTGTCGATCCTGATCGTATTGCTCGGGGCGGTCGCCTACTTCGCGCTTCCGGTGGCCGAGTATCCCGAACTTGCGCCGCCAGTCGTTCACGTCGAAACGAACTACCCTGGCGCGAACGCGCAGACGATTGCCGACACCGTCGCCCAGACACTGGAGCAGGAGATCAACGGCGTGGACCGGATGATCTACATGAATTCGACGAGTTCGGATGGCCGGTACTCGCTGGATATCAGTTTCGAGCAGGGCACGGACGTCGATATGGCGGCGGTGCTGGTGAACAACCGCGTGTCGATCGCCTCGCCACGCCTGCCGGAGGAAGTGCGCCGACAGGGCGTCACGGTGGCGAAGCAGTCGACGAACTTCGTCGGCGTGGTGTCGATCTCGCCGAAAGAAGGCCATGAAAACGAGTACGACGACCTGTTCCTCTCCAACTACCTGCTGTTGAACCTGCGCGACGAGATGAGCCGGGTGAAGGGCGTCGGGGGATTGCGCGTGATTCCTGCCAAGGATTACGGCATGCGCGTCTGGCTGAACCCCGAAGAGATGAAGTCGCGCAGCCTCACCGTCACTGATGTAAACAGCGCCATCCGCGCGCAGAACGTCCAGGTGGCGGCCGGCTCGATCGGAAAGGAACCCGCGCCCGCGGGAACCGACTACGAGCTCGTGCTCAGCACGCTCGGGCGACTCACCACGCCGGAACAGTTCGGATCGATCATCGTCAAGCAGGACCCCGCCACGCGCGGCATCGTCTACCTGCGCGACATCGCCAAGATCGAACTCGGCACGAAGGACTACAGCAACAAGGCCCGCTTCAATGGTCGCCCGGCGGCGATCATGATCGTCTTCCAACTGCCGGGCGCAAACCTCGTCGATACCGCCAAAAACGTGAATGATCGCCTCGCCGCGTTCCAGAAGAACCTGGCGATTCAGCACCCGAATCTGCAGGCGAAGATGTTTTACGACGCCTCGATGTTCATCAGGGCGTCGCTCGAGTCGGTGCTGCACACGCTCGTGGAAGCGTTCATCCTCGTCTTCATCGTCGTCTTCATCTTCCTGCAGAGCTTCCGCAGCACGCTCATCCCGATGATCACCATCCCGGTGGCGCTCATCGGCGCGTTCCTGTTCATGGCGCTCTTCGGCTTCAGCGTGAACACGCTGACGATGTTCGGACTCGTGCTGGCGATCGGCATCGTGGTCGACGATGCCATCGTGGTCGTTGAAAACGTCGAGCGGAACCTCGCCCACGCCAAGCCGGGCAAGACGATCCGCGAAATCACCGAAGACGCGATGAAGGAGATTTTCAGTCCTGTCATCGCCATCACGCTCGTGCTGATGAGCGTGTTTATCCCGGCCGCGTCGTTGAGCGGAATCACCGGGCAGATGTACCGGCAGTTCGCGCTGACCATCGCCGCGAGCACATTCCTCTCCGCCGTGTGCGCGCTCACGCTTTCGCCGGCACTGTGTGCGATCTTTCTCAAGCCACACTACGAGGCCCACGGCAAGGGATCGCCACTCACTGCGCCTTTCCGATTCATTGGCATGACCTTCAACCGTGCCTTCGGCGCTGTGACGGCGGCCTATACGATGATCTCCCGCGTCGCGCTCAAGGCGTGGCCGATCACGATCGTGGCATTCGCCGCTGTCCTGATGCTGACCGCGGTCGTCTATCGACAAGTGCCGGGCGGATTCGTTCCAAACGAAGATCTCGGCTTCGTCGCCGTAGCAATCCAGCTTCCCGACGGCGCCAGTCTGGAACGGTCGAACCAGGTCGTGCTCGACATCGCCAGGGAGTGCAAGAAGCTCGACGGTGTGACCGATGTCGTCGCGCTCACCGGCTTCAGCCTCATCGACGGCAATAGCTCGAACCTCGGCCAGATCTTTGTGACACTGAACAAATGGGGTGATCGGCGGAAGCCAGAACTCGCGATCACCGAGATGATCAAGAAGGTTCAAGGCATTGCCAACCAGAAGCAGGAAGCCAAGGCGCTGGTCTTCTCGCTCCCCGCAATTCGCGGCCTGGGCAACACCAGCGGCATCGACCTGCGAATTCAGGATCGAAGTTCGCAGGGACGCGCCGCGCTCGAACAGGTCACGCAGGCGGTCACTAGCGCGGCGATGGGCCAGCAGGGCAAGTTCGCGATCGTCTACACCTCGTTTCGCCCGGGCGTGCCGCAACTTTATCTCGACATCGATCGCGAAAAGGCCATCAAGCTCGGCGTGCCGCTCGCCGCCATCTTCGACACGCTGCAGACCCAGCTCGGCGGGTCGTACGTGAACGATTTCAACCAGTTCGGCAGGACGTACCAGGTCAACGTGCAGGCGGAAAATGAGTATCGCGTGCACGCCGAAGACGTGCTGAAGTTCGAGGTGAGAAACGCCGACGACCAGATGGTTCCGCTCGGAACGCTGCTCAGCGTGCGAGACAACTTCGGTCCGAGCCAGATTCAGCGGTACAACATGTTCCCCACCGCCGCGATCACCGGCATCACGCTGCCGGGCACGAGCAGCGGCGAAGCGATCGGCCTGGTGGACAAGATCATCAACGATCCCAGCGTCTTTCCGCCGGGCGGCACGTTTGGCGCCGAATGGTCGAGCATGAGCTTTCAGGAAAAGCAGGCCGCGGAGAAGGCGAATCCCACGCTTACGTTCGGTCTGGCGATCGGCCTGGTGTACCTGATTCTCGCGGCGCTTTACGAAAGCTGGACGACGCCGATCGCGATCGTGCTGAGCGTACCGCTGGTGTTGATCGGTGCGATGGTCGCTCTGTACCTGCGGGGGCTGGAGAACAACGTCTTCACGCAGGTCGGCCTGGTTCTGCTGGTGGGACTGGGCGCCAAGAACGCGATCCTGATTGTCGAGTTCGCGCGCGAGTACCGCGCCCGCGGTGAAGGCATCGTCGCCAGCGCCATCGAGGCGGCCCGCGTCCGCTTCCGCCCGATCCTGATGACCAGCTTCGCGTTCATCCTCGGCGTCGTTCCGCTGGTTCGCGCCAGCGGCGCGGGCGCCAACAGCCGCCAGGCGCTCGGCACCGCCGTGTTCGGGGGAATGATCGGCGTGACCGTGCTCGGCCTCCTCTTTACGCCGATGCTCTACGTCGTCATCACCGCGATCAGCGAAAGAATCTCGAGCTGGTTCGGCCGAGACGCCGTCATTCTCAAGGCCGAACCGATCAGTGACACCGATTTGGCGATTAAAAACTGATCTGGTTCCGATCAGGACTTTTCACGTTGATTACGCATTTTCAACGCGGACATTCGCGCCCAGCGAATGCGTAGCCCCGGGCGCCAGCGTGATCGCGTTCGCGCCGATGCAGCCGGATTCGACACACGCGTAGCGCTGCCACTCGCCGTCTGCGAGCCCGATCTCGGCGGCCTTTTTCGGCCAGGCGTTCCAGAGGACCGTGCTGCCCGAGCCGAGCTTCTCGATCACCAGGCGGCGGCGCATCAGCGGATCGTCGATCGCGCACGGGCCGTCGCTGTCGTAGACGCGATCGGTCTCTTCGGTAAGGGAGATCGAGTCGGCGGCTTCCGTGAAGCGTTGCATGTTGCGCGTCTTGTCGAGATAGCTCGCGCCTTTGAGGCCGCGCACGCGGATCTGATTGACATCGCCGATCACGAAGTAGCTGTGCAGCGCCGCCTCGAACGTGAACGGTTTTTCGCCGGCGTTGCGGACATGAAAGCCCATTTCCAGCGTCGGGCCGAAAAGGACGGCGAAGTACGTTTCGATCTTGTCGTATCCGAACGCCGCGAACTCTGGCTTCGCCGGAAGTTTGAGAATGACGTTGATCCCGCCGCCCGGCTGCACGCCGACATCGGCGAGTTCCCATTCCGTCGTTCGTGCAAATCCGTGGATGGGATACGAGGGATGGGCGGCGCTGGGCCCGAACCACGGGAAGCAGATCGGCACGCCGCCACGGATCGCCTTGCCGGCCTGGTAGGCGGACTGGATCGACATCCAGAGGACCGGCTCGTGATTCGCCGGCCGGTAGCCGGTGAGGTGAGCGCCGTGCAGGTAGATTTCGCCGGAGCAGAGCGAGTTGCGAATCCGCAAGCGCGGCAGACCGCCTTCGCCGAGGTCGATGGTGACGCCGGGCGTGGCAAAACGGGTCGCGAGAGCCTCGATGGATTGCACAGCAGGGTTCATGGGCAGAAGGATCGGGATCGGGATGCGCATTTCAAGCGGATGGACGGTCGCCGTCCCGCAACGGCAATGATGCGATTGCTTCAGCGGATGAACCGCGCCATCAGTTCTTCGCGGGAGTGGACCCTGAAGTGCCGGTAGAGGCGGTCGATGTGCTCGCGAAGGGTATGGATGCTGATGCCCATCGCTCTCGCCATCACGCCGGGGCTTTGGCCGCGCAACGTGCGGTCCAGTACCTCCCGGAGGCGAGGCGGGAGCGCGGGTCTTACCTTCAGGTCGGCGTGGATACCGCCGCGCTGGATCATCCCGCCGATTTCCTGGATCGCCAGCCGTGCCAGCGCGATGTCGCGCTTGGTGAGCCGGCCGAACTCGCTGCGCCGCTGCAGCGAGAAGCCGATCACCCGATCGCCGCCTTCCCCCGCGCGGATGACCGAGACCACACCGTCGCGGATCCTGAGCTTCTTCGCCATGTCGAGGGTGGCGCCGTAGCGAAGGCGACTCTTTTTGTCGGCGACGAGCGGCTCGAACTGCCAGAGCTGCACGGCCGCGTCGCTGCGAATGGAGTGGTCTGCATACGGATCGTCGTGCGGCGAGTGATGAACGATAAAGTCGTTCATGTATTGGATCCAGTACGGATCGGGGTTGCTGGTGAGGACCTGCTGAATGGGTCGCTGAATGCGACCGGGCCGCCAGTTGTCCATCTCCAGCCACACGCCGATCTGCGTGCCGAGCACTTGGTTCAAGCCGTCGATCAAGTGTTGCCGCTGCCGGCGCGGTTCGCCGCTCAGCGCTGCGACATCGGCGAGGTGTCGCATGAGCGGGAGGACGTCGCCGCCGCGGAGAAGTTGAGATCGTTCTGGTCGCAGCGCCATCGTTTCATTCTGGTCAAGAATGCATCCCCCAAACAAGGGGGATTGCAGGATCATATCCACTTGGCACAATTCCAAAGCGAATTTTTATGCCGGCGACCTATTCCTAAGAAGTTGGGGGGGTGGGTCGCCGGTTCTTCTTTTTTTTAATGCGGCGCCCGCGCCAGCCGCTCACCTGTCAGATGGGTGTCATGCCTCGACGCGCATCGCTTCGATCGGGTGCATCCGCGCCGCCTGCCAGGCCGGCCAGACGGCTCCCGCGACCGTGAGAACCACGCCCACCAGCGCGCTGATGCCCAGTGCATTGAGCATGGATTCCACCTGAAGCTCTTTGAACGCGAGCGCGCCGTAGGCCGCCAGGTTCATCAGCACGCTGACCGCGGCGCCGACGATGAGACCGATCGCCGTGCCCACGACCCCCTGGAACAGGCTTTCGATCAGGAAGAGCTTCACGATGAATCCGTCGAGCGCGCCCAGGCACTTCATCGTCCCGATTTCGCGGAAACGCTCGGTCACGCTCATCAGCATCGCGTTGAGAATCCCCACGAATGCGACGAGCAGCGCCAATCCCAGAAGCCAGCGGGTCTGCAGCTTGCTGGCGGCGATGTCATCGATCCGGGTCGGCACCCCGTTGTCGGCGAGCTTGGATTCGAGCAATTTCGGCGCGTTCAGCTCTTCACGGATGACGGCCGCCTTGCGCGCCTCGTCGATCCACTTCGAGAAGAGTTCGCGATACGCCGGATCGGTGGTGATGCCGTACTGGATCGTCTTCGGATCGCTCGGCAGCTCGCCGAGTTCGAGCTTCAAATCATCGAGCGATTTGCCGCGGGTCAGCGTGGTCACATCGAGCAGTTTTATGTCGCCGGCGGGCGTCGCGACGGCCTTGTCCCGCAGCACGAGCTTGTCATCGAGCGCCGCCCGTTCCGCGGAATCGCGCCGCGCGCGAAGTTCGGTCGCGTGCGGCGAGTTTCCGAACGTCGCGATCCAGGCGCGCATGCCATCGGCGAACGAGTCGTTGATCTGAATGGCGATCAGGAACGCAATTGCGAGAACGATGCCGCTGGTCACCAGCAGACTGCGCGACAGCCGCATGCGGATCTGTTTCCAGGCGATCTCGATGGCCTTGCTCAGCGGCAGCGTCCGCTGGCGACGAACTTGTGAGACGTTGCGAGTGGTCATGCGGTCGTCCATTCCGTTGCGGCGTGCACTTTGCCCTGCCACGCGTCCAGCAAAAGCCCTTCGAAAGCCCGCGCGAAGGCGGCCGCGTCGCAGAGGCTCGAATGTAGCAGCCGATCCCGCAACGTCCGACGCAAATCCGCCAGTCGTGTTTGATTCTTCGCAAGGCCGATGGCAATCGATTCGAAATCAGCCGGTGTCGAAGCGACCAGATCGTCGAGGCCTATCGCGTGCATCACGCTGGCTCCCATTCGCGATCGATGGACACGGCCCGAAAGCGTGACGGTGGGAACGCCCATGAAAAGCGCCTGCAGCGTCGTCGTGTGGCCGTTGAACGGGAACGTGTCCAGCAGGAGATCCGCACGCGAGACTTCGCCGAGATACTCCACGAACGGCTTGCGGCCGACGAGTTCGACGCGCGATCTTTCAATCCCCGCCCTTGCCAGGCGGACAAACATGTCGCTTGCGAATGCCGGATCGTCATACCCGACGCCGATGATGCGGAACTTCGAACCGGGGACGGCGCCGAGAATCTTCCCCCAGCTCGCGAGCATCGCGTCCGTCCACTTCTCCACCCGGCCGACCGTACTAAAGGTAACGAAACCGTTCGCCCGCACAGGGGACGGCGCGACTTCAGGCGCCTCCTGCGGCGGGCTGAAGAGGCCGAAACTCTGAGGCAGGCGGATCAGTTTTTCGCTGTGAATCGTATCGGAGTAGCCGGGCGGATCGGCGATCGCGTCGGTGATGCGAAAGTCGATCGCGTCCATTCCGGTCGTGTTCGGATAGCCGAGATAGGTCATTTGAACCGGCGCCGGCTTGCACTGAAACGCCATCAGCCGGTTGTTCCCGGTGTGGCCGGCAAGATCAATCAGGATGTCGATCTGTTTCTGGCGGATCAACGCGTCGAGCGGATAGAGGGTCATCGACTCGATGACATGAAAGCCATCAACCGACGCCATGATCCGCTTCGTCAACGCGTCGCAGGTGGATGTGCTGCTGAAACAGTGGACTTCAAACCGGGTGCGATCGCGATGGGCGAGCAGCGGCTCGACGAAGTGGCCGACCGGATGCTCCCGGAAGTCGGGCGACACATAGCCGATCCGGATCCGCTCACCCGCTGATCGTGCGCGTGGCGGCTCGGGCCTGCAGCGGATTTGCCCGGCAATCCGCTGCTGATACTGCCGATGGTTTGCCAGCTCTTCCGAACCGTCGGCTTCGAGGTAGAGGCGCGCCATCAACAGGTCGCTGTTCACTTCGAGAAGCTTCGGATCAATCTGCAGAATCTCTTCGTACAACTTGATCGCTTCGGTGACCTGTCCGCGGATGAGATGGGCGTGCGCGAGGTTGCGGAGAACGTTTCGATCCCTGGGCGCGACTTTCCGAGCTGCCGCCAGATGGGCCATGCCCTCGGCGAGCCGGCCCTGGTTGTTGCGCACCGAACCCAGCGTCGCGAGAACCGATGGATGATTCGGCATGACCGCGTTGGCGCGCTCGAGAAGGAGGACGCCCTCGTCCGTGCGGTTGGTCCGGAGGTGCAGGCCGGCGAGGTTCACCAGCGCTTCCCCGAAATCGGGCCTGATGCGGAGCGCCTCCCGATAATGCTGCTCGGATTGATCGAGCTTGCCGGCGTTCTCGAGCGCGAACGCGAAGTGGAACTGGACCGAGAAATCGTCCGGAGCGCCGGCCGCGATCTGTTCCCATTCGGCGACCGCGAGATCGATCTTGTCGTACTTTTCCAGCAGCCGCGCGTATTCTGAGCGCAGCCTGAGGTCCGTTGGCCGCTCTGCGACGAGCTTTCGCGCCGCCTCCTCGGCGGCGGCATGCTGGCCGGCCGCGTCGAGCAGGCCGACCTGGTTGGTGCGATATGTCAGGTTGCCGGGATCGAGCTTGATCGACTGAGCCACCAGCTCCATCGCCGGCCCGAAGTGGCCGGTGTCGCCGGCGATAAGCCCGAGGTGGTGAAGGGCGGCAGCGTTGAGCGGTTCCCTTTGCAGCACGACGCGATAGAGCTGCTCCGCCTCGGCGAGCTTGCGCTGCTGGTGGAAAGTCATTGCCTGGTGAAGTGTCGCGCGCATGTCCATATCGGCTAACGTTTCTTACCAGATTCCTTATCGATGGGGATGCCGATCAGCCCCTTGGTCATCAGCGTTTTCAGAAAGGCGGTCGTCGACGCCTCGGCCTGCCTCAGCTCGAGGTTGTACTCGCTGGCGATCTTGCGGATGAGCTGCTCGACACTCTTTTTGCCGTCGATTTCGTTCCAGACGAACACGCCGACAGGATCGAGCTCGAACGACTTCGTGCGCGGCTTGGCGTCCTTGATGAACCATCGCGCCACCCGCGTCGGCCGCACGGGAACGGCCAGCTTGCCGTTGCCTTGTTCATCGAGCTTCAACTCTGCCTCGACAAGCTGGATGGGCTTCATCGCCAGCGACTGCTCGCGCGTGAACTTCGATGGCCTGGGACGACGATTGAACATCAGCCGGCGTCCTTTCCGACCGTGGCGAGGATGTCTCGCGCGAGTTCGGACGAATCGGCATCGACGAACACCAGCCGGTCGCGCGCGTGATCCTGCGCCGCCAGCGTTACACGCTCGCTTGCCATCCACCGCGCGAGAAAAAACCGCCGTCGCCGGCGGAGTGTTCGGCCAATGACGGCGAGCGTCTCCGATGGCATCTCGACCGAACCCGGCTTCCCGTTGCCGCGATAGGTCTTCTTCCAGATCCGCTGCTGTGCGTCGAGCCACCGTTCGAGCGACTGGCGCGCCAGCGCGAGCTTGGCGGGCGCGAGTTGCCGGACGATGAGCGCGCGGTTCTTCATCCCAAACGAAAGCGTCAGGTCGCCGGCGTTCAGCCGCTGGCTGGTGAGCTTCCATCCCGGCGGGATCGTGCAGGAGAGGTCGAAGATCGACCAATGAAGCGAGCCGTCCTGTTTCTGATCGGAAAGCGCGGGCAGGAGCTGATCGCGCAGAAGGGTGTTGACGGACTTGGTCTGATGCACGACCTCCAACAACCGGTTCGACACGCTCGACTGCCCGACCCAAACGTCACGCCCGGGGGGCTCGGGCTCGACGAAGAGCCGGCCGGCAGCGAATGATTCGCCCGGCACATGCTCGACCGACTTTTCGAGCATCAATTGCCCGACTTCCGCGGCAATCGCGCTTCGGGTCCACGCATCGGCATCAAACTTCCGCTTCGGCGCACTTTGCCACCGGATCAAGAGCCGCGTGGTATGAAAGTCGGCGATCACGATGGAGCCTTTGTTCCAGTCGCCTTCGATTTTCACCGGGCTCCAGTCCTCGGGAAGGGCGAGTTGCCAGCCGTGCCAGGATAGACGTGGGCGGTGGGCAGTGGGCGGTGGGCAGGCGGAGGTCTGCATGGCGTCGGTCTTGATGATCTTACTGCCCACGGTTCACCGCCCACTGCCCACTCAATACGCCGACTGAATCACGGCCTTGCTCATGAACACCAGCCCCAGGCTCAGCATTGTGATGAGCCCCGTACCCGCCTGGTAGCCGGCATAGAACACGATGATGTACTGCGCCCACATGCTGCCGAAGCGCTTCTTGAAATAGTAGCGGCCGAGCATGGCGCCGATGAACTGCGGGACGATCACCATCGGCTGCGACTGGTCGAGCCCGCGCACCACGCCGTACACCATCAGGATCGGCAGGCCCAGGAAGCTCATCGTCGCGTACAAGGCCAGCGCGATCGATAGCCCGCATGCCACATATAGCGGCTTGAACGCCTCGGCGAAGACGCTGTGCTCGTTGCCCGGCAGCGTACTGCTGATGAACAGGCCTTGCCGGTAGGACTCTAGTTCCCAGAACTTCTCGGCATAGGGGAACGCGCTGCTCGGCACTGGCGCGATTCGCCAGATGAAATGGCTGAAGACGATCAGCGAGACGATCGTGATCGGCAACACGAACGCCTCCGCCTTGATCAGGCTGCGGAAGCTGGTGCCGGTGAGTTCGGTCTTGCGGAAGTAGAGCGTCTGCGCGCCGTAGTTTTGCGCCGGGAACGGCGTGAACCAGATCGCCACGCCCTGGTAGCCGGAGAGGATGAACGTCGCTTCCTTGATGAACGGGATCTGAACGGTTTGCCCGATGATGCCTTCGAGCCGCGCGCTGACGTAGCTGATGATCGGTGTGTAGATGAAGCCATAGAAGACGAATATCGCCATCAGTTTCCACGTGATGGGTGAACCCATGCCGACGTTGGCGGCATGGCGGAGCATGAAGTAAACGATGGTGATGGTCGTCGCCATCGTGAGCATGTAGATGCCCGCGGCGATCCAGATGGAAAAGTCGCCGCGGCCGATGGGCGGATTCAGCAGCGCTTTCCAGTCTGCGCCGCCTTCCTTTTTGCTCGTCACCAGGCCGCGGAAGACGTGCCAGAAGCCGATGAGCGCGATCGCGGCCAGCAAACCGAGCCCGAAGCTGAAGTAGAAGTCGAGCGTGTTGACCTGGATGGTTTTCACCGCGCCCACGCCCGGTTCCCAGTTCTGCAGGATGCCGTAGTGATGCAGGATCGGGTTGGCGGTGATGCAGATCAGCAACGCGACGAAGCTGCCGACCATCGCCCAGAACGGCAGCACCATGCCGGCGATCAGGATGCCCAGGTCGAAGCTGAGCATCATCGGCACGGCGGGCAGGAAGTCTTCGGTGTTGGGCGTGCCGTCGAAGAAGGGGAGCGGGAAGATCTGGATCGGCGTGCCCAGCAGCGCGCCGCTGACGGCCGGCATCGCGAAGTAGACCGCGCCGAACGCGATCCCCAGCATGCCGCCGAAGGAAAAGACGCGCCAGCGCCACGTCTCCTTACCGCTGGAGGCATCGGCCAACGCCATGACACCCTGCGCGCCGACGGGCGCCATCGGGAACGGAAGTTTCTCGACATCGGATGCGATGCGATACATCACGTACCCGAGCCCGAACTGATCCAGCCGCTGCAAGACCTGCCCGACCGCGATCAACCCGATCGGGATGTACCACGCGGGGTGGAAGAAGCTGCGCAACCCCAGCACATCCGGCGACTGCGGCGCGACCCAGGGCGGGATCCGGTCGGCCACGTTGAACGCCCGCATCGATTCCGATTGAACCAGAAACTGCTGCCAGAGCAGCGGGCCCGCGCCGGCGACGAGCGAGGCGCCGGCCATGTAGTACAAAATGTATATTTCCGCGCGTCCGAGCACGGTGAACGAGCGGCGCGCGACTTCGAGGAAAAGGATGACGGTCACCCACTGCGCCGCCGACCCGACGGACGCGCCGGTGACCAGCCCCATGTACATGGAGGCCGGCGTCATGATCAGCCCGACGAAGAGCCCGCCGATCATGGCCTTGAGACCAAAGCCGTCCTCCCAGCGGTCGGGGGCGGGCATGAGGTCGCGGAATTCTTTGAGTTCCTTGTCTTCCTTCATGTGAATGCCGAATGCCGAGTGCCGAGTGCCGAATTAACTCCGGCGTTTAGCGGTAATTCGAGATGCCGCCATGATCGACACAAGCTCATTAGCCTCCTTCAATAGTGCGGCCACACGATTGGCCGGTAACAACTCCGCATCAACGATCATCTCGAGCCAAAAGCAAGACTCGTCTGCTTCTTCTTCGACAACGCCGATCTTGGCAATGAACTCTGCACGAGATCGGGCTTTGCAGGCAGCACGATAGTTTGCAGCAACCGATGTACTGCTACGAACAAGCTGGTTTCCAATAGCTCGTCCAGCAGCGTTCGACGGAAGAGCGGCCACCAGCTTGATGACGCGCAGTGCGAACTGCTTCGTACGGAGTCGTAGATCCTGTTTTACCTTCTCTTCCATTCGACACTCGGCACTCGGCATTCGGCACTTAACTCTTGAACAGCGCCTTCGACGCCTCCACATACTCCCGCATTCGCGTGGGCGAAAGCGATCGCCACTGCAGAAATTGCTTGCGTAGTTCCGTGAGGAACGATCGATTCATCCGATACCAGCTCCCATCGTCTCCGCTCAGCCGGCTCAGCAGGACTTGTACTTCATAGATGTCCGGGAACTGGCCCGGATGGATCAGCAGCATCAGGTGTTGGCGTACGCCAAGATCGAATGGCGTAAGCCAGACGGTCGTCTGCACGCCGCGGCTGGGCTTGCCGCCGCTTTCGGTCTCTTCCCCGGTCCAGGCGAACGCCTGCACATCGTCCGTGGCGAACTTGCCGATGCTTCCCTCTTTGTGTCCTTCGAAATACTCCGCGAGATATGCCACCACGCCCTCGGCCGCCGTGCGGTTGATCGTGAAGGGGAGCGTCGCGATGATCTGGTCGTTCTTCGGGGCCGGCACTTTCCAGCTGCGCTCGATGCTCGGGGCGGCGATCTTGCTCGCGAGCCGTGCCGGCACGAGTGCGCTCAGCAGCACGACGAGCAGGATGAGCCCGATGGTGAGCATCGCGCTCGTCCCGGAGTAGTCGAGCGTCATGCTTCCCAGCCAGCCGAGCTTCAGCATCGCCGTGCCCACGCCTTGCCCGATGATGTAGCCGAAGACGGTGCCGATCACGCCATAGGTGAGCGCCTCGGCGACGAAGAGCGCGCCGACGTGCAGCGGCGCGAGTCCGAGGCTCGTGTAGATGTGGATCTCACGTTTGCGCTCGGCGATCGAGCCCATCATCGTGTTGAAGATGATCAGGCCGCCGATGAGGAGCGGAATCGCCACCTGGCTGCCGGTGATTTTCGTCGGCGTGCTGGCGCTGATGATCTGAACGCCGTCGTCAAGGCCGGCGTAGGTCACGATCGTGAACCGCCGCGCCACTTCGTCCGCCGCCCACTTCACCCGCTTGACCTTGTTGATCCGCTGCGTGGTTCGCTCGGCCTCGCTGAGGGCGTTGGCCTGATCATCGGGAACGATACGGTTGTTGCGATCGACGAACACGCTCGAGTCGTCAAAGCGTGTCGCCACCGTCGCGAGGCGCGCGTTGTTGAGCCTTTGACTCACCGCAGCCGGAAGAATGGCCATCTGTGACGCGGGCAGGTGCTGGTAGACGGTGGAGAGTTCCGCGCCGCCGCTCTCGGAATCCATCGTGATGGATTCGGCCGCGTTGTCGGACAGGCTTCGCCCGCCGGCGTCGAGGGCATTGCGCTCGTACTTGAGTGGCGTGATCGGTTCGCCGCTGAGCGTGAAGACCTTACGATCGAACTCCGCGCCGTCGTAGATGCCGGCCACTTCCAGCTCGATGCCGCCGGTGCGGACCTTCTCGCCTTCCTTCACGCCGAGCTGTTTCGCGGAGTCGCTGCTCAGGTAGATGATGTCCTCTTCGCCGTTCTCGAGCCGGGCGAACTTTTCCTTGCCGATCGCGTCGGCGATGTGCGACAGACTGCTCTCGCCCGGCGTCAGGCCCAGCAGCGCCGGCAGGCCGACGACGCGCTGCTTCTCGCCGGTGGAGACGATCAGGTTCAGTTCATTCGGGTCGCCGGCGTTGGTGTTCCACCAGCGCTCGACGATGGTCTTGTCCGGGAAGACGACGCGCAGCTCGCTGACGATATCGATCGGCATCGGCCGGAAGCCGCGCTGACGCATGAGCAGGCCGGGGTGGTCGCTGCTCACGCCTGCGGGAAGCGACGTCGTCGAGCGGAAGCTGCTGGCGGATGCGAACACGAGCACTGCAAAAGTGATCAGAACGATCGTGGTCGCGGTAAGCGTGGTGCGGATCTTCCGCTTGCGCATATTCGCGATGCCGAGCATGACGGCATTGGTCAGCACGCTGGCGCGGAGGAAGTTGGCCGTCTCGCTCGAGCCGCGGCCGGAGCGGATCTGTTTCAGCTCGGTGTCGAACTTCTGGTAGACGACGCCGATGACGACGATCGACATGAAGATGATCGCGAAGCTCAGGATGATGATGAGCGGGCTGGAGCTGATCTTGAACGCGGGATGAAACGTCCAGAGCGCGCCCGTCATGATCGCGAAGACCAATCCCACCCCCGCGATCTGCCGGTAGACGTTCGGGCTGGCGATCAGCAGTCGCTCCATGCAGACCGAGAACGGCACGGCGAGCAGGAGCAGGAAGATCGCGGCGCGAATGACGTCGTTCGCCATCGATTTGCTGGCGGAATAAACAAGCGCTTCACTCGCCCACGCGCCGTTACCGCTGCGAACGGCCGTGACCGCATCGTTGTTTTCGATTGCCTTCTTAGCGGTCTGGAGTTGGACTTGCGCGTCGCTGTGCAGGTCGTCGATCAGCGGGCTGCTCACACCTGCCGAGCGATAGTCGCTGAGGCGCTTGTCGTCGAGTTGCCCGAAGTCGCGCGCGGTCGCGAGCGCGAGCGGGCCGATGTTCCGCGCCTCCTCGATCGTGTAACCCTTGCCGAGCTTTGCGGAACGCTCATCCGCCTTTTCGAGGTTCTCCGGCATGTTGATCAGGATGAGCCGGTTGCCGATCTGGCCATAACGGAAGAGGTAATAGTTGCGCGAATCGGGCTCGAAGAACGATGCCAGCACGCGATTGTGGAGGGTCGCCGAGAAGCGCGGCGCATCGGTGTTGCGCCGCGCGTCGATCAATTGCACTTCGCCGAGCCCTTGCAGGAAGCGCGGGTCGTACAAGCCCACCAGCGTCACTTCATCGCACTCGAACGGGAGCGAACGGAGCGGGTTGATCGTCGTAGTGAGGTCGGCGAATGGCGAGAGGTCGGCGACCGATCGGCCCATGTCGCTGATCGCCTTGATCGCGCCGCTTCCCTTCTCCAGGTAGAACGCCTGAACGAACGCCCGGCGAAGCTGTGCCGGGTAGCGACTGAAGCCCTCGAAGCGATAGCGGCCCTCGACATCGGTCTCGTGCACTTCCGTCCGGCGGACGCCGATGGCGTAGTTCGCGTCCCACTGCAACGTCGGGATCTTCAGCGTGTTGGAGGTCCACTGGTAACTCACCAGGTAACCGGTGAGCGGCAGATCGGGTATCGGCTTGCCAGGCGCGGTGCCGACCACCTGGCCCTTGAAACTGTTCCGATTGCGGAGGATCTGCGAGAGGTTGACGAACTTCGTATTCGCCAGCACGTGCCGCATGAGCGATGTGACCGCGTCAAGCTGTGTGCGGATACGCGGCAGGTTGATCCGGTCGAGCGTGTCGTTGGGCGTGTCGCGCGAGAGCCGGAAATCGTGCAGCGTCATCAGCGAAAACCCCGCCGTCCCCCAGCTCATCGCCAGTTCGCTCGAGGCGGGTGTCGCGCCCACGTAACTCATCGGCGTGCGGCTCGTGTTGAGCGGCTCGAAATCGATCGAGTTCGCGATCGGCCCGAACCACTGGGCCCATTCGACTTCTTCCGGCTTGCGCTCCTCGGGGGCTTTATTCAACGCGGTGACGAGGTTCTGAAACACGTCGCTGTAGGTCGCGATGTGCTGCTTGGCGCTGTGACGCAAATACGCGCCCTGGAACATCGGCCCGACGCGCGTCCCGCCGTCGGACAGGTCCAGGCCGATCATCACGTCCATCAGACGCGTGGAGGTGTCGCTCTCGGTCGGCTCGGCGAACTTGCCGTCCTTGTCTTTCCAGCGGCCGGTGCGGTCGGCGAGCCAGAGGGCCAAATCGATCCGCGCCTGCAGTTCCTGTCTGCGCTTCGTGTACTGCTCGATCAGGCCGGGCAATTCCGTCGAGCCGGCGATCCGGTCCAGCGCGCGCTGGCCGTAGTAGACCGCCATCGTCCGCCGGCTGGGTTGCTCCAGTTCCTTTGGGTTGGTCTGAAGTGCGCCGCGCACGCCCGAGAGCGTGATCTGGTTGTCTTCGTAAAACTTCTGCTGCTTCCGCAGGTCATCCGTCACCGATTCCGCCGGCAAGATGCGGAGACGGAAGAGGCGGTCCTGCTGGATTGCCAGATCCGTCTCGACCATGGAGATCAGCCGCTTGATCAGGTCGCGATCGCGTGCCGGTTCGAGCTTCCAGGGCTCGCCCTTCAGTTCTGTGAGCCGGTCGCGCTGCGCCTGGAGCGCTGCGAGTTTCTCATCGATCTCGGCGATCTCGTTGCGGGAGGTTCTTGGCGTTTCGGCGAGCGCGAGCAGGACGTTTCTGACGCCCAGTTGGGAGATGCCGTCGCCGCCGGTGAAAACGAACATTACCGGCCGGGTGATCGACGGGTTTTCGGCGCTCATCTCGGCCGCCAGGTCGCGCGCCAGCGAGAGCGCGGCCGCCACGTTTACGGCCTGCGATGCGCCGGGCGCCCGGTCGTAGACGAGCGAAGTGGAATCGAACGGCACGACAAAAGTCGTCGCGCCCGCGAGTGTCGACTTGTCCTTGATCGTCAGCGGCTTGATGCCGCCCTTGGGCGTAATTAGCGCGTAGAAGTTCGTCGCCGGGATCGTCTTCCAGTCGGCCGCCACGTGGAGTGTCACTTCGCCGAGATCCGCGCCCGAACGGAGCTGATCGACGAGGGTTTGATCGTCCAGATAGAAGCGCGGCAGGTTGGATGGAGTGCGGAGGTCGAATGCGTCGAAATCGGTGTTCGTCGCAGACGCGTCGGGCAAAACGATCACGGCGCGGGCGCCGAAGTAAAACGCTCGAACAAAGCGGTCGGTGGCGCGCGCTTCGATGACGGCAATGTTGCCCCGGATATTCGCCGGCGGAACGCTCGCGTATTCGCAATCGCCGGCGTAGACGAGCTTTCCCTTGAGTCCGCCGATCGGCGTCGCCGCCAGTCGCGTGTGCGCCGGCCAGAACGGTGCGACGTTGACCTCGCGGCCATCGCCGAGCTTGAGGACGGCACGCGACGTCACCGGCACCATCACATCAAATGCCTGCTCGCGAAGTTCAACGCCGGGAAGTTGTGAGAGCTGTTCGCGAAGGAAGCCGGCGGTCTTCTCGTAGCCACCGGTTCCGGGCAGTCGCGTGCCGAAACCGGAAATGGTGCGGACGTCGGTTTCGAACCCCGGATGCGCGTAAGTGAACGAGGCGAGCAACAGTAATGCGAGCAGCGCGACCCAATGACCGGACATTCGGCTCGGCAGACGAATCATGCGGTTCCTCGTTACGCGCGCTCGGGCAACAAGCGCCTCTCCACCAGCGCACCAATCTTGAACTGCGGGATCATGCCGTTCCCGCGCAAAACGCCTCATGTGGAATGGCTTTATACAACAGCAACGGCGAGAATTGCCATTTGAACCGGTCTTTTGTCTCGCGGAGCGCGACGGAAGTCTCGTGGTGCGAGACGGGAGTTCCGCAGTGATCGTTCCGATCGCCGTTGGCGGATGAGGAGATCCGGCCTCGAGGGGTTTGAAGCGCCGTGTCGGTCTCGGGATGTGAGACTGATTTGCCAAAGGAGTAAGCACATGTTCGAACGGCGGCTGCGGATCTTTATCGTGATTCTGTTCCTGGGTGGCCTGCTGCTGATCGCTCGGGCGGCGCAGGTTCAGATCGTCGACGCGGACGACTGGCTCGCCGAGGCAAACTCGAGTGCCGAGCGCGTCTCGTATCTCGACGCCCCGCGTGGCGACCTGATCGACATCCGCGGAAAGATCATCGCCCGCGATGTGCCGACGTTCGAAGCGTGTATCAACTATCGCGCGCTCCCGCAGAATCCAAACCCCAGGTGGCTGCGCCAGGAAGCGGCCCGCCGCGCTCGGAAGCTGGCCGACTGGTCGACCGCCGATGCCGACGGGCGCGAGTTGCTGATCGCCCGTGAATCGCAAGGCGTGCTGAACGACCTGGAGAATATGTGGGAGCTGCTCGCCGCGCTGTCTGGACAGAAACGTGTCGTGATCGATGCGGCGAGGGAGGAAATCGCCCGCGGCGTCGAGGACAAGCAGCGCAAATACGCCCAGCGCGAGTATCAGAAGGCGATCGACGAATACAACGATACGCCGCCCGCGCCATGGTATGAGCGATGGATCGCCGGCAAGCGGGTCGAACCCAGGCTCAGCGACTTTGAAAGCAAGCAGATCTACGATCAGTTCGCGTTCCATCCGCTGCTTCCGGACATCACCCAGGAAGTCTACAACCAGCTCAAGCTCGCCCAGGACCAGTTTCCGCAGTTCAGCACCGGCACCGGGCTGCAGTGTGTGCTCGATCTGCGGCCTGCGGTTCGCCGCGACTACCCGTACAACGATGTGGCGGCACAAACCATCGGCCGGGTACGCGCGGTCTCCCCGGAAGATCGCAGGGACGATCCGAACGCCGACGACGAGTCGCGTCGCTACGGACTGGTCGACCGCATCGGCGGCGAAGGGATGGAAGCGCTCCTCGAGGATCGGCTGCGTGGCACGCGCGGCGAGCGACGCACCAACCGCCGCGGCGAAAGCATCTCCATCCGCGAAGCCGCCAAGGGGCAATCGATCAGGACGTCGCTCGACCTCGAGCTCTGTAAGGCGATCCAGGAATCGTTCCAGCATGTCGAGTTCCACAACCCGAAAGTGAACGGCGTCGAGTCGCCGCCGGAGTTCCTGCCGATGAACGGCGCGGCCGTCGTGATCGATGTGAAGACCGGGCAGGTCCGCGCGCTCGTCAGTGTCCCCAGTTACGACCCGAACCAGTTCGACAAGCTGTATGACGCATTGTCCGAAGATGAATTGAATCGGCCGATGGTGAACCGCGCGCTCATGGACGCGATGGAGCCGGGCAGCACGGTGAAGCCCATCGTGGGGCTCGGCGCGGTAACGCAAAAACTGATCGGTCCGGCCGACACCATCGAATGCGACGGCTACGCCCACATCAACGGAAAGCGCGTCGAACGGCCGCGCTGCTGGACGATGTCGATGTTCAACATCTCCCACCACCAGACGAGCAATGGCCCGCATCCCACCGGTTTTCTCACGCTCACCGACGCGATCGAGCGAAGCTGTAATGTCTATTTCGTCACGGAGGGGTCGAAGCTCGGCATCGACGGGCTCAGCTACTGGATGCACCAGTTCGGGTACGGACGTCCGACCGGCATCGGTCTGCCGGAAACGACCGGCGTCGTGCCGAACATGTCGCGTCTCGAGCCCGGCGAGCGCGCAAGTGAGACGTGGTACGCCTCCATTGGCCAGGGGCCGGTGCTGGCGACCCCGATCCAGATCGCCAACGAGATGGCGACGATCGCGCGGGATGGCATCTGGCTCCGCCCGACTTTGCTCGCGGACCAGAATGCCAAGCCGACAACCAGGCCGGACGGATCCGTCGATCCGGATCGCGTCGATCTGAAGCTCGATCCCGAGGCCGTCAAGGCGGTGAAAAAGGGAATGATGCTCGTGGTGAACTCGCCAGCGGGTACCGGCCAGCGCGTGAACCGGGATATCTTCGGCAATACGGTGTTCGACCTGCTGATCGCCGCCAAGACCGGCACCGCGACGGCCGCACCTCTCTCACGCGTGATCCGCGACGACCAAGGCAAACCCGTCCGCGATGAGAGCGGCCACATCATTCACGAACTGATTCCCTACGGCTCGCACGAGGCCCCGAACCACGCGCTGCCGTGGTACCGATTGACCGGCTACGAAGAAAACGGCAAGCCCAAGGGCGCACACAGCTGGGTGGGCGGTTTTGTACCGGCCGACAGCCCACAGCTCGCCTTCGCCGTCTACGTCGAATACGGCGGCTCGGGCGGCATCGGCGCGGCCAGCGTGGTTCGGGAGATGATCGCCAAAGCGATCGAACTGCACTATCTCGTGCCGCAGGGATCCCCAAACGTGGCCAAGGTTTCCGCACCCGGTGAAGACCTGTTAATCGAACGAGAGGATTAAGCTTCACGGCCATGCACGATCACTTCAGGCGGCGCGCGAGAATGCGAGTGGCGTCGCGTTGAAATCCGTCGCGTTCTCCGAGGCCCGCACGATAGACTTGCGCGACAATCCGACCGCCGCGTAGATCATCAACACCGGCAGGTTCGCATCGCGGAAGCGCGGGCTGCCCCAGAAGATCAGCGCGGTCAGCAGCGTCGCCAGCGCGATGCCGTGAATCAGCAGCCATTGAGGGTCACGGCGGTTGCCCCGACGAACGCTGCGGAACAAGCCCACCATCATCAACGCCAGGAACGGCGTGTAACAAGCCAGGTTCAGCGCCACATACTTGCGATTGCTCGAGTCGACGTCCGGGAGGATCAGCCGCGCCGCCTTCGCGGCCATGAGCATCGGGATACGTTGCGGATGTCCGCGCAGCCAATCCCGGCCGAGTTGCCATTCGAGTCGGTCGTGGGCAACTTCGTCTGGTGCTCGATCGATCGCATCACGCCCGGGAAGTTTGCGGGTCGAGACCCAGGTGCCGATCGATTTGCCCGCTGACGAGACAAGATCGTTATTGCCGCCGTAAAACGTCGAGCCGCCATTGGTGGAAACGAGCACCGGATGGCCGAGCCCGACAGAGTTGCGAATCGTCCACGGCGCGACGACGAAAGCGGCAGACATCGCCATTGTCCCCACAGCGACGAATCGTTGACCAAGTGTGTGTGTTGTTCGCCAGACGATGAGCCCGACCAGGAGCGGCACCAGCAGCTGTGCAAAGGGCCGAACCAGGATGCACGCACCGAGGCTCAGCCCCACGAGCAGAGCGATCGAGACGCTCGAATCACGAAGGAGTTTCAGCGAAACGAGCATCAGGATGCAGAGCGTGAATACGAACAGATTCTCGGAAAGCAGCAGCGTCGAGAAGTAGATGTGCGGAAAGTATAAGCAGGCGAGCAGCGCGGCGACACGGGCGGAAGACTCAGAAACGAGCTGGCGCGCGATGAAATACGTGAGCACGCAGGACGCCGCGCCGACGCCGCCGAGCACGAGGTAGACGATCGGATAATTCGGCCCGACAAGCCGGTAGAGTCCTGAGAGGAACAGCGGGAAGCCGGGCGCGCGGAACGCGGTCGGCCGGCCGGCTTCGTTCACGTATCCTTCGCCGCGGGAGACATGCCGGGCCAGCGAATCGAACTCGACCGGATCCGCGCCGAACGCCGGCGAGGGCCCGGCGTTCAGATCGCGCAGCGCGACCGTCGCTCCGATGCGCAGCGCCAGCGCGATGACGAAGACGACGGACAGGAACAACGGAAGTCGCAATCGAGCAACCATCGCTCATTGCATCGACGCACTCTCCGGGTCGGTTCAATCTGAAACGGAAATGCGGGTCACTTCGGATTTGCCGTTGACTGGGTCGACGGGGTGATCGGCTTCGCCGGGTTGCCCGCGACAACCGCGCCGGGCTCGACATTCTTGGTCACGACGCTGCCCGCGCCGACGATCGCGCCATCTCCGATCGAGATGGATCCCAGCAGCGTCGCGCCCGCACCGAGGTAGACGTGCTTACCGACGCACGGCACGCCCACATCGCCGCCGCCGCCCTTGGCTGCGAGCGTGACATTATGGAGGATCGTGCAGTTCTCACCGATGCGCGAGCGGCGGTTGATGACGATCGTCCCATAGTGAGGCAGCAGCAGTCCGCCGCCAATCTGCGTGCCGCGCGGGATCTGAATGCCGCTGCGTATCCGCGCAAGCTTGTACAGCACGATCGCCGCCTGCCGGACGAGCGGGGCGGAGGTGTGTGCCAGGCGAAATAGAAACACGACGGAATAAGTCGAGCGCAGCCACAGCCGCAGCATGACGCCGATTCCACCACGGCCAGCGAGATCCAGGTGATCGAGGTAGCGGGCCCGATCCATCTTCAACAGTTCACGGCAAGACATCTGGCCACGGATTGAACCCGATCCGATACGCGCTTGCACGCGCGATGATCTCGCGCGGCGATAGCGATTATCGGCCCGCGGCAAGAACGCAGCACCGGCAGGCGATCTGAATCGTATGTTGGACTCCGGAGCGCCGCGACGCGCGGCGAGTTTGTATGGTGACGCAATACACGATCGCGTATGTGAATCCGGACCACCTGGCCGGCGAGCTCATGACCTTCTCGCTCGACTCTGCACAGACGCAGGTCTGGTCATTCGCGGACGCCGAAGAACTAATGCGTTCCCTCCGCTCGGCCAATTTTGATTGCGTACTCGCCGCCAATCTGCCGGTTGGCGATATGCTCGACCTGGAGTGCGCGCTGCACGATTCGGGGCACCATTTGCCCGTGATCGGCGTGAGCGAATCGACCGACGTGCAGGCGCTGGTCGATTCCCTGCGCTACGGCCGAACCGTCTGGGGTTCGTCGCCCGCGGTATGACCGTCCCGGGTCACCCCTTGCGCCAGGAATGCTGCGGCTCATAGCCGAGCATCTTCCGCGCCTTGTCGATCGCCAACAGCGTGTCATTCTTCCCGACCGCGCGCTTTCGCGGCACGCCTGGAAAGACTTCGTCGAGCAGTTCGTCGTTCGAGCGGTTCATCACCGTTTCGGCGTTGGCGATGATGAACACGTGCGCGCCGGTCAGCGCGCTCTCGAGCGATTTACGCACGGCTTGTGCCGCGTCGCGCGCGTCGATGTAGCCCCACAGGTTCCACTTGCGGTCGCGGACATTCTTTTCGAAGCTCGGGAAGCGGGCGTAGTCCGGCGGCTCCATGATGTTCGAAAACCGCAGGCCGATGATCTTGGTCGCCGGGTCCCAGCGACAGAATTGCTCGGCCATCTGCTCGCCGAGCAGTTTCGAAAGCGAATACGCGCTCTCGGGCCGGCCGGGATAGTCCTCATCCACCGGCACGTAAGGCGGAGGTGACTCGAAGGGCAATCCCAGTACCGTCTCGCTCGACGCCCAGACGATGTTCTTCACGCCCACGCGGCGCGCGGCTTCGAAGACGTTGTAGGTGCTCAGGATGTTGTTCTGAAAGGTGACCGCGTTGCTGAACTTTCCCGGCGCGGGAATGGCCGCGAGATGCACCACCGCGTCGATGCCCTTGATCCGATCATCGACGAACGAGAGCACATCGATGCATTGGCCGTAGTCGGTGAGATCCGCCTGCACGAACGGGCAGGGCGACTGCGCCGGCGAGACCTGATCGGTGTTGGCGACGCTGTAGCCGTGATCGAGCAGATCGCGGATGCAGGCACGGCCGGCCTTGCCGCTGCCGCCGGTAACCAGGACACGTTTGGGCATGTTTTTTCCGTCGCGAAGGTCGGTTCAGTCATCCATTCCACAAGGCCCCGGCCCGCCGCAGCGGCCGCACATGCCGGGAGCGGCGGCCGATTCGGATTTCGATCCGCTCGATGATGCAGCCGCGAACACGCTCAGCTTCCGCGCGGTCTCTTTCGATCCGCATTCGGGGCACGGCTCCTTGGCTTTCTCGTCCATGCGTTTCAGCAACTTCTCAAACGTCTTGTGGCACTTGCTGCACTCGAATTCGTAAATCGGCATGACATTCTCCGGTCGTCATCATACACCATTTGGATGAGAGGTCAGAGGGTAGAGGTTGTGCCGCAATTTGCAGCCAGCCTCGACTCCGATTCTCCAACCTCCGGCGTTTCGTGGCTACACTCACTTCCATGCAGGCCCTGGGCTTCTCCACCAACGCGTTCAAAAAGACGTCTCTCGACGAAGCGATCAAGTCTATCGGGGCCATCGGCTACGGCGCGGTGGAACTGATGGCAGACATGCATCACGCCTACCCGACGACGTTCGATGCCCGCCGCCGGCGCGACGTGCTCAAGCGGCTTCACGATCGCAACCTCGTGATCAGCAACATCAATGCGTTTACCCACTTCGTCGACGGCGATACCTATCACCCGACGTGGTTCGAATCCGATCCGGGCCGCACGCAGGTGCGGGTCGATCACACCATCCGCTGCATCGAACTCGCCGCCGAGTTCGGCGCGCCGACCGTATCCATCCAGCCCGGCGGGCCGCTGATCACTTCAGACCTGCTCATGGACAACGCGCTGGAACTCTTCGCCGAGAACCTGGCGAAATGCCTTGAAACGGCCAGAAGGTGTGATGTCGTGCTCGCCATCGAGCCCGAGCCGGGGCTGATCATCGAGCGCGCGAGCGAGTACATGCGGTTCAAGCAGGCGTACTTCGCGAATGAGCAGTACGTGGGCATGAACTGCGACATCGGGCACCTTTTTTGCGTCGGCGAGAATCCGGCCGACGTGATCCGAGCGCTTCCCGGCGAGATCGCGCACCTGCACCTGGAAGATATCGGCGCCAACCGTGTGCATCAGCACCTCACGCCCGGCCGGGGCGTGATCAACTTTGTCGACGTCCTCCGCGCGCTGCGCGAGGTGGATTACGTGGGTTGCGCAACCGTCGAGCTCTATCCGTACGAGGCCACGGCCGCGACCGTCGCCGCGACAGCCTTCGAGTACCTGCAGCGGGCGATCGACGAGGCCGGTACCGATCGCGCGATCATCACCTGATGACGTCTCCGGCACGTTGTGACAATCGATTATCGGCTGCGACAACAATCTGCATCTCGCCGATAGCAGATCCTTGAGTCGCCAGAATGAACAGTCGATGGACGGGTAGAGGAGTCTTACGCCGTCAGTTGAACAGGGATATCGATGGAACTTACTGCCGCAGAGTTCGCCCGGTTGTTGAAAGATTTGAAGTGCGACGTGCGCCCGGGAGAGCGTCGCGACAAGCCGCGGGCACCGACGCGCTCCAAGATCTCGGTCATCCCCGTCGTGCTCGGAGGAAAGACGCCCACGCGACAGGTGATCTGGGCCAAGGATATCTCGCGCACGGGAATTGGCCTGTCCGGATCGATCAAGTTTGAAGAAGGCAGTCGCCTTCTGGTGATCCTGCCGGTCTCCCAATGCGAGTCGTTCGTATTGCTCGCCGAGGTGGTGCGTTCCACGCGGATGCCCGGCAACACCTATGTGATGGGATGTCGGCTGGTGCGTCGAATCTCCACCGAAGAATACGACGGTTTTCTGGCCGGATTAAGCGATACGATCGTCGCACTCACCACCGCCGTCTGATTCCAGATCCTTGCCGGTGCGGCCAGGTACGATCCCCACAATCGCTCGAGGCCGGCCGGGTTCCACTCGAAATTGACGACCTATCCGCGCGTCCATATAGTCGCGAGGCTGTCGACCGCCGCGCGAAATCGCGCGGTCCGGCCGTCTGTTTTCATGCGATGCGTCACCGATCCGACGCAAGCCGCGGTAATTTCGCACCCGCCTTGAGTGTGAGGAAGGTCTTCCTTCCCGCCTTCGGAGCACGAGGAACCCATGACCCAGCAGGCCAAGCCCGACATCAAACCAGCGAAGGCTTCCCCTTCGCCCTCAGGACTCGAAGGCGTCGTTGCCACCTCGAGTTCGATCTGCTTCATCGACGGCGAAGTCGGCCGGCTGGTATTTCGCGGCTACGAGATCGGCGATCTGGTCGAAAACTGCAGCTTCGAGGAAACCGCCTATCTCCTCTGGAAGGAAAACCTCCCCAACAAGGAGCAACTCGCCGATCTGAAGACGCAACTCGGCAGGCAGTCGGCGTTGCCGGCACACGTGCTGCACATTCTCGAGGCGCTGCCGCGTAACACGCAGCCGATGGACGCGCTGCGCACCGCGTGCAGCGCGCTCAGTGCCGACGATGTGGATCTCACGAGCAACACGCCGGAAGCGAACCTCCGCAAGGCGATCCGCCTCACCGCGCAGTTCCCGACGGTCGTCGCCAGCTTTCATCGCCTGCGTGCCGGGCAGAAGCCGATCGCTCCCGATCAGACGCTCGGCCTCGCCGCGAACTTCCTCTACATGCTCAGCGGCAAGAAGCCGAACGACACCCTCGTCCGCGCGATGGATGCGGCGCTGGTGGTGCATGCCGAGCACGGCCTGAACGCCAGCACGTTCGCCTGCCGCGTGACGGCCGCCACGCTCGCCGACCTGCATGCCGCTGTCACCGCCGCGATCGCCGCGCTCAAGGGCCCGCTGCACGGCGGGGCAAATCAGGACGTGATGGAGATGCTTCTCGAAGCCGGCGACGCCGACAAGCTCGAAGCCAACGTCCGCAAGACGCTCGGCGAAGGTGGCAAGATTCCCGGGTTCGGCCACCGCGTCTACAAGGTCTACGACCCGCGGGCCACGTTCCTCTCCAAGATCAGCAAAGAGCTCGGCGCCGCGGCCGGCAACAGCAAATGGTACGAGATGAGCGAACGCCTCATCGGCGTGGTGAAAGAACTCAAGCCCAAGATCAACCCAAACGTCGACTTCTTCAGCGCCAGTTCGTACTACACGATGGGCATCCCGCTGGACCTCTTCACCTGCGTCTTCGCGATCGCCAGAGTCGTCGGCTGGACCGCCCACGCGATGGAACAACATGTGAACAATCGCCTGATCCGCCCGGGCGAAGAATACGTCGGGCCGTTTGATCGGAAAGTTGTGGCGATCGAGAAGCGGTGAGCACAGCTTTCAATTGCAGGTTGACGAGGGAATCGATCCGATCGAGATCCGAGTGTTCGCTGCGCTCACAGCTCGGCGTGTTCTGGACATGCATCCTCAATTAGCTGCGCATTTAACTTCGCACGCCGGTATGTGAGCGCAGCGAACGTCCGGATCGCGACACGCGACACGCGATCTCAAGAAGCTGCGCCTTACTTCACCTGCGCCTCGTACGTGATCGCGATCTGCGTCGCGTGCAGCGGGAAATCGATGATCGTTCGGCTCGTCACGAGCCGGCTCGCGTCGTAGTTCAACGTCCGCGTGATCTTTTCCAAGAGCCCGTCGTACCACGGCACATCGCTCGGCGGCGCTGAATGCCGCCGTGGCCGTGCGTCCAGTTCCCGTGAACGCTTCAAAGAAAAGAAAAAGCGGATCCGCCAGAAGCGGGTCCGCTTTTTGATTGACAGAATCGGAATCGGAGGCTTAGGCGCGGCGGCGGCGGAGCAGGGTGGCGCCGACCGCCATCAGCGAGAGCGATGCGGGTTCGGGCGCAACGCGGCCGACGGTGAGATTGTCGAGCGTCGGCCAGATGTTCACATTCGCTGTCGTGCCGGTTGCATCGATCAACATCGTCGTGATCGGCAGAAGGGTGGTGAAGCCACGATAGTCGGTGGCCGCATTGCTGTTATAGGTTTCGATGGTGCCGTCCGAGAGGGTGAGGATCACCGGCGAGTTCGCGACCGGGAGGACGTTGATGTCGGTGCCCCAGAAGTTGCCGCCGATCGCCGTAACCGGCGCGCCGGTGAACGTGATCTTGATCTGCTCGGTTGCGAGATTGGTCGAGATGACGCCCGGATCGTTATAGAGGTTGTTCGCGGTGGGGGACGAGTCAACGGTGTACGAGAACCCGCCGCCCGCGAAGTTCAAAGCGCTCGAAGGGCCGGCAGCGACGCTCGAGAAGTTGTTGAAGAACGACCCGGCAGCGACGTTCGGAAGGAACGCAGCGCTGCTGGTGTAGACGGTGGCCGAAGCCGAGCTGATGGCAAGGCCCGAGATCGCCAAAGCCGCAAGTGTGATCGAAAGACGCATTTTAAACACTCCCTGGCCGTCCAGAACAACAAGCGCGCGGGCGAACGGCGACCGGCACGCAAAAGTCCCACCAATTCCGAGATGTGATGCAGACCCTGTCCACTTCACCGGACAGAACTGTGCCAGAGTTGACAAGATAAGCCAAACTCAAAGAGAGGCATTTCCGCCAAATTTTCCGCATGAATCGAAGGAGAAATCGAAAAAACTCGCGATTTTTAGGCGATAAGCGATGTAATATTGTTGCAATCGACGCACCGTAGAAAAATTGCGACAAAATAGGAGGCTTCGGAAACACTGTAGGGTGCCGCATTATGAGCTGTATCAGTGGGGCGCCGTTCGGTCGCTGTCTCCGTTTCGATCCGCACCCGTTCCGCTTACGATGCCCCGCATGCAATTACGAACGCTCGGTAAGACCGGCATCCGCGTCTCGGAAATCGGCTTTGGTGCATGGGCCATTGGCGGCGGGATGTGGGCCACCCAGTCCGACGACGATTCCGTCGCAGCGCTGCACAAGGCGCTTGACCTCGGCGTGAACTTCATCGACACGGCCGCGGGATACGGCAACGGACGCTCGGAACAGGTCATCGCTCGCGTGCTCAAGGAACGCAGCGCATCGAACTCTCGCGGCGAGCCGATCACCGTCGCAACCAAGATCCCGCCCACGCCCGGCGCCTGGCCGCCGACGCCGTCCGATCGCGCGGATGAGCGTTATCCCGAAACGTATCTCCGCGAAAAGCTCGAAGAGCGTCTGCGCTTTCTCCAGACCGACTGCATCGACGTCCTGCAACTTCACGTCTGGACCCGCGCGTGGAACCGCGACCCCTCACCCCTTCGCACGCTGGAGAAGTTCAAGAAGGAAGGCAAGCTGCGCTTCGTCGGCCTTTCCACCAACGACTACGACCAGGACGACTGCACGACGCTCTTTTCCACCGGCGTGATCGACACGATCCAGCTGATCTACAACCTCTTCGAGCAGAACCCCGCCGCCGAGGCGCTGCCGACCGCGCTCGCGCACGGCGTGGGCGTGATCGTCCGCGTGCCGTTCGATGAAGGGAGCCTGACCGGCAAGTTCACGGCTCAAACGACGTTCCCCGAAGGCGATTTCCGCAATCGCTACTTCGCGGGAGATCGCCTGGCGCGAACGGTCGCGCGAGCCGACAAGATCAAGCCCGATCTCGAAGGCACCGGCTACACGATGCCGCAGGCCGCGCTCAAGTTCATCCTGTCCAACCCGGCGGTGAGCGTGGTCATCCCCGGCATGCGCAACGCCTCACAGGCCGCGATCAACGTGGGCGTTTCGGACCTGCCGAAGATGAGTGATGAACTGATCGCGAAGCTGAGAAAGCACGCGTGGTCGCGGGGGAACTGGTATGCGGGGAAGTGAACGCTGAATGCCAAAGCACTGTCATCCAGAGCGTACTCGCGAAGGATCTCATTTCGAACGTTCGGGAGTAGATGCTTCGCGAGTACGCTCCGCAACTCATGTTTTTCGTTCGTCGAGTCGGTTCTCAAATCACAAAATCATCCACAAACACCCGCGCATCCCGTGCCGTGGCGTAAACCACTTCGCCGGACTGGAGATTGAGCGTGCGGAAGCGCTCGTGCGAGATTTCGGCCAGCAGCGGGTGTTTTTCGTCGTCGATCAGTTCGACCTTCACGGCCGGGCCGGCGCTTTGTACGCGGGTGATCGTCGCGCGGATCGCGTTGGGATTCATCGTCGTGCGATCGAGTTCGATCTCGTGCGGGCGAACGAACATTCGAGCGCCCTTGCCCTCGCCAGCGCCGGGCTGATCGACCGACAGCGAGCCAAACACCGCCCTTCCCTGCTCGACGCGGCCGTGGAACAGGTTCACGTTGCCCAGGAACTCGGTGACGAACGCGGTCGCCGGCTTGTGGAAGACGGCCTCGGGCGTGCCGACCTGCTCGATGCGGCCCTTGTTCATCACCACGATTTGATCGGCCACCTCGAGCGCTTCTTCCTGATCGTGCGTCACGAACACGCTCGTGACATGGATCTCATCGTGCAGCCGGCGCAGCCAGCGGCGCAGATCGAGCCGCACCTTCGCATCGAGCGCGCCGAACGGCTCGTCCAGCAGCAGGACTTTCGGCTCGGTCGCGAGCGCACGGGCCAGCGCCACGCGCTGCCGTTGCCCACCTGACAGTTGAGACGGCGTGCGTCGCTCGAGACCTTCGATCTGCATCAGCTTGATGAGCTGGGTGACTTTGTCTTTGATCGCGCTTCGCGTCGGCCGCTCACTCCACGGCTTCACACGAAGACCGAACGCGATGTTTTCGAACACGCTCATGTGTCGGAAGAGCGCGTAATGCTGGAAGACGAAGCCGATGCCGCGTTCGCCGACGGTTTGGCGGGTGACGTTTTCGCCGCGGAGCGAGACGAGCGCATCCTCGCGCGCATCGGCCAGCTCCAGCCCGGCGATGATGCGCAGCAACGTGCTCTTCCCCGAGCCCGATGGGCCGAGCAGCGCGACGAGCTGGCCGTCAGGGATGGTGAGCGTGACGCCATCGAGGGCCTTGAAGCTGCCGAAGGACTTGGTGATGTTGCGGACTTCGATGCTCAAATCACGCTCCAGGAATTTGAACCACGAAGACACGAAGCCACGAAGATCAACTTGACGTTCGGCTCGTGCTCGCGAGATGTCTGACTGTACAAAAAGGAAAACGAAGAATGGCGATTACGTACCGCAGGTCGGTGCCACGCAGCCAATACTTCTACGAAAGATGATAGATGACCTCGCAAACGACTTCGCTGCTGCGCAGTTGCTCTTCGTGGCTTCGTGGCTTCGTGGTTCAAACTCTTCACGCCTTCACCTTCCCCTCAACGATCGTCTTTAAGACCAGCGTGATCAGCGCCAGAATCGCCAATATCGACGCGCACGCGAAGGCGGCCACGAAGTTGTATTCGTTGTAGAGGATCTCGACGTGCAGCGGGATCGTGTTGGTCTTGCCGCGGATGTGGCCGCTCACGACGCTGACCGCGCCGAACTCGCCCATCGCCCGCGCGTTGCACAGGATCACGCCGTAGAGCAGCGCCCACTTGATGTTCGGAAGGGTGACGCGGAAGAACGTCTGCAGGCCGCCGGCGCCGAGAACGATCGCGGCCTCTTCCTCGTCATTGCCTTGAGCTTGCATGAGCGGGATCAACTCGCGCGCGACGAAAGGAAAGGTGACAAAGATCGTCGCCAGCACGATGCCGGGAACGGCGAAGATGATCTTGATGTCGTGTTCCTTCAGCCACGGCCCGAACCAGCCCTGCGAGCCGAACATCAATACGTAGATCAGCCCGCTGATGACCGGCGACACCGCGAACGGCAGGTCGATCAGCGTGAGCAGGAGGTTCTTGCCCAGGAAGTTGAACTTGGCGATGCACCAGCTCGCCGCCACGCCGAAGACGACGTTCAGTGGTACCGAAATCGCTGCCACGGTGAGCGTGAGCTTGATCGCCGTCCACGCGTCCTTGTTGTTGATCCCCTTGAGGTATGCGGCGAATCCCTTGCGCAGCGCCTCGGTGAAGATCGCCGCCAGCGGCACGAGCAGGAAGAACGCGAGGAAGCTCAGACCGAGCGTGAGGATGAGAACACGCACCCACAGCGGATCGCGCAGCGCCCGGCGGGACTTGCCGGTGCGGGGGGCTGCGAGGTTGGTTGGGAGTGCGCCTGCCATGGTCGATCAATTCAAATTGCGAATTGCGAAATGAGAAATGCTAAGTGGCAGAGCCTCCGATGCGAGACGGGTTTTGTGTGAGCCTTCTTCCATTTTGCATTTCTCATTTCACACTTCGCATTCCTACTTCCCGCCTCGTTGCCGCCGGCTCGCCCACCACTGCAGCACATTCACCACCAGCAGCATGAAAAAGCTGGCGATGAGCATCACCGATGCGATCGCCGTCGCACCGGTGTAGTCGTACTCCTCGAGCTTCATGATAATCAGCAGCGGCGTGATCTCGGTCTTCATCGGCAGGTTGCCGGCAATGAAGACCACGCTGCCGTACTCGCCGAGCGCCCGCGCGAAGCTAAGCGAAAATCCCGTGAGCAGCGCCGGCAGGATCGTCGGGACGATGATTCGGTAAAACGTGTTCCACCGGCTCGCGCCCAAACTCGCGGCGGCCTCTTCCACTTCCGCTTCGAGGTCTTCCAGTGCCGGCTGAAGCGTCCGGACGACGAACGGCAGGCCGATGAAGGTGAGCGCGATCATGATGCCGATCGGTGTGTATGCGACTTTGATCGCCGAACTGTCCGGGATGAAGCTCGCCATCGACGGCAACAACCCCGTGAGCCATTTCGATGCGGGAACAAAATATGCGTCGAGCGATTGACGGAGCCCCGACCCATTCCATTTTTCGAAGAACTGTCCGATCCATCCCTTGCTGGAGTAGATCGTCGTCAGCGCGATCCCGCTCACCGCCGTCGGCATCGCGAAGGGCAGGTCGACGATCGCATCCACGATCCGCTTGCCCCAGAACTCGTAGCGAACCAGCATCCACGCGACGAGGAAACCAAAGAACGCATTCGCGAACGCCGACACCAGCGATGCGGTCAGCGTGAGTTTGAACGATGCGAGGATGCGCGGGCTGCTGATCGTCTGCCAGATGTGATCCCACGATGCGGTGGCGGTCTTGATGAAGAGCGCCGACAGCGGGATGAGCACGATCAGGCACAAATAAAACACGGTGAACCCGAGGGTCAGTCCGAACCCGGGGAGAACGCTGCGTTGTTTGAGGGTGAGGGCCATTCGATCCGATTCAATCAACGGTACAGCCGCGAACGGACTTTCGTCGTGTTCGCGGCCGACACTCTCTCCCAAACTCCATCGCGGTCAACCTGACCGGACTTCGTAGGGTGGGCATTGCCCACCGCACGGTTACGGACGCTGGTGGGCGATGCCCACCCTACGGATTCACTTCGCATAGATCTGGTCGAACACGCCTCCATCCGCAAAGTGTTCCTTCTGTGCAGTCTTCCAGCCGCCGAAGACGTTGTCGATCGTGAACAGTTCTAGCTTCGGAAACGTCGACTCATACTTCGCCGCCACCTCTGGATTGCGCGGGCGATAAAAGTTCCGTGCGGCGATCTCCTGGCCTTCGGGGCTGTAGAGATACTTCAGGTACGCCTCGGCCACTTTGCGCGTGCCGTGCTTTTCGACGTTCGTGTCCACGACCGCGACCGGCGGCTCGGCGAGAATGCTCACGCTCGGCACCACGATGTCGAACTTTCCTTCGCCGAACTCCTTGTTGGCGAGGAACGCTTCGTTCTCCCAGGCGATCAGCACGTCGCCGAGCTCGCGCTGCGCGAACGTCGTCGTTGAGCCGCGGGCGCCGCTGTCGAGCACGGGGACGTTCTTGTAGATCTGCGCGACGAACTGCTTGGCGCTCTCGTTGGCCGAGCGGATGACGTCCGGGCTCGCGGTTTTGATCTTGGTCAGGTCGCCGCCGAACTGCTTCTTGAGTTGGTATCCCCACGCGGCCAGGTAGTTCCATCGCGCGCCGCCGGAGGTCTTCGGGTTCGGCGTGATCACCTGGATGCCGGGCTTCGCAAGATCGTCCCAGTCCTTGATCGCTTTCGGATTTCCCTTGCGCACGAGGAAGACGATCGTCGAGGTGTACGGCGAGGCATGGTCGGGCAGGCGCGTTTGCCAGTCGGCCGGCAAGAGCTGACCCTTCTCGGCGATCGCGTCGATGTCGTAGGCGAGCGCGAGCGTGACGACATCGGCTTCAAGCCCGTCGATCACCGCGCGGGCCTGCTTCCCGCTGCCGCCGTGCGACTGCTGAATGGTCACGTCCTCTTGCGCTTCCTTCTTCCAGTGTGCGGAAAACGATTCGTTGAACTGGACGTACAACTCGCGCGTCGGGTCGTAGCTGACGTTGAGCAGTTCAACATCCGCACGGGCGGCGGGAACCGCGAAAGCGCTGCTGACGGCGATCGTGGCGACAAACAGTTTCTTGATGATGGGGTTCATGTTGGCTCCTGATTTTGGTCTGGATTTTTTTAACCACTAAGACACGAAGTCACGAAGTTGCAACCTGGCGTCAGCGGGTTCAATGCGGTGCGTTTGGCTTTTGAAAGAAGAGTGAGACAAGGATTTCGCAGATTACGCACATTCAAAAGCGAGATGAGAAGTTCCGAGTCCCATCTATGAAATCTGTGCAATCTTTGTTCTTAGCTTTCGCAACATGAACAACACGTGCGACATCCGAGCGTACGGCTGCAACTTCGTGTCTTCGTGGCTTCGTGTTTCATACATCCTCTTTCCGATTAAATGTCGTACAGCATCGGTTCGAGTTCGCCGTCCGCGGTCTGCATCGTCATCAGGTGCATCAACCAGCCGTGGCTGTGGCCCAGGCGCGTGGCGAACGTGATGAGGCTCTGCAGGTACTCGGTGGTCGGGGGCGCGAAGTCGCGGGCGTCGACCGGGTCGGCGAAGGCGATGACGTCGAACTTCTGGTTATCGGTTCGCCGGTGGGCCGAGCCCGTGAGCCGACGTCGGCGGATCAGGTTCCAGGACGAGGAGTTGCCGACATCGCTCGCGAAGCGCTCGAGATCGTCGGCCGCATCGTCATCGATCTCATACACGGCGCCGGCAACGCGCTTGCCGAACGCCGGCCGCAGGCTCGCTACGCCGCCGCCCGCATCCGCGTCGTACCGGGCGAAGGCGAGATCGTGTTCGCGCAGCATCGCCGCGCCGAGATAATGCCAATCCACCCAGGGCAGACCGTTGCCCCGCGCCCATTTGGCGTAGGCAGGAAGATCGAGCTCGGGGGTGTAAGCGAAGTAATGCATGGGTCGGCCGACGAGCGAACACCTACAAATCTATCGCGATGTGGAGGATTGTCAAGGCGAATTCTCTCAATTCAGATGGATAAGTAGGAATAACTTTCATTGCTCAGCCGCGAGCCATTGTTTTGACCGAGCTCGCCAACGAGCTGCAAACCCCATCTGTCATCCAGAAGGAGCCTCAGCAACGGAAGGATCTCGGTCGCGAGCTGAAGAAGTCGTCATTCAGCAGGGCGTCTCAACCTTCATCACTCCGCCCTCATCCCTTATCCCTTACCCCATCCTTTCCCAAGATCTTTCCCTTCGCGTTCGACCCCAAAATCTGTATCTTCGGCCCTCCCTCGGGACGCGAAGCGCATCGCCCCGACAACCGCTCCACTGGCCGCAGAAAGATCGAGCTATGGGAAAGCCTACAGGCTTCAAGGAAATCACTCGCGAAACGCCCACCCGGCGTCCCGTGGACCTCCGCATCCTCGACTGGAGCGAGATCTACCAGCAACTGCCGGACGACAAGCTTCGCAAACAGGGCGCCCGCTGCATGGACTGCGGCGTGCCGTTCTGCAACCACGGCTGCCCGCTGGGGAACCAGATCCCCGACTGGAACGACCTCATCTATCGTGGCCGCTGGAAAGATGCGCTCGACTCGCTGCTCAAGACCAACAACTTCCCGGAATGGACGGGCCGCATCTGCCCCGCGCCATGTGAAGAGGCTTGCGTGCTGCGGCTCAACGACAAGCCAGTGACGATCAAGAACATCGAGCAGTCGATCATCGACCGCGGCTTCGCCGAAGGATGGATGAAGCCGCAGATTCCCGAGAAGCGCACCGGCAAGAAGGTCGCCGTCATCGGCTCGGGCCCGGCCGGTCTCGCGGCGGCGGCGCAGCTCAACAAAGCCGGGCACAGCGTCGTCGTTTTCGAGCGCGACGACCGTCCCGGCGGACTGCTGATCTACGGCATCCCCGACTTCAAGATGGACAAGGGGACCGTCGATCGCCGGATCGACCTGATGAAGGCCGAGGGCATCGAGTTCAAGTGCGGCGTCGCGGTGGGCAAAGACGTCACGATGAAGAAGCTCCGCAACGAGTTCGACGCGATCATCCTCGCGATGGGCGCCACCGCGGCCCGCGAAGTGCCGGTGACCGGCCGCGATCTCAACGGCGTCCATCTCGCGATGACCTACCTGCCGCAGCAGACGCACGTGAACTTCGGCGATCAACTCTTCGCCGAGCAGAAGATCGACGCCAAGGGCAAGCACGTGATCATCATCGGCGGCGGCGACACTGCGGCCGATTGCCTGGGCACGGCGCTTCGCCAGGGCGCGAAGTCGATCCGGCAGTTCGACATCAACCCCAAGCCGCCAGCGGATTACAACCCGAACACGCCGTGGCCGAACTGGCAAGTCGTCCTGCGCACCAGCGCCGCCCACGAAGAAGGCGAGAAGCTGTATGGCCCAGACCTGCGCGACTGGAGCATCTACACGAAGGAGTTCGTCGACGACGGCAAGGGCAGCGTGAAGGCGCTGCGGGCCGTGCGCATCGAAAGCCAGAAGGACGAACACGGCAACCGCCACATGAAAGAGATCGCGGGCAGCGAGTTCGAAATCCCGTGCGACCTGGCGCTGATCGCTATCGGCTTTTCCGGCCCGGAGAAGCAGGGGCCGATCGACGAGCTGAAGCTCAAGCTCAATCCGCGTGGCAGCATCGAGGTCGATAAACAGTACCAGACGAATGTCGAAGGCGTTTTCGCCGCGGGCGATGCGCGGCGCGGGCAGAGCCTGGTCGTGTGGGCGATCAGCGAAGGCCGACAGGCGGCCCGCTGCTGCGACGAGTTTTTGATGGGGCGAAGCGACCTGCCGCGGCTGGATCTCCTGTGAGGTAGAACGCGAAAGCGCCTTGAGCCCGGACATTTTCGGTATATACTGTCAGCGTGATTTTCGCATGGAACGCATGGAACATCGGTCACCTTGCGAAACATGGCGTTTCACCGTTGGAGGCGGAGTATGTCATCAGCCACGCGAGGAACCCGTATCCGCTTGCGATCGATGCGGCAAAGCGACTGGTCATCGGCTCAACATATCGTGGACGGCTGTTGCACGTGATTTTTGTTTTCAAATCGCTCGACGAAGTCGAACCCGGGAGTGTGAGTTCGGACTCGCTCGATACGGAACAGATCGCCGAAGTGATTTTCGTCATTCACGCAATGCCAGCCTCGTCCAAACAGAAACGGCATCACAAGCGTAGGAGAGAGCGATGAAACAAACCGCAACACGAGTCAAAACCAAACCGCTCACTACTGCGGCACAGCGGAAACTGCAGGCCGAGGTGAACCGGCTCGAAAAGTTGACGAGTGACGAACTGCTCGCGCGTAGTCGATCGATGACCGATGCCGAACGGGCGCAGTGGAATCGCGCGAAGCGCGGCCGGCCGAGAAAATCCGATGCGACCCGATCTGTCCGTGTGTTGTTCACGATCGCGCCGGATCTGCTTGCAAAAGTGGATCGTTACGCGAAAGCGCACGACCTGACTCGTGCCGAATTGATCGCGACAGGGCTTCGCCGCGCGATCTCCGCCTGAAACGTCGCACTGATGCGAAGATGCGTAGCGCCAGAGTAAGCAGTTCAGTTAAACGTCCGCGTCTTCGCCAGCGCTTCGTGAAGGATGCGAAGGTAGTCGTCGGACGGGATTTCGATCGCGCCGAAACGCTTGAGGTGCTGCGTCACGGCCTGCGTGTCGAGCAGATCGAACTGTCGCTCGCGCAGACGCTCGACGAGCGCGAAGAGGGCGATCTTTGAGGCATCGGTCTCGTAGTGGAACATCGATTCGCCAAAGAATGCCGCCCCCATCGCCACGCCATACAAGCCGCCGGCGAGTTTGCCGTCGTGCCAGGCCTCGACGCTGTGTGCAAAGCCCAGGCGATGGAGTTCACAGTAAAGTTCGATGAGTTCGCCGCTGATCCATGTGTGATCGAGCCGGCGCTCGCGGCAGGCGGTCATGACGGCGCGGAAGCCGTGGTCGATGCGGATCTCGAACTTGCCGCGCTTCCAGAGTTGTCGGAGCGAGCGCGGCGGGTCGAACGCGTCCAGCGGCAGGATGCCGCGCGGGTCGGCCGTGTACCAGCGGATGATCCCGCGGTCATCCGCCATCGGAAACGCGCCTTGCGCATATGCGTTGAGAATTCCCTCGGCGGTAATCTTCACGTTGCGGGATGCTAAGGAACCGGCTGCGGAATGTCTCGGGCGCAATGATCAGTGGGCACAGAGTTTTCGATACTCGTCGGAACGGTGCGCGAATCAAATGCAAAGCGGTGACTGCGATCGCGCAAGCACCTGCGCTACTGCGCGAATCACTTCGCCGGTGCTGCAGGCGGCGCTGCGGTCGGCGTGGCCCGAGTGGCGCCGCCGAGCAATGAGCTGATCTGTTCTTCGTTCAGTATCGATCGAAACTTCGCGTCGCGTTCGGCGTATTTCGCCTTCACCGCTTCCTTGTCGATGCCCTTCACCTGTGCCGCCAGCGCCTGCAGCGACTGCTTGATCGGCGCGAGTTCGGGCGAGTTCGCGGTGAGCTTCTGCGACTGGTTCAGCAGGTCGGTCAACTGTTTCAGTTGATCGTCGGAAAGTTCCAGCGGCGTCAGTGGGATTGCCGCGAGCCTGGTGCGCTGGTCGACGGTCAGCTTCAGATTCGCCGGCGGCACTTTGGAATCGAGCACGCGTCGCACGGCCAGCATGAGGCGCTGCGCGTCCGCGCCGCCGAGCGATTCGCCGTTGAACGAGACGTAGATGTTCCAGTTGTTGTCGGTGCGCTTGGAACTGGTAATGCCGAGTTCGCCGTCGCGAACGGTGACGCTGAGCGGCCGAAACGTGACCGGGTCATTCGGCCGGGGCACAACGCCGGGTTGCCGGGCGTTGGCGAACCATCCGCCGCGATTGCCGGGGTCGGCGCGGAAATCGTTCGCACTTGACGGCCTCGGCACCGACTGCGCGTAGATCCACCAGCCCGCGACCGCGGCGACGAGAATGATCACCGCGCCGGCGATCAAGCCGGTCTGGTTTCTCCTTGCAGGCGGCGAAGTGGGTACGGTTGCGCTCGACATACTTTCTCTCACGTTCCCCTCGATTGCATCTGAGTTACGGCGTCGTCGGGGTCGGGTCCCACGGGTCGAGCTGGTTCTTCACCGCGTCCGGCAGTCGGCTGTCCACGTGGCCATCGAGGAAGAGGTAGTTCGATCCGAGCTTGACGCCATGCCGATATGGCTCGACGACGCGCGCGAAATCGTTGGCTTCCATGTAGTAATCGCGGACGGTCGTCTTTTTCTCGCCGGCGACGATCACCTCGCTCGAGCTGCCGAGCTTACCCAGTTTTTGCGTTCCAAAGCGGATGCGGTCGTCGGCCAGATGTTGGTTGACGACGTAGCTGTGATACTCCCACGGGTCGAGATCTTCCGGACAGAGCATCACCTTCGGCGTGTAGAGTTCGGCCGGGTAGAAGAGGCGCTGGTCTTCATTCGAGTGCCCGCCGGGATAGCCGGCGCCGTCACTCACCTCGCCGGTCTCCGGGTTCACATAGTTGATGGTTCCCGTCGGCACTTTGATCCGGAACGCACCGACGTAGACCGGCCAGCGTTCATGCGGGGGCAAATCGGTGCCGAGGGTGGTCGGTTTGTTGGTGGTATCCAGTGGATCGGCCGGCCCGACCGGGAAGAGCCATGCCTTGTTGTCCGTCGAGTAAATCTGCATCGCGATGAAGACCTGCTTGAGGTTCGACATGCAGGCGACCTTGGCGGCCTGCTTGCGCGATTTACTCAGCGAGGGCATCAGGATCGCGAGCAGCACGCCGATGATCCCGATCACGACGAGCAGTTCGACGAGCGTAAATCCGCGGCGGCAGGCGTGGCCATGCTCGGACGAGCGGCGAATGTCAGTCATGTCCAGATCCCTTCGGTTGATGCGAAATGACGCGTGTGAATCGAGGGTCAGCCCTTTAGACCGTCAATATCCTACAAAGTTTCAGATTTGCCGCCGGTCCAATTGCCAAGAAGCGCGACGAGCCGGCGTTACGTTATGAGTGACAACGATCTACGTGGCAGTTTGTTCTGCAGGGCGGTGAACAACCGCACTCATCCGATATGAAGGCCGCCATCCCAGCAGACGTGCCGCTTTTTCACACGTAACCGGTGGTAAATGGGTCGGCCAATCCGCGGGGAGGGAGGGCCAATCGGGCAGGAAGTGCGTCATTTTTTCCCGGATCGGGCGCTCTCCGACGATCTCGTCGGCCACAAAATGAAAAGCTTCACATTTGGGCCCATCCGGACTGATGGAGGTATCCGCCGGCCGCGGATCGAGCCCGCGAACGTAGGCTTCGACGGCATCGCGCAGATCGAGGTACGTCCAGAACCCTTCGAAGAGGTACTGGTCGCCGTTCTTCCAATGCCGATCGGTCCGCTCGCCGGCCTTGAGCGGGATCACCCATGGGAAGCGGTAAATCAACATCTGCATCGCGCCACGCTCTGCTTCGCACTGCGCCTCGTTTGCGACCTTCGACTCGGCATATTTGTTGAGCGGATGCGGGCCCTGACGTTCATCGATCGGCCATGTGTCGGGCAGAAGATGCTTCGGAAAGTCCTTGCCGCCCCAATAGCCGTAGCGCTGACACGAGCTGGTGTAGATGAATCGATTGACGCCGAGTTCGCGTGAAACGTCGAGCATATTGCGGCAGATGGCAGTGTTGGCGTCGAACACTTCCGGGCCGGTCATGCCGGGCAGGATGTTGGGCACCTCGCCGATGTGGCAGACCGCATCGACGCCCTGCAATGCCGAGCGCACCGCATCGCGATCGCGCAAGTCGATCAGGATCAGCGGTAGCGGCGGATGGGTGGCCGCGGCCTTGTCGAGCAGGACGAGCGAGTAGCCGAGGTCGAAGAGTCGCTGCGCCACCGCCTGGCCGATCCGGCCGGCCGCGCCGGTGACGGCAACTTTTTTCCATGGAAGCGAACGGCTGACGTCGGGCATCGATTCAACGGTAGTCGTGAGCGCCGACTTGTCTACAGGGCCCATGAACCGCGTTGCCGCAGGCCGTCGTTGCGAGAACCAACCCGGCTGCTAAAAAGGGCGGCCGCACGGCACGAAAACGAGCAGAATTACGCCGCCGATGGCCCCCAAGGCTCCGTGGCGGTACGATGCGAGGTCTATTGCGATCCGCGATAGGGATCCATTTTCCGGCTCAGCCGCGAAGTACAAGAGCAATCAATGAGCGATAAGAGTGAACACCCCCAGCTTCCCAAGGCATTTGCCGACCTCGGCGTCCGCGACAGCATCCTGCGCGGCCTCGCCGAGGCGAAGTTCGTCGAGCCGTCCGACATCCAGCGGCTGCTGATCCCCAAAGCCCTCAGTGGCGTCGACCTGCTCGGCCAGGCGCGCACCGGCACCGGCAAGACGGCCGCGTTCGGCATCCCGATCCTCCAGAACGCCACACCGGGCGTCGGCGTACAGGCCCTCATCCTCGTGCCCACGCGCGAACTCGCCGTCCAGGTCGAGGAAGAAATCCGCCGGCTCGGACAGTTCACGCCGATCCGTGTCACCAGCGTGGTCGGCGGCCAGCGCATCAGCGCGCAGCTGAAACACCTCGAACGCGATCCCGAGATCGTCGTCGGTACGCCCGGCCGCGTGATCGACCTGCTCGATCGTCGCCTGCTGTTCCTCGACAACATCCGCTTCATCGTCCTCGACGAAGTCGACCGCATGCTCGACATCGGCTTCCGCGACGACATCCGAAACATCCTCACCCGCCTCAAGAGCCTGTCTCACGCGGCCCGTGCGGCGATCAACGATCAATCGATCGAAACGCCCGTCCAGGCTCCCGTCGAAGCGGCCGATGACCAACCGAAGAAGCGGAAGTCGCGATCCAAGAAAGGCGCCGCCGAAAGCGATGCTCCCGCGCCCGCGGCCAAGCCGCTGATCGCGCTGGGGCATCAGACCGTGTTCGTCAGCGCCACTTTTACCGATGAAATCGAACGATTGGCCCGCAAATACATGCGCGAACCGGTCGAAAAACTGGTCGCGCCCGGCGCGGATGAGCGCCCGACCGTCGAGGGGATCGAACAGTTCTACCTCACCGTCGATCCGTGGGATAAGTATCGTGCGCTGCGGCTGCTGTTGAAGCAGGAACAGCCGGAGCTGGCGATCGTGTTCACGCGCACCAAGCACGGCGCCGAACACCTGGCAAGCTCACTCGAGAAGGCCGGCATCAGCTGCCGCGAGATTCACGGCAATCTTCGCCAGTCCAAGCGCGACACGGTCATGAAGGGCCTGCGCAATCACAAGTTCGACATCCTCGTCGCGACCGACCTCGCCAGCCGCGGCATCGACGTTGCCGGCATCACCCACATCATCAACTACGACATCCCGGAAGACCCCGAGGTGTACATCCACCGCATCGGCCGGACGGCGCGCATGGGCGCGCACGGCAAGGCGTATACGTTCGTGATGCGCGACCAGGGCGAGCTGCTGACGAAAGTCGAGAACCTGATCAACATGCCGATCGATCAGTTGCAGTTGGAAGGTTTCGAGTCGACGCCGCCGCCACGCGGCAAAGAATACGTCGGCCCGCCGCGCGTCGCCAAGGCGGCGGACGCCAAGCCGTTCGTCCCGCCGCCGGTGAAGCAGTCGATGCTGGGCGGGAAGATCTTCCGGAACCGGCGGAGACGGTAAATTCGAATGACGAAGCTCGAATGACGAATGAATATCGAAGGAAGTGAATGACGAAACACGGCGTGTTTCGTCATTTGTCATTTCTGCAGTCGACATTCATTCGAGTTTCGAGCTTCGGATTTCGTCACTGCACCGAATGCAGATGCCGGATGATCTGCCCCGACTGGATATACAGGATGTCTTCGCAGACGTTGGTGCAGTGGTCGCCGATGCGCTCGTAGTTCTTGGCGGTCATGATGATCGCCAGGTCGCGGTCCGGATCGCGGGTGGCCGTATCGCCCAGGCGATGGGTCATGTCCTGAACGATCTGGTGGTAGTAAGCGTCGGTGTTGTTGTCGGAGCGGATCACGTCCTTGGCCATTTCGCTGTTGCCGAGGTTGAACGCGTTGATCGTCGTGCGGAGCGTATCGACCATTCCATTGGCCATGGCGACGAGGTCGGGCGGCAGGGGGATCGATCGCTGTCTGGCCAGCGCGGGGATGCGCTGCGCGACATTCACGGCGCAGTCGGCGATTCGCTCGAAGTCGGCATTCACCTTGATGACGCTGGTGATGAATCGCAGGTCGGCGGCGGCGGGCTGGTAAAGTGCCAGCAGGTCGATCGCGTGCTTTTCGACCTGGACTTCATCCGCATCGACCGTCTTGTCGGCTTCGATGGCGCGCTGCGCCAGTTGCAGGTCGCGATTCACCAGCGCTTCCGTCGCCTGCTGGACGACGAACAGCACATTGGAAGTCATTCGGGCGACGCGCTTGCGGAGATCGACCAGGAGTTCGGCAAAATGCTGGGCCATGAACGTTCCGTAAAATCGCCCGGCAGACCGCCGCGACAGTGCGGCATCGGCCTTTCAAACGACGGCGATTGCATCGATCGACCGTAACCGCTGGCAGTCGAATTGCAAGCAAATCATGACGCGGAGAGCGTCTTTAGCGCTCGATTGTGAGCCTTCAGCGCAGCCGGACCATTCCCGCGGCGAACGCCAGCAGGATGCCGGCCAGCAGGAAGAGTTCGAGGCATCGGACCGCAACCGCGATCGAGCGTCGCGAATGCAGCGCGTGAAAAAAGCGACTGGGCAGCGGCGCGCGGAAGAAGTCCGGCACCTGCCGCGCGATGCGAAAACGGGACTGCATACGCATCTCCCTGCCGCGCCGCGCCAACGCGTCCGACGCGCAAAATGGCTCGCCTCAAGTCGGTGTGACTTCCGAGCCTTGCCTCCGTCCGACGGCCCGCTGTTCCACAAGCAGGTACACCTCGCCGGACATCGCCCTTATCGGCAAAGGACACCCGAATGGATGAATCGTTTGAAGCGACACCGCCCGCTGCGACATTCTCGGCACTTGACCGACTGCACAGATCGATCCCGTTGGCCGATCTAGGCAGTAGCAAGCACCACGCATCTGCCTAGGATTCGCTCGAACTCATGCCCAACGCCATCACCGCGGAAATTATCATCGGCCTGCTCGTCGGCGTGACGGCGCTGGTCTGGCTCGCATCCATTGTTCGTGTGCCCTACCCGATCCTCCTGGTGCTCGGCGGGCTGCTGATCGCGCTCGCGCCGTTGCCGCCGGTCCCGCTCCGACCCGACCTGGTCTTCCTGCTCTTCCTGCCGCCGCTGCTGTATTACGCGGCGTTCCTCACCAGCTGGCGGGATTTTCGCGCCAATCTTTCGCCCATCCTTCTGCTGGCGATCGGTCTGGTGCTGGTCACGACGTTGTCCGTCGCGTGGGTCGCGCACGAACTGGTCGGGATGATCTGGCCGGCGGCGTTCGCGCTGGGCGCGATCGTGAGCCCGCCGGACGCGATCGCCGCCACCAGCATCATGCAGCGGCTGAAGATCCCCAAGCGCATCGTCACAATCCTCGAAGGCGAATCGCTGGTGAACGATGCGAGCGCGCTGGTCGTCTATTCGCTGGCGATCATGGCCGTCACGCACGGGGGATTCTCGCTGGCGCACGCCTCGGGTCAGTTCGTGATTGTCGTCATCGGCGGCATCGGGATCGGGTCGGTGGCGGGGCTCGGCGTCGCCTGGCTGCGGAACCGCCTTAAAGACAACACCGTCGACACGCTCCTCTCGCTGCTCTCGCCTTACATCGCGTATCTGCCGGCGGAGTGGTGCCACGTCAGCGGCGTGCTCTCGGCCGTGGTGGCGGGCCTGTTCGTTGGCCGGGCGCTGCCGCGAATCATCGGCTCCGACCAGCGGATGCGCCTTACCGCCGTATGGGAGGCGCTGGTCTTCCTGCTCAACGGCATCGTCTTCATCCTCATCGGGCTGCAACTGCCTTCGATCATCTCCAACATCCGCGAGCATACGAACCTGACGATCGCGCAGCTCTCGTTCTATACCGGGGTGATCGCGTGCGTGACGATCGGCGTACGATTCGCGTGGGTGTTCGTGCTGGCACTGCTGCGCAAGCCGATCGACCGACATGTGACCGACACGCAGTCGACGCTGCAGTTCCGCTCGCTCACCCTCATCAGCTGGGCGGGAATGCGCGGCATCGTCTCGCTCGCGGCGGCGATCGCGCTGCCGCTCTCGCCGGAGCAGTTCCCGCACCGCGACCCGATCATCTTCATCACCTTCGGCATGATCCTGATCACGCTGGTCGGACAGGGGTTGACGCTGCCGTTCCTGATCAAGGCGCTGGGCTTCAAGCACGACGATCTGGATGAGCGCGAGGAGGCCCTCGCGCGGCGAGAGCTGGCATTCGCAGCGCTCGCCCGGCTCGAGGCGATGGAACTGATCGGTGAAGCCCCGCCGAGCCTGATCGCCGAGGTGCGCGAGGGATACGAGTTCCGCGTGCAGCGTTTCAACAACCGGCTGAACGAATCGAACGACCTGGAACTGGCCGACCCGTGCGACTCGACGATCGACGTCGAACTCGAAGCGCTGGAGGCTGAGCGACTGGTTTTAATCAAGCTGCGCGATGACGGGCTGATCGCGGATGAAGTGCTCCGTCACATTCAGGTCGAACTGGACATCGCGGAGGTCAGGCTGCGCGGGCAGAAACATGCGCATGCGTAAATGCATTTTATGTCATCCAAAGGAGCCAAGCGTAGGGCTTGCCCTCTGCGCAGGCTCGTTCGGGATGACAGGTTTTTGGGGTCACAGTTTCCTCACCGTTCTACCCAAATCCGCTTCATCAGAAACGTGTTCTTCGCGTTCGGCGTGATGCCGTGGACACTGTCGCGGAAGAGGCAGATGTTGTTGTAGTGGTACAGCGGGATGAGCGGCAGCTCGGTGTTGAGGATCGATGATGCCGCTTCAAGCAGCGCCTGGCGCTTCGCGATGTCGGGTTCACTCCTGGCCTTGGCCATGAGCGCATCGTAATCGGCGTTCGACCAGTTGCTGTTGTTGCCGAGGCTTGCCGAGGTGAAGCGATCGAGGAAGGTCGAAGGATCGACATAATCGCCCATCCACGCGCTGGTGGCGATCGTGTACTGCTTCTGCGTGACGGCCGCGTCGAACGACTTGTCGTCGGCGGCGCGGAGTTCGACGCTGATGCCAAGATTCTGCTTCCAGTCGTACGCGAACATCTCGGCCATCGCCTTGCGGGTGTTGTTGGTGCCGTTGAAGGCGATGGTGAGGGTCGGAAAGTTCGCGCCGCCGGGAAAGCCGGCATCGGCGAGCAGCTTTTTCGCGGCCTCGACATCGTAGTCGGGCGCGGTTTGCGTCTTGAAGTCCTTGAAGAATCGCTGTGGTACGAACGAGTTCGCCACCGGCTCATCGAGCCGTGTAAGGGTCTTCACGAGCTGGGTTTTGTTCACCGTCATCGCCAGCGCACGGCGGACCCGCACATCGGCCAGCGGGTTGGGCGTCTCGCCGAGTTCGCCGGGCACTTTCGCGGCGCAGTTGAGCGAGAGATACGTCGTCGCGAAAGCCGGCGTGGCGTGGAGGTCGGCACGTCCGCTGGAGCGCAGCGAGACGGCCGTCTCCGGCGGCACCGCCACGATGAAATCCACATTCCCGCGCTCATACTGGAGGAACGTGCTCTGCGGCTCGTTGTTGACGATCATTTCGGCGGCGGGGCATTTCACGTTATCCCGGTCCCAGTAATTCTCGTTCCGCTCGAAGCGCAGCTTCTCGCCGGGCTTCCAATCCTTGAGCACGAACGGGCCGTTGGTGACGACGTTCTCCGGGCGCGTGTATTCGGCGCGGTAGTAATTCCTTCCCTTTGCATCCTTCTCCGCAAACTTCGCCATGCTCTTCTCGTGCCGTGGATAGAACGGCGGAAACGCGAGCAACTGCGGCAGGTAGGGCGTGGGGTTTTCGAGCGTGAGCTGCAGCGTCTTATCGTCGATCGCGCGGACGCCGACGTCTTCAAGCTTCGCCGACCCGGACTCATATTCCCGCGCGTTTCGGATGCAGTAGAGCATGTACGTGCAGTCGCCGGGCGTATCGAGCATCGTCTTGATCGAGAAGACGAAGTCGTTCGCGACAATCGGATCGCCATTGCTCCACTTCGCCTCGCGCAGCGTGAACGTCCAGGTGAGCTTGTCGTCGCTCACTTTCGCTTCCTGCGCCAGCGCGGGCTCGGCGCTGAAACCGTCGGGGCCGTAGGAGTACAGGCCTTCGCGGATGGCGTAGGTGACGCGAAAATCCTGGAAGTACGCCATCTGGTTCAAGTCGAGCGTGATCACGTCGCCGCGGTTGATGAACCGGAATGTGGCCGGATCGTCCTTCGCGGCGGTCGAGCGGTCGCACGATCCCAGAAGCGGCAGGAGCGCGAGCAGGGCACAGGCGACACGCGACGGCAATGTGAAACTCATCTCGCGCTCCGGATCGGTTACCAGTAGGTGTAAAGCGTGCACTCGGTCAGGAATGTCTGCAGCATCAGCAGCGGCAACGCCAGCCACCAGATCATCCATCCGCGGATGCCCGCCGTCACGCAGATCAGTGCGGGAACGGCGCTGAGCCAGACGCGCTCGGTCTCGAAGGTGAAGAGCGTCGAGCCGGATAGGAGTACGAGTGCGATCGGCAGCGATAGCGCCAGGCGATTCGCCGGCAGGCGCAGCCGCGCGCGATCCAGCGGGATTGCGAGCGCGCCGGCGATCACCGCCGCCGAGAGCGCGACGCCGGAGCCGAACACGAACGCGCCGAGGTTCGCCAGCGACACCGTCCACCAGAGATCAAGCGACTCGTAGCCGGTCATGCGCACGCCATCGAAGTCGCGCTGCATCGCGGCATCCTTGACCTGAAACAAGTCGTAGCCGAGCAGGAGCTGGGCGAGCGACTGGAAGAAGACGAACGCCAGTCCCACCAGGGCGAGCCGGCCGAGCATTTTCAGACCGCGGCGGCGGTGAGTCGCGATCGAGACGAGCGCGAACGTGCCCGCCACGATCGGCAAGGTCACGACCGCGAACGTCATGAACGCCGCCATCCAGAAGAGCGCGCCGGCGACGAGCACGCGCGTCACCGAGAGGCGTTTCATCGCCCAGAACATCGCCGCCAGCGCGGCCGAGCCGAACGCGAAGAAGACGATGTCCATCGACGTCGCGCCAAACAGCACGAGATTGGGGGCGAGCAGCGCGAGCGGGATCGCGCGCCGCGCCCGCGCCGAGCCGATTACCTGGACCGCGAGCCAGTAGGTGCAAAGCACGCCGAGCGAGCCGAACGAAATCGACCACCACACCGCCGCATCGACGCCGCTGCCGAACAGTTTCGAGCCGAGCCACAGGAACAGTACGCCGCCCGGCGGGTGCGTGCCGGGGTGGAGCGCCAGCGTGGGGCTCAGCGCCGCGTAGGAGCTGATGAACAGCGCCGGCGCATCGTTCACCCGGTCGATGTCGCCGTAGTACTCCAACTCGGTCCGCAGGAACGGTTTCACGAGCGAGTAGTGGCCCATGCGGATCTGCGCCACGCTCGCGTTGATCGCGATGCACGCGGGGATCGCGATCAACATGCAGATCCAAGCCCGCCAGCGGCGCAGCGCCGCCACCACGCTCAATCCCACGCCGACGAGACAAATCGCAATCGCCACGAAGAACCGGGACGCCACCTCGCGCTCGCTCAGGTCGATCGTCTGCATCATCGCGTAGATCGGCCTCGCATCGAAGAAATCCCGGCGGAACCACCGATTGAGGATGGGACACGACTCGTACACGCCCCACGCGTACGCGAGCGCGACGAACGCCAGAACGAACAGGAAAACCCGAAAGAGCCGCAGCTTCATCGGCGGAGCATTGTGTCCGAAGTCACGCCGATGGGGAAAACATTGGCGTTGGCTCGACGTTCGCCCCGGCCGCTCGATCTACCAGTAGGTGTAGACGTTCAGCTCGATCAGCATCGTCTGGAGGAACAATGCGCACAGAGCGAGAACCCCGGTCATCCGGTCGCGGACCGCCGACACGGTCACGATGAGCATCGCCGGCTTGATCGCGAGCCAGACGCGGTCGGTCTCCATCGTGAAGAGCGTCGAAACGCTCAGCAACAGCAGCGCCGCTGCCAGCGACAGCACGAACCGCGATCGCGATCGACGCGGCGAGCGCACGGCACGAACCAGCGCCAGCGCGAACAGCGCCGTCGTCGCCAGCCCGCTCCCGATCAGGAACGCGAACGCGTTGCCCAGCGAAAGGTCAAACCAGATGCGCAGCGACTCGTACCCCGATCGGCCGACCACGTGCCGATCGTGATCCATCGCGGCGTGCACCGTCGCGAGCAAATCGTAGTGAAGAACGAGTTGTGCGATCGCCTGGCAGAACACAAACGCGATTGCCGTGAGCACACACCGGACCAGCATTTGCCCCGCCAGCTTACCGCTGCGCAGCGCGGCGATCGCGACGCAGCACGCCATCAACACCGGCGTCCAGAGGGAGGTGAAGGTCATAAATGTCGCCAGCCACAGCGCCGCGCCGGCGACGAGCGGCCAGAGGATGAGTGACCGGCTCTTCATCGCCTTGAACGCGGCCGCGAGTGATGCGAGCACAAAGACCAGGAACACGCCGTCCATCGATGTCGCGCCGAAGAGGACGAGCCCCGGCGCCGCGAGATAGAACGGCAGCATCCGCCGTGCGGCGGAGGTTCCGCTGACGATCTGCGCCAGCCAATACGCGGGGACGATGCCCAGGGCGGTGAAGCCGATCGCGATGCACGCGGCCCGCTCGGGCGTGATCGCCGCGCCGGCGAATCCGAATCGCTCGAGCGCCGATTCGCCGATCCAAAGGAAGAGCGCCGCGCCCGGCGGATGCGTTCCGCCATGCAGCGAGAGTTGGCTGCCGAGCGTCGGGTAGCGCTGGATGAATCCGAGCGGATCATCGCCGACGAGCGGCACATCGCCGATGTATTCCAGCGCGGGCTTGGTGAAGGGCATCGCGAGCGCGCCCAGCCCGCGGCCGATGCACGCGACGCTCACGTTCACACCCAGCACGCTCACGACGCCGATCGCCAGCAGCAGCGCGGCCGGGAGGCGCTTCGCGCTCGCGAGCGCCAGCGCACCCGCGCCGATGAGGAACGCCGCGATCGCCACGAGTGCGCGCACGAGCGTATCGGCCTGCGTGAGATATATCGCCCGCCGAAACCCGTAGATCGGCAGCACCTCGCCCAGATAATCCGGCAGGCCGACGTGCAGCGCCGCCGTGCCCATGTACATGCTCCAGAGCCACCAGAGCAGGCCGATCAGGCCAAGGAGGAGGATGGCATCATGCGGGCGTTTCATGCGTTTCGGAGACCCCATGACCCAACGGCATCACACTCCATCATTCCTGGCATCTGCGAGACGTCGAGAAACGCCAGCTCGAATGCTTCGAATGGTCTGGCCTTGCCGGGCGTGGTCGACGATTGATCGGCCAGATGCTTCGGCGCGCCGCGTCCCGACTGGGTCCGAGTAATCGACCGGCTCACTTCTTCGCAATCAACTCCGCCGCCCGCGCGACGTTGTTGAGCAGCATCATGACCGTCATCGGTCCGACGCCGCCGGGAACGGGGCTCACGTACGCGGCCTTTTCCTTCACATCCTCGAAGTTCACGTCGCCGACGGTTTTGGTGGTGCCGTCCAGCGTGGTGACGCGGTTGATGCCGATGTCGATCACCACCGAGCCTTCGCGGACGTGGTCGGCCGCGATCAGGTTCGGCACGCCCGCCGCGACGACGAGCACATCGGCGCGGCGAGTGTGCGATTTGAGGTCGCGCGTGTACTTGTGGCAGATGGTGACGGTCGCGCCCGCCTGCGTGAGCAGAAGGGCCGCGGGCCGGCCTGCGATCGCGCTCGCGCCGACGACGACGGCCTCCGCGCCTTCGAGCCGATAGCCGGTCGAGCGGATCAGTTCGATCGCCGCCAGCGCCGTACACGGCACGATGACTTCCTTGCCGTAGACCACGTAGCCGATGTTCGCCGGGCTGACGCCTTCGACATCCTTCACCGGATCGATCCGGCCCTGCAACCGCGTCGGGTCGATCGCGGCCGGCAGCGGCAGGTGGACCATGATGCCGGTCACGTGCGGGTCGTTGTTGAGCTGCTTCACGTGCTTCGCGACGTCTTCGAATGTGCTCGAGTTGGGCAGGGTGAGGAGCTGGTAGTCGATGCCGACTTCGCCGCAGGTCTGCTTCTGCTTGTTGGCGTAGATCTCGCCGGCCGGCGTGGTGCCGACGAGGATGGCGACGAGCTTGACGGGATGGTTGCCGGCACGGAGCGCGAGGACGCGCTGTTTGATGGTCTCGCGGACTTTCGCTGCGGCCGCGACGCCGTCGATGATCTGGGCTGGCATGCGGCGAGTATCGAGAGATTCCGCTCGCTTGTCGAGACGGGCATGATCCGCGAAGGCGCGCGAAGAGAACGCGAAGAGGAATTGCCCACGAAGCCACACGAAAGGCACGAAGCGGAGAAGAGAGGTTGGGGATGGAGATTGGCGAGTTGTGCCGTCATGCAGAGCGCAATCGCGAAGCATGAAGATGAGGTCTATGCGCTCCGGAGAAGCGGAGGCTTCTTGCGTATTCCGCCGGACATTTTGCGAACATGCTCTCGTGGGTGACAGGAATCATGCCATAGCTCCTTGGCTTTTGAGTGTCTGTATTCACAAACTCTTCTTCGTGCCCTTCGTGTGCCTTCGTGGGAAAAACCTTCGCGTCTGCTTCGCGTGCCTTCGCGGACAGTCTTCGATTACAAGGACGACGATGACCAAGCTCGATTACGCCCATCCCACCCTTCGCCGCGAGATCGGGCTGTTCGGCGCCGTCATGCTCGGGCTCGGCTCGATCCTCGGCACCGGCGTCTTCGTGAGCCTGGCCCACGCAACGGAATTGGCCGGGCCGTGGGTGCTGCTGGCGATCGTGCTGGCCGGGCTGCTGGCTTACTGCAACGCGATGAGCAGCGCGCAGCTCGCGGCCGCGTATCCGGTGTCGGGCGGGACGTACGAGTATGGGTATCGCGTGCTGAATCCGACGCTCGGGTTCACCGCGGGATGGATGTTCCTGCTCGCCAAGAGCGCGAGCGCGGCGACGGCGGCGCTGGGGGTAATGACGATCTTGATCGATCAGATCGTCGAGCATCCTCTCAACTTCCACATTGGCAGATTCGAAGTGCATTCGCTTGCCGATGTACTGTTGGTTCAAACGCCTTTCGGCAATCGCGCGACCGAATTGAGTACCAACTACGCATTACGCGTCGGCGTGGGTTTGAGTTTGGTCGTCGGATTCACCTGTGCGAATCTTTTCGGTGTGCGAAAGGCTGGCTTACCAAATCTGTTTTGTGTTGCCGTGACCCTGTTCGGATTGCTTGCTGTGATCGTGGCATATGCAGGACCTATTGACTGGGTACATCAGGCATGGGGAACCAAGCCTAGTGCAACTTTTAGGGCGAACGAGATTCTGGGTGCATGTGCGCTAATCTTTGTCGCGTTCACTGGGTATGCGCGGATTGCAACGCTAGGTGAGGAAGTACGTCGGGCGGAAATCGTCATTCCCCGCGCAATCATCGTTACTCTTGCTGTCACATCGACAATCTACATCTTGCTCGGTTGGATAACCGTCCGGGCTCGAGATTGGTGGCCTTGGGACGAGTTGAATGTCGTCGCGCTTGCCGGGCATATGCCGTACGGTTGGCGATATTTACACCCGATCGCTTCACTTGCCGCCGTCACCGCCATGCTCGGCGTGCTCCTGAACCTGATCCTGGGCCTCAGCCGCGTCTGGCTGGCGATGGGGCGGCGGGGCGACATGCCGCGGGTCCTCGCCCGCGTGAACGAGAAGACCTCCACGCCCGTCCCCGCGACGATCCTCAGCGGCCTCGTCATCGCGCTCCTCGTTCTGGTCGGCGACGTCCGCACGACGTGGTCGTTCAGCGCGTTCACCGTCCTGATCTACTACGCGCTCACCAACCTCGCGTGTCTGCGTCTCGCGCCGCAGCATCGGCGCTATCCGCGGGCGCTCGCGTGGGTCGGGCTTTTCACGTGTCTGAGCCTGGCGTGGTTTGTGGAAATGAAGGTCTGGATCGCAGGGACGATCCTGATCGTCGTCGGACTCGTCTGGCATCGGATTCGAAGTCGCTGGAGAATCGCGACGAACACTGTGTCGTGACGGATCGATTCGTGTAGCCGCGAGCTTGCTCGCGCGTGGGGCGCGCCGGCGCATCCGAAGCGCGAGCAATCTTGCGGCTAAACGTTGGAATCAAATTCGCTCATCGAACGACCGAACAAATGACCATCGTTGTCTTGTCGGCGTGATCACTTTGGAACTACGCTCGGGCAGGAAGTCTGTTGAGTTCGAGCGGCGTGTCCGGGAGAGCGGGCATTCCGGGTGATCCGCGGGGTACAATCCCGAGCCGCCGAAAACCGGCGCGGCATTTTTTCCCAAGTCCCTGCCGAGAAAGGCTGGCGCGCGAGGGGCGAGCTTCAGAGTTGCGATGTACGCCGCGAACGAGAACGCTCCGAAGGCGATGAAAGTCTGGCCATTCAACAAAGGGTGGTGAGAGGGTGCGAAGCACTCCCAAATCCCGGGTCTTGACGCGAAATCGCGGGTTTCGGATGCCCGACCGAGAGGAAGTGAGACGAAATGAGAGGGTTTTCGAATCTCACAGAAGCCTACCGCGAGCACACCGGAGCAGCGGAGCACGGAAGTTTGGCAAATTCGCGACACGTCACTCCCGCGGGCGGTTTCATGTGGATGCGAGCGGCCAACGTGCTCTGGCCGCCCCAATTCCACCGTCCCGCGCCCTTGAAACTTCCTCCCGGTTTCGGCTAGATTGCCGGGCTCGACTTTTCGAAAAGGACGTGTCAGATGGGTTGGAAAGCGTACAAGCCCTGCAAAGGCATGAAGAAGCGGTTCAAGGTCACCGGCACCGGCAAGGTGATGCGCGGCTGTGGATTCAACAGCCACCGCAACAGTGTCCGCAGCGGCAACATGAAGCGCCGTCTCGGCGGCACCGAACTGGTCTTCGAAGGCCACGCACGGAACATCCGCCGATTCCTCGGCGTCTCCAAGCTGCGCCCGAACCGGATCGCCCACCAGCGCAAGCTGGCGGCCGCGAAGTCGACGTCGGAAAGCAAGTAACGTTTACGTCCGCGAAGCCACGCGAAGGAATACGAAGTAAGGCGTCAACGTACCCTTTTGCTTCGCGTCTTCTTCGCGGAACTTCGCGGATTATTCAAAGCATCGGCGTGTTGCCGGTGCAGTCATGCCCCTCGCCGTGCGTTCACCCCGCATGGATCAGGCCGACCTCGGTCGGCAAGCCGATTTCGGTCGGCAAGCCGATTTCGGTCGGCTGGTCAGCTTCGGCTGACAACGAGTGTGTGCCTCTGACTCGGGAAATCGAACCGCTGATTCAATTCGCGGTTCACAGCAAACAAGGAGGCATTTATGCCCCGCACCAAGGGTGGTGTCGTTCACGCTCGCAAGCGCAAGCGTCTGTTCAAGCGAACCAAGGGCTTCCGCCATGGCTTCGGCAAGCTCTATCGTCCGGCCCTCGAGTTCGCTCGACGTGCCGGCGTTTACGCGACGGTTCACCGTCAGCAGAAGAAGCGCGAGTTCCGCTCGCTCTGGATCACGCGCCTCAGCGCCGCGTGCCGGCTCCGCGGGATTCGCTACAGCCAACTGATTCCGGCGTTGGAACTGGCGGGCATCACGCTCAACCGCAAGATGCTCTCGGAAATCGCCATTGCCGATCCGGCGATGTTCGATACGATCATCGCGTCCGCGAAAAAGCACATTCCGGCCTCGACCGCGAAAAAGGCGGCCTAGGATTTGGAAGTCGACGCGGGTTTGCCTCGCTCGACCAGTCAGGTTTGAAGATTCAGCGCACAGGGAACGAACCGTTCCCGGGGAACCAACGTGCGTTCCGTGATTTCCAGCAAGGCCCGGTGCGAAAGCATCGGGTCTTGTCTTTTTTCGCTCTTCGATACGCTCTGGGCGCGTCGCGGTCGACGGTCCAAGCCGGATTGAAAGCGTGTCGCTTCGGACGAGGGGCGTGTAATTTTGGCCCCGCGGCTGATTATCGAACCCGATACGAAGCAGCGCGATCCTTGCGGGCGGCGTCTAGTGCTAAGACAATGCGCACAATGACTTCGCCGCCGCAGCGGACTTCCGATCAGGCGCGGACCTCCGAAAAGGTACAGATCTCCGGGCCACTGCGGACCTCCGAAGACGTGCGGAACTCCGAAGCGCGGATGTCGGAACCGCAGCGGACGTCCGAGGACGCCATTTCCCTCGGCTGGCTCGACGCCCTCACCCGGCACCGCAAAATCGCCTTCGCGATTCTCTTCGCCGTTTACGTCGCGAGTTTCAACGGCCTGTGGCGCATCGGGGTGGACAGCGCGCTCTACCGCGGCCTGGCGCGGTCAATCGCCCGTGGCGACGGCTACGTCTTCGCCGGCGAACATCACACCCACGCATTCGCCGGCCTGCCGACGCTGCTCGCCGGCCTGCAGCGCCTCTTCGGCGACTCGCCGGTCCCGGCGCTCATCATGGTCTGGGTCATGGGGCTCGCGACACTCTGGCTCGTCGACGCGACGATCCGCCTTCGCTACCCGCTCTGGATGGCGACGGTCATCACTCTCGGCGTCGGGCTCAACTATCGCTTCGTGCGCCAGTCTCAGGAACTGATGACGGACATCCCCTTCGCGCTGGGGATGATGATGGCCGTCTACGCGTACGAGCGGCTGAAAATGACGATGGCGCGCCGCGAGATCCTCCGCGTCGCGGCGACGCTTGTTGCCGGGCTCGGCCTCGCAGCGGCGACACGCCCGACTTTCGGCGTACTGGTCGTCGCGATGATCCTCGCGTCGGCGTACGCGGTGATCCGCAACGCCGGCGGCAAGCGCAACCTCCACCTGTGCATCATCGGCGCCGCCGGTCTCATCGCCATCCTTCTCGTGCTTGTCGACCCGCGCACCGCGATCAGCGCGCCCTTCGACGGGCAATACGAGCTGGAGCTGCGCGAAGCCGTGCGCGATCTCTCTTCGCAGACGACGTTGGACAAGTTCAAGCAGCTGATTCAGCACGATCTGAACGACGCATTCTTCAGCCAGGACATGAGCCCGCTGGCGATCCCGGTGGCGCTGGCGGTCTTGGTGAGCGCGGCGATCGCCTGGCGGCGAAGCGCGTTCTGGGGATTGATGATCTTCGGCCTCGTGTTTGTGACGCTGCTCACTTCGACGGTGCCGCGATACTTCATCATGGTCATGCCGATGATGTGGTTCGGCTGGCTGGTGATGTTGTCGTGGGTGACGCTCAAGTCCCCGCAGTTGATGCGCGGCGCCGTGATGTTGATCGGCGTCGGCGTGCCGCTGGCGCTGAACTTCGGCCGGGACATGGGCTTCGTCTGGGAACAGCACGCCGGCGACTGGCAGTGGCTGCGCCACGGGACGCCGAGGCAGGACGCGTTCTACGCCCGCTATCGCGGCGGCGCCGTGCAGCCGCTCCTGGGAATCGCCAAAATGCTGCGCGACAGCACGACCCGGTCGGACAAGATCGTCGGGCCGTCGGCGAACGTGCTGGCGTACTTCGCCGATCGTCGAGTCGTCGGCGAGCGGACGCTCTTTTTCGAGAAGGCGATCTCGACCTACCCCAGCGTGCTGCAGAAGTTCGCACCGGATTACGCCGTCTTCCCGGTCAAGCGCTACGACGTGACGGATCCGTGGATGCGCGACCTGATCAAGCGGCGGATCATGGTGCCGATGCGGACGGTCGCGACCGCCCCGGGCGATGCGGGCTATCTCGCCAGGGTCGTGGTTCGCCTGCCGCCGGATACCGTGAAGTGGACCAGCTATACCGGCCCGGCAGAGTTGACGCCGACGACGCAGCGCATCACCGCGGCCGAGCGCGCGGAACTCCTGCGCAAGAAGGCGCGCAAGCTGGAACTGGAGAAGCGGGAAAAGAAAGACAAGCGGGCGAAGATCGAGCGTCGTGAAAAGCTGGAGCGTCGCGACAAGATCGAACGGCGCGAGAAGCTGGAACGCCGGGCGAAGCTCGATCGTCGTGAAAAAATCGACCGACAAAAGAAGATTGCCGCCCGTGAACGCCGCGAAGCCCGCGAAGTTCAGCAGCGCGACCAGCGCAAGCCCGACCCCGCGAACGCGACGCAGCCCGCGACGCAGCCTGTTTCGAAACCCGGGGCAGCCGATGCGCGCATCCGCCCGGATCCTCTGGTCCTTGTCGCCGACTTTCCGTTGATCGATCGCCCGCCGTGGCTGCTGTCGGTTCTTCCCGGCGCGATCGCCCCGATTGAATAAAATCGGTACGTGCTTAGCATCGCGAGTGAGCCTGCGGCGTCAGTAGGATAGCTCGATCGCGAGCAAGTACGCGGGGTCCGTCTTGCCATACCGAGGCCGTCACAGCGCCATGATCGAGCCCCTTCACGCCAACCTGACCCACTCGTCCGCGGACGCGCGCCGGCAGAATCTGCTCAGGTGGCTTGCCGTCGCGATTCTCCCGCTCGCGGTGGTCTATCTGTCGATGCTCAATGGCTACTGGGTTCCCAGCGGCGACGGCGAGGTGTACACCTGCATCGCGCGGTCGCTGGCCCGCGGCGAGGGCCTGATGTTCAACGGCTCGCGTGCCGCGATCGCGCCGCCGGGCTGGCCTCTCGTGCTCGCGGGCGCGATGAAGATCTCGCCCGAGTTCTGGTTCCTCAAGCTCCTGACCACCTTCAGCATGCTCGGTGCGCTGGCATCCGCGTTTTTCATCCTCCGCCGGTTCGTCACCAACCGCGCTTCAGCAGGCATCGTTCTTATGACCGGCCTTCTCTCCTCGGTCTATCCGCTGACCTATTGGATGCATACCGAGGCGTTTTTCTGCCTTCTCGGGTTCGGCGCGATCCTCATCGCGTTCCGCGTCGCCGAGGGCCGCGCCCGGCTCGACTGGGAAGTGCCGCTGATGCTCATCCTGCTCGGCTTCGGCGCGTTTACGCGATGGCCGGGCGTGCTGCATCTGGCGCTGGTCATTCCGATCCTGCTCAGCGGCGCACGCCAGCCATGGCGCCGGGCTTCGACGTGGGTGATCATCGGGCTCGCGGTGGCGGTCTCGATCGGCACCTTCAGACTCACGTACAATTATCTCTCGCTCACCAAGGCCGAGAAGGCGCTGGCGATGAGGTCGGGCGGGACTTCCGAAGGCGAGACGGACGTCGAAGTGATCCCCGACTCGATGGCCACGACACACCCGACGACGCTCCCGACGACGCAAGCCGTGAAGAACGCCACCGGCGACGACGACGAAACGCCCGACCTCGACGACACCTTCAATCAACGCAAACGCTCGCTCGTTCACGAGATCATCTATCGCATCGGCACCAGCGGAAAGTGGTTCGCCTGGCTGCTTTGGCAGCCGACTCGATTCGGGCAGTCGGTGGGAGTCATCAATACATCCGCCCTGATCACCGGGTGGCTCGCGATTGCGATGTTGGTCCTCACGTTCATCCGAGGGTTGCGGCGGCACCAGTATTTCTGGATCGGCCTGGCGGTCTACACCGGCGGACTGTGCGTGCTCTGGCCCAATCCCAACGCCCGCTACTTCGTGCCCGTCGCGCCGTTCATCGTGCTGGGAATCCTGCTGGGCATCCAGGCGATGTCGGAACTGTCGCGCGACGACAAGCGGCGGTCGGAGGCGATCGATCTCGATCCCGACCGCGCGGCTTCGCGCCAATCCATCACGACGCCGGCGCAATACCAGATCTCCTCGATCCACGTCCGGGCGCTCAGCATACCGGCGAAGGTCCTGATGATTGCGTTTGTCGCGGCGACGCTGCTGGCGAACCTTCCGCTGCTCGCAGTCGACATCGGCGTCTTTCGTTCGCGCGATTTTTACGGGCAGTATGAAGCGGGTTCGAACCAGTCGCTGATGATCGCGGCCCAGTTCATCAACGAACATCCCGCGCCGGGCAACGTCGCCGTGTGCGAGCTCTACGACAACATGGGCAAGGAACGCTGGAGCAAGTACGGCCAGCGCGCGCTGCACCTGCTCACCGACAAAATCGTCATCACGCCGCCGCGGAAGAACGACTACAAGGATCGCCCGACGAAAGACCGCCCGCGCATCTGGGCGAAAAAGGTCGGCAACGACGTGGAGTATTACGTCTATCAGTCGACGTGGAATCCGTGGCGCGTCTGGCATTTCAGGCTGTCGTTCGAATTGCAGTCGAAGCTTGCGAAGCGAAAGCCGATACCCGTCGAGTCCGGCGGCTGGGAATTGTTCGAGCGCAGCGGATCAAATTACATCCGACGCGACCTGGACGCCATACTCAAAGACCCGCCGACGCGCGTGCCGGGGCTGTGAGGGAATGTCGAAGTTCGAAATCCGAATAAAGAGTGATCGTCGAATGATCGAACGCTCCAATGGAACGACAGGCGAAGCGGTATGCGCGCTCTGATTCGATCCTGGTTCGTTATTCGATTTTCGCTATTCGTCATTCCTGCCCCTCGCGTGTTTGCCCAGAATCGGGTTCACCCGCACAATACGGCCAGGGATGGCATATAACTCCTCGAAACAGGTCAATGTTCCCGATCGGCGCGGCTTCAAAGTCGTCGTGCCGATCGTCGCGGGCATCGGCAACGCGATCATGGCCGTGCCGATGGTGCGGCAGCTCAAGCGCGCCAAGCCCGATGCGATCATCAGCGTCTTCGCGCTCACCAAATCGATGGTCGAACCGTTCCGCCGGCTCAAGGAAGTCGAGGATCATCACATCACCGGCACCGGCTTCGGCGGATACGTCAACATGCTCCGGTCGATCCGTCGCAAGAAGGCCGATGTCGTTCTCATTCCTTTCCCGAGCAACCGCTGGCAATACAACCTGCTGCAGCGCCTCTCGAAAGGGAAGGAGCGGATCATCCACGGCTTCGACATCGGCAAGCTCAGCGCGATGGGTTTCCTCAGCGCCACGCGCGTGCCGGCCGAGAAACAGATTCACGACGTCGTTCAGAACCTCCGCCTGCTCGAGCAACTGGGCATCAAGATCGATCCGAGCGAGAAGCCGATTTTCCCGCTCGAACTCGAGGACATCCGCGCCGGCGAACGCCTGCGCAAGGAAGCGAAACTCAAGGAGCGCGAGCCGTACATCATCATGCACGCCGGCAGCGCGCAGACGGTGCTCGCCGAGGCCAAGCGCTGGCCACCCGAGCGGTACGCCGGGCTGATGCAGGCGATTCATCGGACGCTTAAAGTGCCCGTCGTCTTCGTCGAAGGGCCGGATGAAGAAGGCGTGTCGAAGTCGATTCTCGAATGGGTCGAGCCCGGCAAGGCCGATGTCCGCGTCCTGCAGCTCAAGGGCCCGATCGGCGAGGCGGCGGGGCTCTTCTCCAACGCGCTCACCTACGTCGGCAGCGACAGCGGCCTGGCGCACCTGGCGGCGGCCGTCGGCATTCCCGCCGTCACACTGTTCGCGCCGTCCGATCCCGACCGCGTCTGCCCGGCCGGCAATCGAAGCCTCGTCGTCCAGTCTCAGAAGATGTGCAGCCCGTGTTTCCTGTACCCGTGGAAATCCACCAGGCCGAAAATGCTCTGCTCGCCGCCGTACTGCATCGAGTCGATCATGGTCGAGTCGGTCATGCATAAACTCCAACTCGCGCTCAACCCGCAGCAGCGAGGCTGAACCCGTCGGATTCCAATGTCATCCAGAGGAGGCTTGCCGACGAAGGATCTCGATGTGAACGGACAAATCGATCGTCGATTGACGACGAGATGCTTCGGTCGCCTGGGCTCCCTCTGCATGACACCGTTCGCATGTCATCTTCTTTCCGAACGATCGTCCTGAACCTCCTCAAGTACGCGCTCCTGATCGCGGTGCTCTGGTACGTCGTGCAGACGATGCGGAACGAACTCGGCAAGGCGAGCGCGGCCGACCTCTCTGCGCTCAGGCCCGACTGGCTTTTCATCTTCGCCGCCGGGCTCTGCCTGATCGGCGTGAACAGCGTGCAGATGATCAGCTACCGCTCGCTGCTGCGCGCGTATGGTGCAAGCCCTACGTGGCGGCAGATGGCGGCGATCGCGTGGATCCCGCCGCTGGGGAAGTATCTTCCCGGTCGCGTCTGGGCGCTGATGGGCGCGGTGGCGATGCTCCGGCGGTTTGCGATCAATGTCGCGATCGCGATCAGCGTGGTCATCATGCTCGATGCGTTCAACGTGATGATGGGGCTCATCATCAGTTCTCCGTTGTTGATGCAGTCGCCGGTGCGCGAGATCGTCCCGGCGGGGCGATGGCTGGGGCCGATCTTCGTCACGTGCGGCGTTCTCGCGCTCTCGCCGCCGGTGTTTGGCCGCGTGCTGCAGACGGGATTGCGCCTCCTCAAGCGGCCGCCGCTGGAGCGGATGCCGCGCTGGGGCGAATACGTCACGCCCGTCTTCTGCGCGATCGCCCAATGGCTATTCGCCGGCGGCGCGCTTTGGCTGGCGAGCCGATCGCTCACGACCGTGAACGCGGGCGACTACCCGCGCTTCGTGATGACGGCCGCCTGCGCAATGACGATCAGCTACCTCGCCGTCTTCACCGTCGCCGGGCTGGGCGTGCGTGAGGCGATCTATCTCGCGCTGCTGCCGGCCTTGCTGAGCGGCGCGCCGGTCGGAACGTGCTCGATCGTGGTGATCGCGATGCGTCTGCTCCAGACGATCGTCGAGGTGATGCTCGCGGGTTTCGGCGCGTGGATGTTGAAAATTGAAACGTCCAAGACGAAAAGTCATCCCGAAACCCCCGTGTAGCCACGTCGCCTGCGAAAGATTTCCTATCGCGGAGCAGGCTCCGCGGCTACACCGCGCTTCCCTAACGTTGCGCGCTCACCATCCGGGTTGGAGTCTTCGAACGCCGCAAGCTATTGTTCGCAGCCTATGCCAGACCGATCCATCCTCATCATCAGCGGCACGAACCGTCCCGGCTCCAACGCGCTGCGCATCGCCAAGCTCCTGGAATCTTCCTATCGCAAGGCCGGCATCGCGTGCGAAATCTTCTTGCTCGAATCGCTCCCGCCCGAGACGTTTCACCCGTCCAGCTACGCCACCAAGCCGCAGGCGGTGAAGGAGATCCAGCAGCGCGTGCTCGACGCGTGCGGCCTGCACGTGGTCGTGCCCGAATACAATGGCAGCTTCCCCGGCGTGCTGAAGTACTTCATCGACATGCTCAAGTTCCCCGAGAGCTTCGAACACAAGCCCGTCGCATTCGTCGGCGAAGCGGCCGGGCTCTGGGGCGGGCTGCGCGCCGTCGAACAGCTCCAGATGATCTTCGGATACCGCAACGCCCACCCGTACCCGCCGCGCGTCTTCATCCCCGGCGTTCACGGCAAGCTGGACGCGAGCGGACAATTGACCGATGCCGACCTCGCCAGGCGATTGGATGAACAGTGCGTCGGCTTCGCGAAGTTCGCGGAAGCCATCAAGACGCACGGATGATCGACTCGCGCTTTCTCCGCCCAACGCCACGACGCGAATCGACGCGCATCCTCCGATGCGCGTCGATTCGTTGATCGTTGTTCATTCGAGTCGACTCCACCCCCGGGTGTTCCGAGCCATCCCCCCGGGGGTGGTGCGACCGAATTGCGTTTTCCGAAGCCTCACGCCGCGATCTTCGCCGGCGTGCCTTCGACGACGGTCGTCGTCGCGCCCGTATCGGAACCGAAGTTCACGATGAAGAGCGCGAACTCGCCCATGCTCGTCGAGCGGACGGCCTGGATCTGGTATTGCACCTGCGTCGAGCTCACGGGCACGGTGGTGTCCGTGAACTTCTTCGAGCCCACCCCGCCGAGGTAGGTGAACTCGCCGACGCCGCCGATGCGTCGCCAGATCTGGTAGACCGCGCCGGTCGCGCCGCGCGGGTTGGTGTTCTTCCACGTGAGATTGAGCGCGCCGGTCGTGCCCAGTTCACAGGTGAAGCCGCTCGGCTTGCCGAGCGGTCCGATGTTCGTCGGGGTGGCCGGCGGCGTGACCTGTGCGAGCGAGTAGACGCTCTCGCCCGCGGTGCTCGCCTTCACGCGCACCTAGTCGATGATGTCCTGCGCCGCGGTCGCCATCGCCCGCACGGCGAGGTGGTAGGTGTTGGTGGCGGCCTTGGCCGCGTTGAATGCCGCCTGCTGCGCGTTGTACGCAGCGCGGGCGGCGGTGGTCTTGGTGGTGAAGTCGGTGACGGCGGTGGTGGTCGTGCCGATGGCGACGGCATTCGTCGCCCATGGCGCGGTGCGTGCCTCGCAGTAACCGATCTTCGCCAGCTTGCTGACGGGTAATTCACTCATGATCACAACTCCTCGTGATCCCCTCGCCCTTTCCGGCCCGCGCCCATCACGCGATGATCGCGTCGCCAGAATCCGTTGACAGAAAACCGATCGGCGCGGCATGGTCGCGCCTTTACAACCCGCACAGATTATTTTCGAACCGACGCAGCGACGCGGGGCGGCGAAGCGGCAAAAAACAGTTCGTCCGGGAAAGTCGGCGCCGCCGACACTGCGACCGACGCCGCCCGCGAAGCGCGCCCGCCGCGCGACGATCGAAGCGTTGCGCGCGGTCGTCGAGACGCTGCGCTCGACGACCGAAGCGTTGCGCTCGGCCATCGAAACGTTGCGCTAGGCGACCGAAACGTTGCGCGCGGTCATCGACACGTTGCGCGCGACGACCGAAACGTTGCGTTCGATCATCAAAACGTTGCGCGCGGCGACCGAAGCGCTGTGCGATGCGAGATGAACGTTGCGCAACATGAGATCGACGTTGCGAGGGATGAGGTGGACGCTGCATCGGGTGCCACGGCATCGGTACTCCGTTGCCGTGGTACGCTGGCAGTCGCGAATAGACGCTCGCAAGCGTTCCACGGTTAGCGAGTACGCAAACCGTGGCACCCGGCATAGCTGAGAATACTTAGTTGTACCACCCGCCCTTTTCGACGGCCCGCTCCACCTGCATAATAGGGACAGGACTGATGCAAACTTGGGATGACACCAAATGCCTATCCGAGTCTGGCGAGTATTTGTGCGCGTTGAGGGGGTGTTGGTCGAGGACGACCTGAAAGCCTGTCCGCAGGATGCCGGCCCGCTGGTTGTTGGCGCGCTTACTGCGATGGATGACAACCCACACTACGACGGTCCGACGTGGTCGTTCGAAATCAAAGTCGACGACACCAAGACCGTTACCATCCCGCTTATGCGATTCCTGTCTGCCGACGAATATCGCAAGTCCTTGGAGTCACCCTTTTGCATAGATGATCTTGAAGTCGCTTTGTCAAGGGAACGACGACGCTCGGAGAATCGAGTCTGGCTGTTTCGCGATGCACTATATGTAACAGACCGTTCGCCGCGGACACCGGAGTTCGAGGAAGTTATTCTTCGAGTGAAGGCCCGCCATTTTCAGGAGGACGTCGCGCTCCAACGTCTCCGTGAACAAGTGGCCAACTTCGAGGCGCTTGAGCGTGTAAGTGTCGGCAAACCGAACAGACATACCATCCCCGACGACGTAAAGCTGCTTGTCTGGTCGCGCGACGGGGGCGCGTGTGTCCGATGTCGAGCGAGGTCGGATCTGCACTTTGACCACATCATTCCACTCATTAAGGGCGGCGGCGACCACGCCGAAAACATCCAAATCCTTTGCCGCGCTTGCAACCTGTCTAAGGGGCGTCGCATCACCTAATCATCCCTTGTCCCTTGCCGGGCGCCACGACCCGGATACGCCCGCATCCCTGCCAATCTTCGCGGCACCACGCGATCCTCTCGCATCCGCACCTGGCGATTACCCGCCCATCCGCACCAACGTCACCGTCGCATCGACGACCAGATACACACCAATCGCGAACGTCGCCCAGTAGACGAACTTCAGGTACCCCTGATTCGTAAATCGCTTGACGAGCCAGAAGCCCAGCAGCGCGCCGAGCACCACGAACGGCAGGAACCGCGCGGTGAAGCCGAGCTCGGCGTGGTCGAACTGGCGGGCGAAATAATACGTCGGCAGCTTGGCGGTGTTGGCCATGAAGAAGAAGAGGGCCGTCGTGCCGACGAAGGCGCGGCGCTCGGGCTTGAGCGGCAGGAGGTACATCGCCACCACCGGCCCGGCCGCGTGGGCGAGCGTGGTGCTGACGCCGGTGAACGTGCCGGTGACGAGGCTGCGCATCGGCTCGGGGAGCAGATTGTGCTCATCACCGCGGTACGCGCGCCACCACGCGAGCGAAACGAGGACGACGGACTCGAGGCCGATCTCCAGACGCATCAGCGCGCTCACGAGCGTCTGGTTCTTCTGGTCGTGGATGAGCCAGAGGATCAGCGAGCCCAGCACGATGCCGAAGGCGGTGGGAATCAGCAGCGGCTTGACGAGTTTGAACTGAAAGAGCTTCCGATACTGCCAGATCGAGAGCAGATCGCCCGCGATGAGCAGCGGCAGGAGCAGCCCGAGCGCGGCTTGAGATCCGCGGGATGTGTGCCCGAGCGCGATCGTGCAGATCGGCACGACGATCAGCCCCATCCCCGCGCCCAGGCCGCTCTTGGTCAGGCCGATGAGAAAGACGGCGAAGCAGATGATGATCCAGGCGGTCGGTTCGTTCACGGGTACGGCGAGGATAGCAGCACGCAGACACGTTGCCGCAATGAAGCCGATCTTGAAATCGCTGCCGATGACACCGATTGCACGGATGGAGATTCGAAGCGATGCGAGCGCATCGCGCGTTTCTCATTCATCCGTGTCCATCGGCGTCATCGGTGGCCGTGCATTTCACTTCTTTTTCGTCTTCTGTTCCTGCAGCAGCGCGCCGAGCTCCTTGCGGGCTTCGACCTGACGTTTCTGGTCCTTGGGCGCGACGCAGCTGGGAAACGAATCGAACATGAGCAGCGCCGCTTTCAGCGAAGAGTCGTTCGGCACGCTCTTGCCGACCGCGAGCGCGCGTTCCTGCAGCTTGCGGAACTGCGCCGGGGAGACGACGTCATCTCTAAGGTATTTCTGCCAGTCCGGGTGTTGCTGCTTCCACTCTTCGGCGCGGCGCCTGGCGTTGGCGACGCGGTCGCGCAGGAGCGGGTGAGAGCTGGCCAGTTCCGGCGTCGTGTCCATTCCCTTGTCGACCATCTGCTGAAAAAAGTCGCCGAAGTGATCGGGATCCCAGCCGGCATCACAGTAGAACTGGAAGCCGAACTTGTCGGCCTCGTTCTCGTCTTTGCGGCCGAATCCCATGCCGACAAACTGTCCCGCGACGAGCGCGCCGCCGCCCAGCGCCGTCGCCAGTTCGCCCCGGTTGTCGCCCCCCAGCGCATACCCGCCGACGCCCGCCGCGACGGCCGTGCCGATGATGGCGTACTGCCGGTTCATCCCCTTGGCCACGTGTCGGCCGACGATGTGCGAGAACTCGTGCGCCACGACGGCGGCAAACTCGTCCTCGGTCTTGGCGGTGCGGAAGAGCTCGCTGTAGAGGTAGACGTGTGTCCCGCCGGTGGTGAACGCGTTGAGCGTCTCGCTGTTGACCAGGTGGAACTGCACCTCGTCGAACATCCACTGCGGGTCCTCGGCGAAGACGCGGTCCTTTTCGTAGCCGTCCTGAATCAGCCGACGTGCACTCTTCACGACGCGGTCGCCGACCTTCTGCACGTAGTCCGCCAGCTGCGGATCCTTGAGGATGGCGGGGTCGAGTTGCTTGTGCGAATCGGCGGCCTGGGCGATGACCTTTTTGTCGGTGGCGCAGCCGAGGCTTATCAAGGACGCGCCCAGTACGAGCAACACGCGCACGATCATTCGATGCATAAGAAATCCCGGTTGGACAGATGGATGGATTCTAGTAGCTCTTCGTTGAAGGGAAAGTGGCAGTTCTACCAGCAAACCGAGACTGGCGAGCGATTCCGCCACGGATTGCGTTCGGTATTGTGTCGATCCGTTCGATCACGGGTCACAAGATGAGGCGACAAATGAAACCGTCGAGCGGCCTGTGGAGCGTTCGCCACACCGACGGTGCATTGGTGAAGTCCGTTCGTCAGCGCGCTCGTCAGGGACAGTCACTGCGTCAGTTCATCTAGCAAATTGCGACGATCGGTCTGCGAGCCGGACCGTAAGAGTGTGTTGCCGTACTGCTGCGCAAGGGTGAGCAGGTTGACGAAATCGACGTCGCCGTCGTAGTCGAAATCGCCATTGAACCAGTATTTGCTGGTGGTCGCGCCGTAGGACTGAGCCAGGGGAAGCAGGTCGTCGAAGTTGACGGCGCGGTCGAGATTAATGTCGCCGTTGATGGTATAGGCGATGCCCAGATCGCCGGCATTGGCGGTCAGGCCTGCATAGCTACGGGCCGCGTTAAAGACGTACATCCCCAGCGTGTCGTTGGGAATCGGACCCCCCGCCAGGCTGGAAGTGATCGAAGGGTCGACGCTGGAGAACCACGTTCCGCCGTTGTAGCCGTTCACTAGGCGCGTGTTGTAATAGGCAACGCTCGCAGCGCCGGCGCGCCGGAGGAAGTAGGCATTGCCGAGGTTGAGTTCGCCGTTGAGCGCGACGCTGGTAACGACTTCGAGGAACTGCTGATTGGTGGAGGTCTGCAGGAAGAGGTCGCCGCCGGTGCCAATGGCAAGCCTTGCGAGCGTTTCGTTTTGGTTGAGCCGCACGAATGCGGTGCCCAAGTCATCGCTGTTGACCTGAAGAGTGTCGTTGCCGGCGCCGCTGACAACGGTCACGACGGCGGTGGCGCTGACGATATCGATGTCATCCGCGCCACCGTTGCCGTTGATTCTCCAGCTGTTGGTGGCGCTGGTCATGGTGAGAACATCGCCGTTCTGAGAGCCGTCGTAGACGCAGGATTCGATCGTGCCGAAGACGACATAGTTGGCCATCGTGCCTTTCTGGACGGAGATGGACGTCAGCGCGGCCGTGTTCGTACCGGAGTTGGCGGCGGTGTCGTCGAAGGTGAGGGAGTCGGAGCCGGCATCTCCGAACACGAGGAGTGGGCCGAGCATGTTGCTGTCGAGGTCGCCGTTGCCGGAGCTAAAAACATCATTTCCGTTCCCGCCGCGAACGGTGACGGAAAGAAAGCTGCTGATTTGCGGGATGTTCATCGTGTTGTTCGCGCCATTGAGCGTGACGTCGATGTCTTCGGTAGAGCTCGAGGCGTAGACGACGCCGGCGCCGCTCGTGATTTTCTCGAAATGGTTGGCGGCGAAGAGGTATTCGTCGTTGAGCGTGTCGGCCGAGTCATCGATGTCGATCTGGTCCGCGCCCGTGCCGCCGCTGCAGGAAACAAAGCCGTCGATGAACGTGTCGAAGTCCACATCGAAAGTAAAGCGGTCGTCACCGTCGTAGCCGAAGAGGTAAAGGCTGGTCGCGACCGACGTGGAGTTGACGTCGAAGTTGTTGCTCTGGGGATTGGCCGACACGTCGAGGCGTTCGACGTCCGGCGCATAGCTGAGGATTCCGGTCAGGGCCGCCTTGCGGACCGTTGAGCTGGTGATGAGGTACGTATCGCTGCCAGCGTTGTCAAAGAAGTCGAAATAGCTGAGGGTGTCCGTCCCGTCGCTGCCATTAACCGTGACGTTGCCTTGCACTCCTGCGACCGTGTCGTCGATGTCGCCGTTCCCGATCTGAATGAAATCATTTCCAGGGCCGCCGTTTACGACAACGTTTACGGTGTCGGGGATGCCATAGATGTAGATGTCGTCATCGCCGGACTTGGCATTGACGTTAACAGTATTGACTTGCGAGATGGGGATGCGGGTCGTCCAGGCGGGGAAATCGCCGGCGCCGCTTTGCGAGTAAGTTCCCGGCACATCGTTGGGGATGTCGACGGAGATGACCAGGTCGGCGCCTTGCACCGAGACATAGAACGTATCGTCGGAGTTGGGAAAGCCCAGGTGATCATCCCCGCCTCGGACGATCACGTTGCCCGTGGAGGAGTCCAGCATCACATACATGGTGCCAAAGGTCTCCGGGGAGACAATCGAGTACCCGTACGCATCTTTGAGAATGTGGGCCATGGTGTAGCTGGGCAGGGTGCGCTCGTCTCCGTAGGAGGCGTTTCCGGTGTCTTCGCTTCCGCGCCAGTTCTTGCCGGCGAAGCTGATGTCGGCCACGCGGCCGGCGGAATGAATGGCATTGCCCCAGCTGCTGCTGGTCTTGTCGCCGGAGCTGTAACTGGTCAACAGATGGTCGATGGTGGGGCCATCGAACGCGTAGAAGAATCCGTAGTTGCCTCCACCCTCGGCATCGTCGCGGATGCCGGTGCTGGTGATATAATTCTCCAGGCGATAGCCCTGCCAATCCGCGCCGTTGTTGGACCGATCGCTGATGAGCCCCAGAACGTGCGCGAGTTCCGCCGATACAAGAGAGAAGAGGTCCGGTCCCAGATCATACGAGTTCAATCCCGCAAACGCATTGACGATCGTGTCGTCGTACTCGGCGAAGTCGAGCGGGTCGGGATCGAGGTGCCAGCCATTGTTGGGAACAAAGACGTCGCCCCGGTTGATCGTGACCGAGCCGGTGCGCGGCTTTCCGTCGACCGGGGCGGTGTTTGCCGGACCGCCCGCGCCGCCGAAGCCCGAGTCGGATGTCATCGTGATGTTGACCTGCAGTGTCGTCGTCCCGTCCGCGCGGTTCCAGCTGGTGATGATCTTTTCCCAGTACGTGATGACGGCGTCGACAACCGCGCGCCCGGCGTTGGCAGCGCTCCCCAATGCCGCGAAGTTGTCCGAGATCAGGCGGTTGGTCCAGACGATGTTGACCGCCTCGGGACTGCCCTCCTGCGCCGACGCGTACTGCGCTTCAATCGCATCGCTCCACGTCGGCGGAGGCAGCAGCTTGCTGTGCGGCAAGCCACATAAAAGCCGACGTCGTTCGAGAGAATCGACCACCAGTCGGGTCGACGAACGAGTGAGTTGACGAACGTCTGAGCGAAGCGGCCTGGAAGAAAGTCGGCGCATGAAATACCTCCCGTGCTTTTGATGGCTTTGTCCGCGGGAGGTAAGGCGACTTCAGAAATCCACCGTGGTCAAGTGAATTCCCAGATTGTGGTGTTGTGCCCGGCCACATGTACGCAAACGCGGGTCCACATTCTGATTCTGCGCCATTCACCGCGCGGATCGCTCCGTGGCCGTGGTGGCGTACCCGGCTGGACAATGCGGTCTTCAACGGTAGGCGGCGGCGGCAATTGCACGGCCGGCGCCCGGGCCGTGCGCGAGCAGTTCGATTGTCGCGCCATCCTCGGCCGGCGCGAGTGCCGCGGGGACGGTGACCTGAATCACCCGGCCATCGCCGCCGGCGACAACAACGCGAACGATCCGCTGTCCCGGCACGAGTGCCGATCGCTGCACGCCGCGCACGTTACCCACCTGGGTCGCGCCGTCCCGATAGATCGAGGTGAACGCCCTTCGGCGCAGCGCGGCAACGCCGACCAGCAGCAGTGCGATCGGCGAAAGCAGCAGCGGCACGAGCATCGCGTGAAGCCACGGGATCGGCTCGGCACGCTCGGTCCAGTTGTTCACATCGTTCGGATCGACGCGCAGCGGAATGATGTCGTGCTGGTTGATCATCCCGGGCATCGGCGTGCTGAACCCTTTCACGGTGTGCTTCGCCGGGTCGCCGGGCAGCGTGAAGGAGAGGGTGAGGTAACGCTGGACGGATCGGTCGACGTTGCGGTTCGCGCCGTCGATGTTGTCGATGCTCGCCTGCACGAGAACGCCCTTGTGAAGCAGAATCCGATCGCCGATCCCCAGGACCATCTGGCGAACGCCGACGGCAAGGATCGCGACCACGAATCCCATGGCGATGAGCAGGACGACGCGCACGTCCGCCTCCCGCCAGGCGGCACGCGAGGCGGCGGAGGTGAGGGGGCGCGGGGCGGGTTCAATCGGCGCGGACGAAAGGCTCATGCACGCGTTATAGCCAATCGCCGCGCCAGCGCGTAGGCGAAGCGGAGTCAGAATGCGCCGATCGCGAGCCGTTCACGTCGATCAGCGAGCGCGCCGCCGGCGCATCCCGAACAAGCCGCCGGCCACGAGCCCGAGCGAGGTCGGCTCGGGCGCGACCGATTGCGCGAGCTTCCAGTCGGCCGCGAAGTTCAGCGATTCATCCCCGCCGACGAGAGCGTTCTGGCCGTAGTGCTGGGCGACCAGCAGCAGGTCGTCGAAGTTGACGATGCCGTCGTTGTTGAAGTCGCCGGTGGTCCAGTTTCCGAGCTGGCCGTAATTCTGGGCGATGATGAGCAGGTCGTCGAAGTTGACGCGTCCATCGAGGTTCGAATCGCCGGTGGGGCCGGCGACGGCAACGGTGAGTGAATCACCGTCGATCCAGTGGACCCACTGGGCGCCGCTCTGCAGGGCAACGGAATTGGTGAACGTCGGCCCTCCATTGAACCAGAATGCCGACGGGAAGCGGACGAGATCGAACCGGTTGCCGATCTGTCCGGTGGCGTTACCGGTAATCGCGAGGGTGCCGCCGCCGCCGAACACGCCGAGGGAACCCACATCGACCGCGTCGTACTGAGTGCCGCGAGCGGTGCCGTTGATCTGGAACTCCATCCGGCCGTCGTACATGTCGAGCTCGTTGGTTTTGAAGAGCGCGATGCCGGCGCCGTTGTAGAGTCCGGGCGCGAGCGTGCCGCCGTTGGTCACCTGGATGCCGCCGGTGACTTCACCGTTGCCGGTCGTGCGTCCGCCGAAGAGGATGAGCGTGCCGTGGTTGTTCTCATCGCCGAGCCGGCCGGTGATTTCGAGGTTCACGTTGCCTTGCGGCCAGAGCGAGAAGTCTTCGCCGGGCGAAGCGACGCCGGGCGTCGACGCGTGGATGCCGCTGATGGTGATCTTGCTGTTCTCGCCGCGCAGGAAGTAGGGCCCCCGACCTTCGATCGTGCCGGAAAAATCCCAGTTCGTGTTGTCCTTCACGATCCAGTCGTCCAGGAAGGAGCCGCTGTAGAGCGGGTCGCTTCGACCGGTATTCAACACGATGTGGTTGGATACCGTCCCGCCCGATCCATAGTTGAACTTGATGCTCGATTCGACCAGGTGAATGTCGTTTGATGCGGACAGCGCACCCACTGAGGCGAGTTCGAGCATGCCGTTGTTGAAATAGATCGGGCCGCTGATGTTGTTGGCGCCCGAGAGGGTCAGGTTGCCGTCGCCGCCTTTGGTCAGGCCGTTGGCGCTGGTGAGTCGTGCGGCGACGGTGGCGTTGCCCGAGGGGACGTGGAGGAACGATTCGCTGCCGCCCTGCAACTGGATTCGACCGGCGATGTTCTGCGTGACGGTCGCGTTGTTGTTGAGAACGAGCGCGGCGTCGGTAAGGGTGAGAACATTGTCGCCGGTGTTGAAGGTCTGTCCCTCGCGGACAGCGAGCGAGCGGACCGTCTTGGCCGCGGGAAGCGTGTAGCCGGAGGCGACTTCTCCGTGTCCGGTGACGGGTGTTGACGCGAGATCGGTGTACGGCACATCGATGAAGCCGCCGTCGTCGCCGTCGCCGGGCAGGTTATTCGCGCCGGAATCGTAAAAGGCGAGATTGCCGTACCGTGTCGCCCACGGAACGACGTAGCTGCCGACACCGAAGCCGGCGGGCGCGACGTGGGTCGAGCCGATGGCCGTTTCGAGCATCAGCGTTCCGTGCTGGCTGGCATCGCGAACCAGAGCGCTGCCCGGTGCATAGAGGTCGTTGCCGGAAGAGGAGATGCGGTTGTGTCCCACGCCCAGGGTGATGCCGGCGATGTGCTCGGTGGTGGAGAATCCCGCGTCGTTGTAGGTAAACCAGAAGGCATGATTCAACGTGATGTGGGTGCCGTCGCCGATGCGGTTGTTCGGGTTCGGATCGCCAGCGACGTTGTGGATTTCCAGCGAAGCGCGGTCGATGACCAGATCGGGCGTGCTGTTGAACGCGCCGCCCCCGATGAGCTTCGTGTAAGCGTGCAGGATGGTCGAGCCGGTGTTGAAATTGCCGCGGGAGAAGATGCCGGAGGCGTACACATCGAGCGGCTGGTTTGCCGTGTCGATGATCGAGGTTCGCCATTCGATGGAGCCGTTCCCGTTCAGGCCCAGCGCGTAGCCGCCATTGAACGGATGTCCGGTGACGGATGCGATGTCGAGGACGGTATTATCGCCATCGACGTTGATTTTGAGCGCGTGCCCGAGTGTGCCACCTTCACCGGTCATGTGGTAGCCGGTCGAGCCGCCGTTCATGTAAAGCTCATCGACATCAAACCCGCCGGCGACGAACACGGTGCCGACGTGGGCGTCATCGAGCACGGCGCGGTCGACGGACGTGGGGATGCCGGTCGGCGACCAGTTCCCGGCGTTGTTCCAGGCACCGCCGAGATAAATCTTGTCTTCCGCCGATGCAAATGCGGAAAAAACCACGACAGCAAGCGCGGCACGACGGATCGCAAGTATGCACTTCATAGACGGGCTCTCCCGTTGCTCGTGCGTAAACGGGAGTGCGGCGGGGCCAGTTTCGTTCCGAAATGAACGCCGCGATGGAATTTGCGTACCCGTCTTGCGTCAACGGATTCCGCGACTGCCAGTCGACGGGTTCCGCAATTGCCATCGTGGTGTGTTCAGATAGTGATTGTCGACTATTTCTGCGCCCGCACCATGCGCACACCGAAGAGCCCGCCTGCAATCTTTCCCGGATGGGCCTGGAGGCGGATGCGGACCGACTGCTTGCCCGTGGTGAGCCCGGCCGGAATTGGGTAAGTAATGTCGAAGAGTTGTTCCGGCTTCGCGCGCTCGAGCGTCTGCGTGGCGATCACTTTGCCGTCAACCAGGACATCAAACTCTCGCCCGCCGGCGTCGCTGCCCCAGTAGGTGCAGATCAGCTCATTGGCCGTTGTCGGGTCGACCTTCATGGTGAACTCGAAGTGGCCGCCGTCGAAGGCGTCGCGCCATTTCCGGTCGACGTGATCTCCGGTTCGTGTTTTCTCGCCAGCGAGTTCGTGATCGCGCTCAGGCTGCATTTCGCCGATGTCGAAAGTGTCGGTCGTGCGGGCTTCGAGCGCTTTGATCCGCTCCTGCTCGGCGCGGTAGTCCGCCTCACGCTGCTTCCACTGCTCGTCGGTGAAGAAGTCCCAGTAGACGTTATAGGTGCCCTTGTTGATGGCGTAGAACGGCTTGAGCTCGACCTCCTGTGGCCGGCCGACGTTGACGGTGTCGAACATCAGTTCCTGTGGCTCGGGCTTGAGGATCTCGTCGATCTTCCGGTCACCGGCGACGAGTACCGGGTTCTGTGCCTTGTCATTTGGCACCGCGCCGCCGAGCAGGATCGGGCCGGTGAAGATCGCCTTGCGGCTCGGTGCGTCCGGCAGCGCTTCGGTGCGGAGCGGCATCGGCAGATCGAGGTCCACGCGGTCGCCGTCCTTCCAGGCGCGCTTGATATCGATGTACGTGCCCGGTTGATAAACGTTCTTCGAATCCGCTCCGTTGATCCGCGGCGTGCCGAGAGCCTGCGTCCAATGCGGATACCTGATCCGAAGCGTGAACTCGGTCGGCGTGGTCGCGTGAACGACGAAGCTCGTCTTCGGCTCGTTTGGAAACTTGGTCTCCTGCGTCAGGCTGAGATTCTTCTCTTTCCACTCGACTTGGGATGCGATGAACAGGTTCACGGTCAGCGTGTCGGCGTTGTCGGTGCCGGCACCTTTGAAGTAAATTTCATCGCCGTAGCGGACGTGGTTCTCCATGCCCGTCCCGACGCAGCACCAGAACGAATCGAACGGCGTAGAGAAGTTCTTCTTCGACGCCGGGCCCAGCAGTGCGTAGTAGATCACCATGCCGTCGTCCGGGTTCTGGCTGGCGAGGATGTGGTTGAAGGTGGCGCGTTCGGCGTAGTCGGCGAGCTTCATGTTCGGCTGCCACGCGAAGAGGTGCCGGCCGAGCTTGAGCATGTTGTAGGTGTTGCACGTTTCGCTGGTGTTGCCGTTGATGCGGGCGTTCTGAGTGTTCGGCTGGCCGAAGTGCTCGTTGCTGGTGTTGCCGCCGTTGGCGTAGCTCTGGGTATCGATGACGGTGTTCCAGAAGTAATTCGCGGCCGCCTTGAACTTCTCTTCGCCGGTGAGCTCGTAGAGGCGCGACAGGCCGATCAGCTTGGGGATGTTGGTGTTGCCGTGTCGCCCGGGCAGGATGTTCTGCTGGGCTGCGAGCGGGTCGAGGACGGCCTTCTGATAAAACTTGAGCGAAAGGTCCTTGTATCTGGTGTCGCCGGTGATGGCCCAGAAGTCGGCGAGCACTTCGTTCATTCCGCCGTGCTCGCAGGCGAGCATCTTCTGCCACTTCTCATCATCGAGGTTCTTTGTGACCTTGATCGCCCAGTCGGCGTTCTTGAGTCCGACCTGAAGTGCTTTTTGATTTGGCGTGTAGAGCGCGACATCGCGCAACCCGGCCATCGTCTTGTGAATCGTGTACCACGGCACCCAGCCGCCGTTGAGGTCGAAGCCCTGGCTGGTGACCTCGCCCTTCTCGAGTCGTGCGAACATGTCCTTGCCGTGTTCGAAGGCGCAGAGGTAGCCGTCGCCGTTGGCGTTCTGGCATTCTTCGAGCTGGTCGACGACGTAGTCGATCTTCTTGAGGATCTCCGCATCCTTTGTGATCGCGTACGCGTACGCAGCGCCGCTCAGCCAGTGCCCCAGGCAATGGCCGGCCACGCCCTGGCTCTCCCAGCCGCCATACTTATCGCCCTTGGGTTTCAGTCCTGCTTCGGAGCGGAAGCCTGAGAGCATCCGATCCATGTCGAGCAGCTTGAGGTACTCGATGTCCTTGTCCTGCGCGTGCTTGAACGCCCCGTCGAGGATCAGCACCTCGCCGGGCTGGAAGACCTGGTAGATCGGTTTCACGACGTCGGGAACTTTCATCGCCGTGATCTGGGAATGGGCAAGAGAGGACATGAACAGGCTCGCGGTGACAAACAAGAGGGCTCGTTTCAAATTGGCTCCGGTCGAAACGGTAGAGTCTATCGAAAGGGGTCGGCGATCGCGATCACGAACGATGCGTAACCGCGAAGTGAATGTTGCGCCAGGTTAGATGTGTCACCCTGAGGTACCGCGAAGCGTCTACTCTCGTGCGGCAGTGCGCGTTCTCGGTACTCCGGCAAGATGCTTCGGCGTACCTCGGCATGACATCTTTTTCGTACCACAGAGTTACATCCAGCGGATGGGATCGCCCGGTCAACTTCGAATCCACACGATCGTCGCGTCGTCACTGAGCGAGTTGGTGCCGGCGTGTTTCACAAGTTCTTCGAAGAGGCAGGTGACGAAGTCGTCTTCGTTGGCGTTGGATTTCAGGCAGCGAAGGACGCCGGCGATTTCGAACTGGTCGCGCTTGGGGGTGCCGTCGGTCTGTTTGACGACGCCCGGCTGCTCGATGATGCCGTCGCTCATCAGCAGGAGCGCGGATCCTTCGGGCATCGGCGTTTCGGCGGCTTCGTACTTGGCTTCGTCGATCATGCCGATCGGCGGGCCGCCGCCGGCTTCGAGCTGCTCGATGGTGCCGTCCGGCTTGTGCAACACGGCGTAGCCGTGGCCGGCGTCGACGTAGCGGAGCATGCGCGCCTTCAGGTCGATCACGCCGATCCAGCCGGTGACGAACTTTCCCGCCGGCCGACGCGGCGCGATGAACGCGTGCACGCTCTCGACCGCGAGTTTCGGGTCGCCGCTGGCGCGCAGCGCGGCGTGGAGATAGCCTTGCGTCGCCGTCATCAGCACCGACGCGGTCACGCCTTTGCCGGAGACGTCACCGATCGTCACAGCAACGCGGTCGTTGCCGAGGTCGATCAGGTCGAAGAAATCCCCGCCCATTCCCTGGCCGAAGCGGGATTCGCCGATGCAAGCCAGCGTGCCGACCGTCGTGACGCGCCGCGGAAGCATCCAGGACTGCACGTTGGCGGCGTTCTTCAGTTCGGCTTCGATGCGGGCCTGGCGCTTTTCGATGTCGATGCGTTTCAGGTTCGCGAGCGAGAGCGACGCCATCCTGCCCAATGCGACGCAGAAGTCCCGCGCCTGGGGCCGAAGCTGGGCCGACATCATGCCGCGCGAGTCGAGATAGAGATACGCGGCGACGGTGGCGTCGATCTCACTGGAGCCGATCGTCAGCGGCACGCAGAGGGCGCTGCCGATGTTCATCTGCACGATCGAGTGGCTGATTTCGTCGCTCGCGCTGCCGCCGGCGATTTCCGCCGCACGGCCGGTGGACGCGGCCTGGATCAGAGACTGGCTGAATCGCGCCGGCTCGTTCTGGTGCGTCGAGGAGAACCGTGCCGCGACGATCTCGTAGCGGCCATTCTGGTCGATCGCGCGGAGAAACGCCGCGTTCGACATGCCCGTGCCACGCAGCGCCGCTTCCATCAATCGTTCGGCCAGCATCTTTTCGCTGGTGGACTGGCCGACCTGCTCAGCGCCGGTGAGCAGGAGCTGGAGCATGTTGTCGATGAGCCCGGTGGGGCCGTCGGGGGTGATCGTGCGGACCATCGTGTGGCCGAAGTCCTGGTTCGCCGAGAGCCCGTCGCGACGCTGGCGGGTGTTGGAAAAGACGAACGTGTACGGCGAGAAGCGGATCAGGTCGCCCTCATCCAGCGGCACGCTCGTCTCGGGCGTGAGGCGAACGCCGTTCACGCTCGTCCCCCAGCGGCTGTTCAGATCGGTGATCGACCAGTTTCCTTCAACCACGTCGAAGCGGGCGTGAAATCGCGAGATGCGATCGGCATCGGCGGGCATGAGCACGTCGCAGTCGCCGTGCCGGCCGATCGTCACGCCGCCGGATTGGGCCTTGATCTCCACCGGTTCCATCGGCGGACCTGCGACGGGAACGAGATACATCGACGACTGCGCCATGGGTCAAGATTACTCGCGCGCGGCCCGAGGTGCCACGAAGAACTGCCAGGCGCTCGGCTTCGCTTCGCGTCGCGGCTAACCGTAAGGGCGCTTGCTGATCCCTTGAGGTCGGACGAACATCGGTTCATGTATCGACTCCGTCATTCCCTGGTTACGCTTTTGGCACTCTCGGTGTTTGTGGATCGCTCGCTTGCCGAGCCGGCGACCGTTCCTGCGAGCCAGCCGAACTTTGCGCGCGGCCTGTCGATGGCCATCTACAACCTGCCCCGCGTGCCGCGGCGGGTGCGCAAGCTGCTGCCGGGCCAGTTGCCCGATGCGGTGTTGAAACTCGATTCGCTCAGCGCCACGCGCGAGTCGTTCGCCGGCCACGATCACAACATTCAGGCCGAGATCACCGGCGAGTTCCTTGCGGACATCGACGGCGATTACACGTTCGAAATCGAAAGTGATGACGGCCTGGAACTCTGGCTCGACGGTAAGTTCGTCGCCAAGGACGCGTGGGTGAACGGCAGTTCACAGCCGACGGTTGCCGTCGTTCCACTCACGTCCGGTTGGCATCCGATCCGTGTCGGCTTCTACCAGGGCGATGGCGGAATCCACTTCCGCATCCGCCTGAAGCCGGCCCACGCAAGCGACTTCGTCGACGTACCGACTGAAGCGCTGCGACATGATGAAACCGCGTCGAACGACCTCGCGCGCCGCACCAGCGCGCCGCCTACGACACAAACCGATACGCCGTGGCGCAGCGTCTACAAGACCGGCGGCTTCGCGAACCTGCAGGAAGATGCCGGCGATCGGCTGGTGGATCTGCTGGAAGGGCCGACACAGATTTCCCTCGCCGCGCGGCGCGAGTGGGCGAACCTCGCAACCGCGACGAATTACGACAAGCTCCCCTACTGGCAGCAGACGATGGTGGCCGCGGGCTTCCTACAGGGCTGGTACTTCGGCCAGACACACCGCGAGTTCGCCGGCGAGCGAGCCGCGTATTCGCTCTCTCAACCCGAGCCGCTGGTGTGGGAGGGCTGGAACGGGGCGAAGCGGGACGGCTTCGTCAGCACGCTGCAGATCGACAAACGAACGATCAGGATTTACACGCCCGCGGCCGACTCCGTCGAGCGCGTCAACGCCAGCGACGCCATCGCGGGCCTGCCGCCGTACCTGCGGCAATTCGTCAACGCCATCAAGGTCGAGCCGTACGGCACCGCGAGCGAGTTCAACGGCGGCGGCGACACGATCTGGGTCCGCATGAAGAAGGAAACGTCACGCGAAATGCTCGACAACGTCCTCGCCCACGAGACCGGCCACCTGCTGATGAACGCCACCGACTGCTACAACCGCTGGGTCGAGGCGAGCGCGAAGGATGCGCTCAGCGTCTCGCAATACGGCCGGCAGAACCCGAGCGAAGACTTTGCGGATTTCAACCGGCTCTACGTGAGCACGAACAACGACCCGGCCCAACTCGAGAGCTTGCGCACGCTGTTTCCGAATCGGATGAAGCTGATGGAGGAATTGGTGCAGACGGCGATGCACGCGAATGCGAAATGATTGTCATCCAGAAGGAGCCTCGCCGACTTCTGGATGACAGAATCGCTTACTGGCGCGCGCTCTTCTCCGCCCGTTCCGTCAGCAGCTTCTGGACTTCCCGCTCCTGCTTTACCTTCTCGGTCTGTCCTGCCTTCTCATAGAGCGTCGCGAGCAGCTCATGCACGGCCGGGTCGTACGGGTTGATGCCGATCGCAGTCTGGGCGAATTCCATCGCTTTGGCCGCGTCTCCCTTTTCGTCGTACGCGCGGGCGATGCGGATCGCGAAGCGATTGTCCTGCAGTTCGATCGGCAGCGTCGCGATCAGGAACGGCAACGCTTGGTCGATCTTCTTGTCGCGCAGGTAGATGCCGGCCAGTCGGCGCGTGGGCAGCGGGTTCATCGGCTGGAGCTTGTGGATCTGCTCCCACTTCTCGACGGCCTTGTCGTACTGCGCCGCCTGCGTGAACATCTCGGCTTCCTTTTCGAGCGTCTTCACGGTCTTTTTCGTGTCGTCGTCGTAGCCCCAGTCCTTCACCTGTTCCTTGCTCCACGCGGCGAACTTCTCGTGGAACTGATCGACGTTCATGCCCGTCGCGACGATGAACGCATCATCGTCCTCCTTGCCTTCGCCGTAGGCGGTGATGAGCGCGAGGACCTTGTTCCAACCGTAGTGCTCGTCGATGTAGCGGACGATCCAGAAGCCCGACATGTAGCCGAACTCGCCTTCGAACTTGGTGATCATTGTCCGCGCGCTCGGCATGTCGTTCTTCATCGCGCGGGTGTACATCATCTCGGGCACATCCGCGAAGCGGTAGGGGACGCGCTCTGTCCAGACGGCGAGGCCCTCCGTGAGCCACCGCGGGATGCGGCCGTGCGTGTACATCAGGTTGAGCGTGTGGGTGAACTCGTGCCGCAACACGCGCGACCAGTTGAACGGCCCGAGCGTCTCGCCGGCACGCGGCGCGACCGTCGTCATCACGCGGCCAAGGCTTGCACCGTAGGTTTCCAGGCCGGGCATGCCGGCCGTGCGCACACTGAAACTCTGCGCATCGGGGAATACTTCGATGATCGGCTTCTTCGGCGGCTTGAAGTCGAACCGGCTCGTCTGCTCGTCATACATCGCGTCCATCTGCGGTGCGATGTAGAGCGGCACGATCGGGTCGTCCACTTCGTCGTAGCGGAAGATGAACCGGTCGCTCTCGAACTCCTTGAACTTCGCCAGTTCATCGAGCACGCGGAGATAGTTCACCGTCTTGACGTTGTACGGGTCGAGGTCGTGGGCCTTGTCGAGCACGGCCCGCGCCTCGAGTTCTTCGCCTTCCTGGATCAGCGCGATGCCCAGCGCGTGCTGCGGCGCGGTCCACCACGGCGCGCGCTCGACGGCCACGCGCAGCTGCGTCACCGCGCCGCCAGAGTCGTAGAACGCGGTCGAGAGCATTTTCGCCACTTGCACGCGGGCGCCGGCATTGTCGGGGTCGATGGCGTCCACCGTCGCGAGCGTCTCGCGGAGTTGCGACGTGTCGCCGCGGGCCGCGTAAGTTGCGGCGAGCATGCCGAGCGCTTCGAGATTCTGCGGCTGGCGCTGCACGCACGCGCTCGCGAGTTTGAGCGCGCGATTGAACTGCCGGTTCTGAAGGGCCGCGCTCACGTCGAGCAGATCGGCGTCGAATGAGTTCGCATCGACCTCGCGCATCGCCGCGGCCGCGCCGGCGGTGCCGTTGCCGTTGTGGGCTTCGATCTGCATCGCGCCCATCAGCTGGTTCACGCCGGGGTAATTCGGGTTCGCGGCGTTGGCTTCGTCGAGTTCCTCCTGCGCATCCTTGGCGTTGCCGTGCGAATAGAGGTATTGCGCCGCCGCGAGCCTTGCCGGCCAGTATTCGCGGTCCACCGTGTCGTAGGCGGAGACGAACATCGAAAGCACCGTGTCGTGAAGCGTCTGATCATGCGAATACGCCCGCGTGACGGCCGCCCAGCGGTCGATCGATTGCGCTGCGCACGTCAGATCCTCCGCGCTTTCGAAGCCGAGCGCGCCGTCGCTCTTGAACTTCTCCAACACACTCTCCGGGCCGACGGCGAACGTCTTGTCGATCGCCACCGCGCCGTCGAGATCGCCCTTGAGTTCCAGCACATCCGCCAGCGCGTGCCGGGCGACGACGGAATCCGGATCGACCGCGAGCACCGCCCTGAGCTTCGCGATCGCAGCATCGTATTCGCCTTGCGATCGATCGATCTGCGCGAGCAGCAGGTCGGCCGCCATTTGCCCGGCGATTGGCGAGAGGCATTGCCTCGCCAGCGCGATCTCGTCGACGCGCCAATACGCCTCGCCGCGAACCAGCGCGATGTCGCTCGCGTCCGCGCCTTCGAGCGCGAAGCTGGCGTAGAGCGCGGCGCGGTAGTGGCCGTGGAACAGCAGGGCCCGCGCCTTCTCGATATCGCCGTAATACGCCGGGAACTCCGGCTTGGGCAGCGTCTCGGGCAGCATGCGCTTCACGGCCGCGCTCGGGCCGAAATCATCCGGCTTCAACTGCGCGAAAGTGGTCCCGCCGAGCGCTGAAGAGACGGCGAGCAGGAGGGCGAGGCGAGTCATGTCCTGGAGTATAGCGGGCAATCCATCAGCGTTTATCTCCGGGTGCCCGCGATTACACTCTCCCAAATGATCCAGCAATACATCGGCAACGCCGACCTCTTCCCGATCCTCACCCGCTGGGACTACTTCAACCACGCCGGCGTCTCGCCGTGGCCGGCGATGACGCTCAAGGCCGTCAACGACTTCTCCGCCGAGTTCGGGCTCGACTGCTTCCAGAGAAAAAACTGGTTCCACGAGCTCGAACCCCTCCGCGGCATGCTCGCGAAACTCGTCAACGCCGAGCCGGATGAGATCGCCTTCATGCGTAACACGGCGGACGGCATCTGCGCCGTCTCCTCCGGGCTTCGCTGGGAGAAGGGCGACCGCATCGTCTCGGCCGACTGTGAGTACCCCACTAACATCTACCCGTGGATGGACGTCTGCGAGCGCTGCGGCGCCGAGCTGGTCGCGATCAAAGAGAAGACCGATGCTGCCGGCGTCGCGCGCGTGAGCGAGGATGAACTGCTCGACGCCGCCTCGCATCACAGGACGAAGATGATCGCCCTCAGCCACGTGCAGTGGGGCAGCGGGCAGTGCATGGACCTTCAGCGCATCGGCCGCTTCTGTCGCGAGCGGGGGATCCTCTTCGCCGTCGACGTCATTCAGTCGCTGGGCGTGGTGCCGATCGATGTGAAGCGGATGGGGATCGATTTCCTATTCGCCGGCGGGCACAAGTGGCTCCTCTCGCCGCCGGGCGCGGGGATGATGTTCTGCCGGCGCGAATTGATCGAGCGCGTGAACCCCGCCACCGTCGGCGCGCTCAGCGTGGTGAATCCGTCCAAGTGGGAGGTGAACTTCACGCGCGCCACCACGGCCATGCGCTTCGAGACCGGCACCCACGCCTTCGGCAGCCTCGCGGGGATGGCGGCCTCGGTGAAGCTGCTGCTGGAGGTCGGCATCGAAAGCATTCACACGCAGGTGAAGTCGCTGGGCGATGCATTCGCCGCCGGCATCGCGAAGAAGGGGTACGTGGTGGCCACGCTGCGCGACGGCAACTTCGGCGGGATTGTTGGCGGGGCCGTCTGCTTCACTTCGCCTAGGCAAAAGCCCGAGGAACTGGTGAAGCAGATGCGAAGCGAGCACCAGACCGAACTCGCCGCGCGGACGGGCAGGGTTCGCTTCTCGCCGCACTTTTACAATTCGATGGATCAGGTGGAGCGGGTGGTGGGGAAGCTGCCGGGATAGCGCGAGGGTGACGAACGCGCCTCAATCGTTCGGATAGAGTCCATTCGCTTTGTCGCGAGCATACTTCTCGATGGCTCGGATACGTTCTTCCGTATTCTGCGGCGCCCCCGGGCCTGTTGTTGGGATCCGAATTGCGGTTGCCTCGTTTGGAATGACTTTGTGATCTTCAGCTCGACGATCTGATCCACCACGTGAGGGTTTCGTGGTCACCTGCTTTGCGCCAGTTCTTACAACCACGAACACGGCCGGTCGGTTCACATCAGGAACGTATTGCCACATCCAGTACTCTCTATTGTCGCGAGGACTCCGGGAGCCTCCGTAGTTCCACGATTGATCGTTTAGCCAATCCGTGCCATTCACCCGAATGGCATTGATGGTGAACAGATCGGCGTCGTGAGGGATCTGCACGAGCAGATTGCCGCCCTTGAAGTAGACGGTCCAGTTGCGCTGCTTCTCGCGTAACGGGATGCGTCCGCCGGGGATGATGGGGTTGTTGCCGTATATATCCGCCTGGACGTCAGCTTCGCCGTCGCCTGCCGGGTTCCCAGATTCGTCGACTACCAGACCCGTAAATATGCGTGGACGCTCGTCATCGGCGCGACCGTTTGGGTCTTTTCTCTCGCCGTCTCCAGCAAACGCAACCGCAAATACAGCGACGATCAAGCAAAGACCCGCGACTGACAAAGCGACTGATGACTTTCGCATACATCTCCACCTCTGGGCCGGGGCACACCTCTCCACTCCAAGCGGGGTGCCATGACTTGTACGCCAGTCGTGGGGCGGAATCGAGTGTCACTTCGCACCGTCAGCGAGTTGAAAGCGGACGTAGCTCCTTGTTCAGTTTGAGCCACGCAGGTTTCTCGGCGGCGCTTGACGTCAATCCCGCATCGGCAGAATGCTGATCGCCGTCGGCGGGAGAGGTGCGCCCAGATCGCGTGTTCTTTGACAATCGAATCGATAATCAAAACGCGGGCCATTTCAGATACTTGCACATCGATCTCGGAAAATCTCCCATGTTTTGACTCTGGCCAAAGCTTCTTCTCCCGCGGGTGCCAAGACGTGTAGGCAAATCTTGATACCCGGCGCCCTTTCGCCCGAACGATCGAACGCAACCCCCACAGCGATGTTCACTTGAAGCACTCGCACCGTCATCACAAGTGCGACCGGCAAACTCCCGCGCTGCGAGAAAAATCCGCATTTGACGTTAGCGCGGACAAGGGCGGCTCCTAATTGCCTATGTCGGGTGTGCGGAAATCAAAATGGTGCTCGAATCCGAATGCTTCTCCCGAATCGGACACGCACCAAGGAGCCTCATCATGCAGTCCACCTCGTCCAACTCGTTCAAAATGCCCCGCTCGTCTCGTCGTCGCCATTTCGTGGAATGCTCGCAGCTCGAAGCCCGGCGGCTCTTTTGCCTCGTGCATCAGCTGGGCGGCATGGGGAGCTACCCGAGCGATCCCACCGAGGAGACGGTGAGCGCCCAAACGCACGGGCCGGTCGGTGCGGACTCCATCGACCAGCTCAACGTCCCCGCCTTCAGCAGCCGGCCGGGCGCGAGCAAGAAGCTCTACCTCGACTTCAACGGGCAGAACACGATCGACGGGTGGAGCGGCTGGTGGATTTTCGGCGGCGAAGATGCCGGCCCGACGCCCGCGTACGACATCGACAACGACCAGACCAGCTACAGCTACCAGGAAAAGGTGAACATCGAGAAGGTCTGGAAGGGCGTGGCCGAGAAGTTCTCGCCATTCGATGTGGATGTGACGACGGTCATTCCGTCCTCCCGCTCGCCCGGACACAGCGCCACGGTCGTCATCGGTGGCGACGGCGCATGGCACGGCTCCGGCGGCGGCGTCGGTCAGGTCGGCGGGTTCAACGAAGGGTTCTTCGACGGCAACAGCGGCAACTACGCCTTCGTCTGGGACGGACGAAACAACCCGAAGTACATGGTCGAAGCTGTCGCCCACGAAGCCGGCCACATGTTCAACCTCTATCACCAGTCGACCGCGCCGATCGACCAGAACGAATACGCGCCCGGCTTCATCATGGGCTCCGGCGATGCGACCGCGTTCGGCCGCTGGGGCAGCACGTCTGTCAACGGCACGTTCGCCACCACGCGCGACGGCAACAGCGTCGTGCTCGGCCGAAGTTCGCAGGACGACCTGGCCACCCTCGCCGCCGACAACTTCCCGTTCCGCGCTGATGATTTCGGCAGCTCGATCCCGACGGCGACCACGGTCTCCTTGACCAGTGTGAACGGCGTCCTCTCCGCCTCGACATCCGGCGTGCTTACGCCGTCGGATCGCGACGTGATCAAGATCGTCCACACCGGCGGTTCGTTCGAGGCCGAAGTGCTCAATGCCGAGTTCCGCGGCATGCTCGACCCGCAATTGACCCTCACCTCCAGCACCGGCAACACCATCCAGTTCAGCAATATCGATAACGGCTCGGATGGCGTCGGCGAGAAGATCACCGTCAACAGCCTCGCCGCGGGAACCTACCTGCTTTGGATCGACAGCGAAGGCGGATACGGAAACATCGGCCAGTGGCGGTTGAACGTCCGCGCCGGCACTGGCAGCACGACGCCGAACAACACGATCGGCAGCGCGCAGGAGATTGGCTTGCAGGGCGACACCGGCGCGACCGGCGTCGGGCTCGGCTTCGGCGGCAACGCGACGATCGCCGAGAGCGTCCAGAGCACGGACGTCTTCGACTTCTTCAAGGTCCGCCTGCCGCAGAACGTCCGCACGTTCTGGGGACAGATTTCGGGGATGACGACCTCGGTCGAGTTGCAATTCTTCAAAGACGCGAACAGCAACGGCGTGATCGATGCCGGCGAAGTGCTGGCGACGTCCGCCGGCGGAACCGCGACGCAGGCGCTCACGCTCAACACCGATCTGGCGCAGAGCGATCTGATCTACATCCGCACGCGCAACGTCGGCGGCGGGAACTCGAACTACACGCTCAAGCTCTCCTCCGACGTCGGCCTGGCGACGCTGCCGTCCACGGTGCAGAGCTCGTTCTTCGATCCTTCGCCGTATCATGGCGGCTTCACGATTTACGACTCGATCCAGCCCGGCAATTCGGACACGGTCGACTACTACCGCTTGCACACCGAGTTCGCCGGCAACCTCGCGACCTACGTGTTCGAGACCGGCGGCGACGTCCGCGTGACCTTCGGCAACGACACGAACAACAACGGCGTGCTCGATACCGCGGAGTTCATCATCCCCAGCACCAACACCAACGACTTCCCGGATTCCATCCCCGTTCCCGCGAATGCGAACATCCTCATCAAAGTCACCGGCAGCGTCGAAGCGAACTACAACCTGTTCGCAGATATCGACTACACGACGGCGGGCAACACCACCGGCACGCTGACCGGCGGTCTGCAACTGCCGGCTGGAAACACCGGCACCTTCAATGAGTATGTCGGCTATGCGAACGACTTCTTCGACACGTTCAAGTTCAACCCGACGGCCGGCCTGTTCCACGCCAAGTTGACGATGACGGACGCCGTCAACAGCGGCGCGCACCGGCTGCAGATCATCCAGGACTCGAACACCAACGGCATCGCCGACGCCGGCGAAATCGTCGCCGACGGTATCGGCACCGAACTCACCTTCAACATCACCACGTTCGCGAATTACTACCTTCGCGTGCAGCCGGCGCCGTCGGGCGAGTTCAGCACGATCGGCAACTACCGGCTCGCCTGGTGGTCGGGGAACGCCGTCGAGCCGACGGGCTCCAGCCCCTCGCCGATCACGCCGACCAACACCAACCAGACGTTCGGCGGCTTCCTGGGCTTCAACCCAGCGGAAGCCTCGCTCAACGACCTCGAAGACCGCTACACCTTCACGCTTCCGGCGCGCACACGCTTCGACGTCTCGCTGAACAACAATCTCTTCGGCCTGCAGATCTACAAGCAGACCGGCCAGACGCTCCAGCGGATGGTCGGCGTCGGGACCTACGAAGGGACGATCAGCTCGCTCAGCGCCAATCTCGATCCGGGCACGTACGTCGTTCGCGCGTACCTGCCGGTGAACGAAGGCGCGCACAGCGACACGCCGGTCGGCGGCGACTACGTCATGAGCTACAAGACCGCCGCCATCACCGACAACTCGCCGCCGGTCGTCAGCTCGGCCGGGTTCCAGTACGAGACGAAATCGACCGGCGTCTACTTCGTGATGGACCAGGATGTGGCCGGCAGCATCGACCTGTCGGATGCGAGCGTGCTCGGGCTCGACAACGGTTTCCTCTTCCCGCTTCGCCAGACGCATTACGATCCGGCCACGCACACGGTCGGCTTCGATTTCCTTTCGCCGGTGCTTCCGGACGGGCACTACCGCGCCACCCTTGCGGCCGGATCGCTGAAGGACCTCTCGAACAATCCCAACGCGAGCGCGTTCACGTTCGACTTCAACGTCCTCAGCGGCGACTTCACCCGCGACGGCGTGGTGAACTTCGACGATCTGCTGAAGATCGCTCAGAACTACGGAATGATCGACACCGCCACCTTCAGCATGGGCGACATCAACTACGATCACAACATCAACTTCGACGACCTGCTGAACTTCGCCCAGAAGTACGGCAACAGCCTCTTCTCGGCCAGCGTCATCGCCGGCGATTCCACGAAGCGCGACGACGTACGGGAAATCGAGGACGTTCTGGCCTGATGGCATGCCGTCGGGAGACCTCGCGCCTGCGACAGGCGTCATCTTCGACTACAATCGAACGAACCCGGCGAATGGGCCGGGTTCGTTCGTTTGCTTCCCGTCGATGAAACCGCTCGATTCACAAACTCTCTCCTGCCGAAAGTGCGGCTACGACCTGCGTGGCCTCGCCGCGGCGGGCCGATGTCCCGAGTGCGGGCTGCCGGTCGGGGAATCGATCGTGGTCGAACGCATGGACGATGCGCCGCGCGGCTGGGTGCGCACACAGCGGCTGGGCATCTGGATCCTGTTTACGAGCTACGCGCTCTCTGCGGTGGCGATCCTCAGCGAAGTGTTCGCGCCGTATGTCGAATCGATCCCCAAACCCGTCTTCACGGTGCTCAGGGTCCTGCCGCTGGTCTTGCTGGCGGTGTCGGTCTGGCTGCTCACCGTCCAGCGCGCCGACCGACGCGCCAAGAAATCGAGCCTGCTGGTACGCTGGGGTTTTGTAGGCGTGCTGGGACTCTCGCTCGTCCTGCCGGCCGCGCGACAAGGCGGATTGGAATCGCTCTGGGGAAAACTCGGCTGGACGCTCTTCTTCGCGCTGCTGGTCACCTGTTGGATCGGACTGGGCTGCATTCAAGTCCGCATCGCGCGAATGCTCGGCGCCCGCTGGCTTTCGCCCGTGCTGTGGACGGCATCGATTCTCTGGTCGATCGGACTGCTCTCGGCGGCTTCGTTCTACCTCTTTCGCGAATACGCGGGGCGCGCGCTCTTCTCCCGGGCCGAGACATCGTTCGTCGCGACGCTGCTGGTTGGCGGCGTTCTTCTGGTGATCAGTTCGCTGCTGGTGGCGATGCGGTTTCGATCCGTGCGCAAGATCGCGTGACTCGGATCCCCACCCGGAGTGAGATGTCTCTGAACGCACGTAAGTGTCTTTGATGAATGTGCTTGCGGCGCGGCGGACGTTCTGTGGTTCGCAGCGATTTGTGATGCGTGTCGCTCCGGATGGCAGCGGCGGGCAAAGATGGCGGGATGCGACGGCGTTCTCGGGTATGAAGTGTGGCGATTCCGTCGTGCTGAGGTGGGAGTGGACAAAGAGTTCGTACAACAGGTGCGTCGTGCATTCGAAGAGGCAGTCGAGAGGCCCGCGGCACAGCGCCCGGATTTCGTTGCGTCCTTGCCGCTCTCAGACGCCGTGAAGGCCGAAGTAATGGCCATGCTCGGCGCGATGGGGCAGATGCCGGACGCATTCCTCGGCGGGTTTCGACCGGTGCCGACCGAACCGCCGGAGATGATCGGCCCGTACCGACTGGGGCGTCAACTCGGGCAGGGCGGCATGAGCCGCGTCTACGAGGCGTTCCAGGAAGCGCCCGTCACGCGAACGGTCGCCATAAAGCTGCTGCGGCCGGAGATCGAATCGATCGAGATCGTCCGTCGCCTCTCGGCCGAACGCGAAGTGCTTTCGCGGCTGGACCATCCCAACATCGCGCGCGTGCTCGACGCCGGCATGACCGAAACGGGCATGCCATACCTCGTCGTCGATCTCATCCCCGGCCTTCCGCTCACCCGCTTCTGCGACGTGGGCAGGATCGATGTGCGTGGAAGACTGGAGCTGTTCATACAGGTCTGCTCTGCGATCGCCCACGCCCACGCCAAGGGGATCATCCACCGCGACATCAAGCCATCGAACGTGCTCGCGTTCATGCGCGACGGCGTGCCGGTCGTGAAGGTGATCGACTTCGGCATCGCCAAACTGATGGACGTCGAGCGCGGCAGCCAGACGGTGCTCACGCGGCTCGGGCAGATCGTCGGCACCTATGAATACATGAGCCCGGAGCAGGCGTCCGGATCCGCCGACATCGACACGCGCAGCGACGTCTACAGTCTCGGCGTGCTGCTGTACGAACTGCTCACCGGCCGCACGCCGTTCGATACCCAGCGTCTGGGCGCCGCGGCAGAGGCAGAGATGCGCCGGCTCATCCGCGAGGCCGACCCGCCCAGGCCCAGCACCCGCCTCGACACCCAGCCCGATCAGGGCCAGCGCACCGCCTCCGATCGGCAGACGCGGCTGATTCAACTCCGCCGCGAGCTTCGCCAGGAACTTGACTGGGTGCCTCTGAAAGCGATGCGAAAAGAAGCCGATCGCCGCTACCAGTCGGCCGGAGAGCTGTCTCGCGAAATTCAGAACTACCTTACCGGGATGCCACTCACGGCGCGGCCCGAGTCGCGGTGGTATCGCACGCGGAAGTTCTGCAAGCGGAACAAGGTGACCGTCTCGCTGTCGCTGGCCGCGCTGTCTTTGCTCGTGCTCGGGTTGGTCGTCTCGCTGTTCCAGCTCGAACAGACGCGGCACGCCGAAGCCGCTGCCACCACGCAGCGCTCGCTCGCCGAACTCAACGCCGCGATGGCCACGCTGCAGCAGGCGGATGCGTTCGCCCAGGTAAGGCGGTACGAGGATGCGAAATCGCTCTATCGTCAATCCCGCGAAGAGCTCCGCCGTCTTGGTGATCGGCCGTGGATCGCCGACCTGGGCCTTTGGGATATAGCCGCAACGTCGAATCCGCCGATCTGCACGTTCGCCGTCGGCGATCAGCCGCTCGCGCTGGTCGGTTTCCTTCCCGACGGCGATCACCTCTATGCCACCGTCCGCCGCAAGCCCCAGAGGCTCATCGTCGATCTCCATACCGGCCAGACCGAGCGACACGAGGACACCGCCTACCCGCTTGTCCGGCAGTTTCGCGGCGGCGATGGCGCGGCCTACTTCACCACCGCGGGGATGAACCCGATCAAGCTGCTCAGGTGGAAGCCCGGCGAAGAAACAAAGGAGATCGTCTTCCCGTTTGGCGGCGCGCCCTACGGCGTCAGTCCCGATGGACGCAGCATCCTTTACGCGAGCAATCGCTTTTTCATCGTGCAGCGCGACGGCAAGGAGATTTTCCGCCACCCGATGGACGGCTTCTGGGCGGACACCGACGGCGCGTTCCTGGACAATCATCACTGGGTGATCGTCGCGACCGAAGGAAAGTACCTGGTCTTCGGTGACGAAAGCGATACGCCGCTCATCGAACGAACGGACATCGTCGAAGGTGGATTCGCTTCCACCGCGCCCTCGCCAGACGGAAAGCGCCTGGCGTTTGGGCAGTGGTCCGACGCCGTCATTTACAGCGCCGAGCGACGTGAGCCGCCGATTCGACTGGACGCGAACAAGGTTCACGTCGGATCGTGCGCGTGGTCGACCGACGGCACGATGATCGCCGGCGGATGCTGGGATTCGCTGGTGCGCGTCTGGGACACGAAAACGGGAAAGGTGCTGGCGGTGCTGCACGGCTCGCGCGGGCCGATCGATTCGGTGGCGATCTCGCCGGACAATCGGCGCATCGCCGGCGTCGGTTGGGACGGCAAGATCTATGTCTGGGATCTTCGCCATAATCAGTCCGTGCTGAGCTCGTCGCGCGGGCCGTCGATGCGATGGGCGCCCACGGTGGATACGCTCTGCGACAATCGGCTTGCCGTCACCGGCGTCGCCCTCATCGATCCGTTCCTCACCGACCTTTCCACGGGTCGCATTCTCAAGACGCTTCCTGCATCGCTCGGCTACACCGTCGGGTTGCGCGGGGCGACACAGCGCGAAATCGCCTTTGCTGCCACGGATGGAAAAGTTCACCTCTACGATCTGGATCAAAATCGCGAGGTCGCAACCGTCGGCGACGCGGACGAGCCGCTAGCGCAAATCTATATCTGGCGGCCGCGAAACAAGCCGACGTTGCTGATCCTTCGCCGCGGCATCGATCTTCAAAGCTGGGACCTGACGACGCGCACCAAGATCGCCAGGCTCTCCGACGGCATCGTCAACTGGCAGACGCACCTTTCTGATGACGGGCGCTTCTCGCTCTCCTTTACCACCGAGGGCGAAAGCCGCGTCGGCCGATTCGATCTGACCGGCCAAACCGAGCCGATCTTCCGCCCGCGGTTGTTCGGCCCGAGCGGGCGGGGATTCGCCTGCTTCAGCCCAGACGGGGAGACGATCATCACGCGACAGAACGACATCGACAGTTTCGGCACCCTCTGGCGCAGCGGCGACATGAGCGAAATCGGTACGATTGCCGACGGTTCCAACTCCATCAATAGCGAACAGTTCTGGCCTGATCCGCAACACCTCCTTTCGGTCACCGAAGAGCCGCGTTTCAATCTCCGTGCCTACCCGTCCGGCCGGGTGCTCAAGACGTTTCTTATGGGCCTTGGATTTGTCAGGCCGCTCGTCGACGGGCCGTACGGGGTTCTGCTGGACGGCGACATCAACTGCGAGGTGTATCACATGGGTTGGTATCGCGACCGCGACGTGCTGGAGCCACGGGTCGAAGCGGCGCGGCTCACGCTTCAGACGAAGCCGGATAATGCCGATGCGGCGCTCACGCTCGCCCGCTGGTACGAGATGCACGCCGCCGACGACTGGGCGGCGCGGTACTTCGAACTCGCCCGCGCCGAAGGCGCGACCGTTTCGCCGTTAACGTTGGTGCACTGCTACGACCGTTCGAACCAGATCGCGCAGGCAATCGCCGAATATGAGTCAGCGCTCAAGCAGTCGGCCGACGAAAACGAAAAGTGTTACCTGCGGATCGTGCTCGAACGTCTGCGGGGCGATTGACCGCGACAATGATGGACAGCCGGAGAATCGACGTGAAGAAAACGTAAAGCCGAATGCGACTGCCCGCGGGCATTCGCATTCGGCCTGATGACTGGTCTAAGCTCTGTCTGCGGCGGGGAGCGATGGAGCAGGAGTGTTGTCCGGCCGACCGCCGGCCGGACAACACAGCCCGTGGGAACCAACCGCGCTCCATGATTTCCGACCCGGATTGATCCGGATCATCACCGTCACCGCGACGATGACGGATTCCCGTAGATCAATGGCCGTGCCAGAGGGATCGAAAAGTCGAGAAGTGGGCTTTTGCCTCAGTTTTCGTCCTTTATTTGTGCAGCGGGCAACCTTCGCCCCGGTCCGGTGAACCGTCGGCCTGACCAAAACTCGTGCAGCCGTCCCACATTGATCGGTGCTTGCCTCATTCGCGCGCATTGGGCGTGACGGCGATGGCGGGTTGTTTGAATCCCGGAATTTTTGCGGATGAGCAGCGGATGCGCGTAGAGTGACGCAAACGCGATTTCGCACCTGCGCCTTACCGGGAGACGCCATGTCGTCCAATGCCCGCCGTGCCTCGGTTTCCACTCTCCTCCCTATCCTGATTGTCGCGATCGTCCTGATCCTGGCCGTCGTGTGGCTGAACCGTCCCGGCCCGCGTATGGAGCGCGAGCGCCAGGCTCACGGCGATGAGCTTTCGACGATGACCGGCCTGGCGCGTCCGGTATCCAACAAGCTCGCCGCCGAATACCTGGATGCCGACGGCGATCTCGTCGCCGATGCGCCGACCGACGCCGCAAAACAACTCGATCCGCCAGAACTCACATTCAGTTACGTCGCGTCCGACCAGAACGCCAACAACGCCAACGTCTTCGCGCCCTTGACCGATGCGCTGGCCAAGGCGACCGGCAAGACGGTCCGGTTCATGCCGCTCACCGACATCGATGCCCAGCTCAACGCGATGCACGACGGCACGCTTCACATCTGCGCCTTCAACACGGGTGCCGTGCCGATCGCGGTGGATTCGGCCGGCTTCGTCCCGGTGAGCGTTCTTGGTGGTGACAGCGGCCCGCACACCTATCAGCTCAAGCTGCTCGCCAGCACCCGATCCACGATCAGCGACATCTCGAAGCTCAACGGCGAAGAAGTCACGCTCACCGAGATGGGCTCCAACTCCGGCTTCAAGGCGCCGCTGGTGCTGTTGAAACAGAAGTTCGGGCTCGAGCCCGGCCGCGACTACGCCATCCGCTATTCCGGCGGCCAGCAACAGTCGATCGACGGGCTCGCGAACGGCACGTACACGGTGGTCGCCGTCGCGAGCGACATCCTCGCCCGCGCAGAGAAGTCGGGGACGATCTCGCCGTCGGCCTATCGCGTCCTCTTCACATCCGACCCGTTCCCGACCGCGAGTTTCGGCTACTCCCACGCGCTCAAGCCCGATCTGGCGAAGAAGATCGAAATGGTCCTGGCGGATTTCAGCTTCGCCGGCAACAGCGTGGGACAGTTCTTCGACGCATCTGGCCAGACGAAGCTGGTCCGTGCCAAGTACGCCGGCGATTTCCAGATCGTGCGCAACATCGACGACTCGATCGGCTACGAACACAAGCTGAAAAAGCCCGAGCCGCCGGAAGCCCCCCAGCCGGCGACGGCGCCTGCCGCGGCGCAATAGCCGCAGCAACCAAAAACTGAAGCGTCGGAGATTTTCGGAAGTCGCGCGGCGACGTTTCGCATTCGAGGATTCGGATTCAGTTGCCAAGAAGCGTGTCTATCTTCCCGTCACTGCTGCGTAAGAATATCGAAACGCGCAGCGCCCCCAGCGGGTTTCGAGCCGACGAGGGATCGCAATCGGCAACCTCAGCGTCATTTACGCTTCGAGTGCGGCGGGAAAGACCGAGATAGAAAAATGATCATTGCCTGCCAACATTCCCAGCCGGTGAAAACGACGCCGCAACAGGCGTTCGCGTTGATCGACGACCTCCCTCGCACCGCGCAATGGCTCCCGCCATGCGCGAGCCTCGAAAAGCTTGGTGCCGGACCCAACGCAAAGGGTGACGCCCTGCGGTACGTCTACAAAGAAGGCGGCCGCACGCGCGAGATGAGCGGCGTCATCCTCGAGCGCGTGCCCGGCGAGCGGCTGTATACCCAATACGACGACCCGATGTTCCAGGTCGTGGTCGACCTTCGCGTTCGTTCGGATCCGCTTGGCGCGTTGACCGAACACCACATCCAGATCACGCCCAAGACGTTGATCGGCAAGCTGATGTCGCCGCTGATCAAGCTGGGGCTCAAGAAGCAGACTCGCGACGCCGCCGCGAACTTGAAGAGGTTGCTGGAGGCGGAAGGGTAATCTGATTGCCGCTAACGTACCCAACGCCCACTCGAATACGATCTTCGCCATGGGCGAACGGATCACGCCGCGCACCGTCCTTCGACGCTTCTGGCTTTGGCTGGCCATCTGCTGCATCAGCGCGGCGCCGAGCTTTTATGTCGCTTCGCTCGATCACGCCGACCGGGCCGGCATGGCGGGCGGCGTATTGCTGTTCGTCGTGATCTACACCCTCCTCACCTCGACGTCGCGATTCGAGCGCTTCTACGAAAGGCCCTACATCCGCGCGACGATGCGTTTCGGTTACGGCCTGCGGATGTTCCTGTCGGTCCTGACCGTGCTCGGCACGTTCAACGATGCATTCTTTCTTCCGCTCTGGCCGGACCTGTTCTGCGGCGTCGTCACCGCGCGAATCGCCGAGAGCATTTTCGGCGTGACCTATGACGCGGGCACGAGACGCTTCGGCGGGGCGATGCTCTTCACCTGCATCCAGGGCGCGATCCTGAACTGTGTCGTCTTCGCGGTGATGGCGATCTTCTACGGGTTCCGGCGCGCCTACGGGAAGCCGATGCTGGTGCGCGGATTCGATCTCGTGCCGATGGCAAAGGTGGTGGACGAGTCGGATGTCGCGAAGTGACGGGTGGGTGTCGTCTCGCGTTTGACGCGACATCCGCGGCCTTCTACTCTCCCGCGCGGTTTCCAACGTCTCGCCCGGCGTCTGCATGGTCTTCAACAGCCTTCATTTCGCGCTCTTCTTCACCGTGGTGATGGCGGTCCTGCTGCGCCTGCGCAACTCGGTACGTGGCCGAAACATTTTCCTCATCGCGTGCGGCTACTACTTCTATGGCTGGTGGGACTGGCGATTTCTCGGGCTGCTGCTGCTGACGACGATCCTCGACTACGCGGCCGGGCGACTGGTGGAGGATGCGCTGCGCCCGAAAATGGCGGACGTCGCGCCGAATGTCAGGCTCGCCAAGCTGATCGTCGGCGTGAGTTTGAGCTTCAACCTGATCATCCTGGGCTTTTTCAAATATTTCGGCTTCTTCGCCGACAGCTTCAAGGCGCTGCTGGATCACTTCCATGTACAGGCCAACCTGCCGACGCTGCAGATCATCCTGCCGGTGGGCATCAGCTTTTACACGTTTCAGTCGATGAGCTACGTCATCGACATCTATCGCGGCAAGACGCAGTGCGAGCGGAGTTTGCTGACGTATGCGAGCTTCGTCGCGTTTTTTCCGCCGTTGGTTGCGGGCCCGATCGAACGCGGGGCGCACCTGTTGCCGCAGCTGCGCGTGGTGTCGTCGATGAACCGGACGAACTTCGCGAACGGCTGTTACCTGATCCTGACAGGCCTGTTCAAGAAGGTCGTGATCGCCGACAACATCGCCCAGGTCGCCGACACCGCGTTCAAGCAGTTCCCGACCGAGTTCTCGCAGTTTTCGCTGGCGCCGACCGGCGGAACGGCGCTCATCGCAATTTACGCGTTCGCGATCCAGATCTACTGCGATTTCTCCGGATACACCGACATCGCCCGCGGGGTGGCGCGATGCATGGGCTTCGAGCTGATGCGCAACTTCGATCTGCCGTACTTCAGCCGCAACCCCAGCGAATTCTGGCACCGCTGGCACATCTCTTTGAGCAGCTGGCTGCGCGACTATCTGTACATTCCGCTCGGCGGCAACCGCAAAGGGCCGGTCCGCACGTACGTGAACCTGATGCTCACCATGCTCATCGGCGGTCTGTGGCACGGCGCCGCGTGGACGTTCATCGCCTGGGGCGCGTACCAGGGCTTCCTGCTCTGCGCGCACCGGTTCCTCAATAGCTGGCTCGAAAAGCTTTCGCCCGCGGCGCGCGTGCCGCACCTGCTTTGGGATGGGGTGTGCGTCGTCTTCACGTTCCACCTGGTGTGCCTGGGGTGGCTTTTGTTCCGGGCCGATTCGCTGGAGCACTGCGCGGTGATGCTCAAGGCGATCGGGCTCTCGATCAAGGCCCTGCCGGCGCAGGTCTATGCGTGGAAGGCACCGATGCCGATCAGCCATCTCGACAATGCACTGATGATGACGTTCTGCTTCACGGCGGGGCTGATGTTGGTCGTGCAACTGATGCAGGAGATCACCGGCAAGGCGTTCATCGCGATGAAACTGCCCAAGCCGGCTCGCGGCATCGTGTACGCGGCGGCGATCCTGGTCATCCTGATCTGGGGAGATACGGGTGGAAGAACCTTCATTTATTTCCAATTCTGAATCGTCACCACTCGCCGAGCGAGAGGCGGGGCGATCAATCCTCCGGACGATCGTCATCGTCCTCGCCGTCCTGATCGCGTGCGAGGTGGCGCTGCGCGTGGGTGGATGGCCGCGCTCGATCCCGTACGAGCTTGGCGGCGAGGAGTACAACGCCGTCGCGGCGGCGCTGAATCGGAACGACGCGCCGGAGGTGATGGTCGTCGGCTCCAGTCGCGCGCGCGAAGCGGTCAACCTGCCTCTGCTGAAACAGGTCCTGTCCCAGCGCGCCGGCCGCGACGTCACCGTGGGCAGCTGCGCCGTGAGCGGCGCTCACGCGAGCGATGTCGAAGCGATCGTCAGCCGCGCGATGCGAACCGCGCGCCCGCCGAAAGTCATTCTCTACGGCATCGCCGAGCGCGATTTCAACCGTACCGGCGGCGCGTTCGACAAGGCGACGGCGTTCTGGAACCTCGACGACTGGAAACGGGTGATGGACGCCGGTACCGAGCGTGTCCTGCCTGAACTGGCGACGGTCGTCCGCACCGAGATTGGCCGGCACTTCCGCGTGCTAGGACAGCGCGAGCAGATCCGACTGTCGGTTCGCCAGGCACTCACCGGCACGCATCGAAGCGCGAAGGACTCGCTCATCTACGGCCAGCTCAGCGACTGGCAGCGGAGCAAGTCGCGTCAGTCGCTTCAGACACGTCCCGCGCGGCGCGACCGCGTGCTCCAGAACATCCGCGACTTCCAGCGCAGCGACTATCCGGACGCGATCATGGTCGCGAGCCTGCGGCGGACGATTGCGCAGTTCGGGAACGGCGACGCGAAGTTCATCCTGTTCGAGGTGCCGCCCTCCCGGGCAGTAAAGACGGAATTGAACCGCAGCAACGCGACGATCTACCCTTCGTTTCTTCAAACCACCGAGGAGGAGGCGAACGGGAAGCCGAACGTCGCATTTTACCGCGTGGATCAACTGGGCATCGCGCCCAATGATCGCGACTTCCGCGAGATGGCCCATTTGAATCTGACCGGCGCGACCAAGTTCACCAATGCGCTCGCCAACCTTCTCTATCCGCCGCCGGCCACGCAACCGACGACGCACCCGAGTTCGCGGCAGGCGAAACACAAAGACTAGCCTTCCGGCGTGTCGATGAGCTGCTGCAGCCGTGCGGCGAGGTCAGGCGAAAAGCGCGACGTCCAGGACGCGTCGATCAGGCCGATATCGAGAAAATCGCGAAGGTGAGTTCGGTCCTTGTCGCGAAAGCTCGCCAACTTCATCCGCACCAGCGACTCGAGGCTGAGCACAAAGAACCGGTCCGGCTTCTCCGACTCGGTCACATCCGGCGCGGCCGATGAATACTCCGCACGGATTTTCTCGCCGGCCAGCACGACGTGAACCGCATCGCGCGCCCGCGCATCAGTCCCGTCGAGGAACATGTCGATGCCGGTGATGTGTCGATAGACGAAACCGGCCGCCTCCATGGCGCGCCTGGCGGCTTCGAGATCGGCCCGGCGGAGAAGGATGTCGACGTCCTGCGTGTTGGGCACGGCGGAGGGATCGACACTTGCCACTCATGCCGCTACGGCATTGTCGTCGATCACCGCGTAGGGAATGCCGGCCACTTGAAGCGCACATGTCGCCCGAAGCAGACGCTCGCGGACGCGTTGGGCGGCGATCACCATCCTATCGAGTAAGGGTGAAGAGGACATCCGCCGACACTCTACCCGCTTGCTTCGGAATCGCCCGCGAAATGTACCTGCGATCGGGCCTGATACGGCCGGACCGTGACGGTCTTCCCGGCTGGACGTAACATCTCGCGAATGACCACCTCTGCCCCGCAGGGCTCACCCATCCTCAACAAGCTTCTCGATCGACTGATGACCGGCCTGCTCAACGGCCCGGCGATGAACTGTCGGCCGCACAACTCGCGGCAGCGGGTGGATGTCGCTTCGCTCGGGAAGCTCGAAGGCGTCGATCCCACACAAGTCCTCAAGATGCTGCTCAGCGACGACGCGACGGCCAAGATCAGCGCCAAGACGCCCAAGGCGGTCGCGCGGGGGAAGAAGACTTCACCGAAAGCGGATGATGCAGCTTCGCCCGATTCGAAAGAGGATGATTCGCAACTAAACGTCTCGCAGCTGCTCACCAAACTTCGCGTAATGACCGATGATTCGCGCGTCTACACGCAGGACACCGGTGTCCACGCGCTCGCGCTTGGGTTTCCACTGCTCACCATGCCGCCGGGCACGCTTGGCAAGGAGATGAGCCGCCGCGTGATTGCGCCGATCGCGTTTATCCCCGTCGAGGTCACCGTCACGCGCGGCGTGAACACCACCGTCGAGATCAGTTGCTTCGGCGACGGCGTCGACCGCGTCGTGCCCAACGTCGCGCTCTTCGCGTGGCTCGAACAACTCACCGGCAAGAAAGACCTGATGCGCGCGTTCGAAGATGAAACCGGCAACAAGCCGCTGCGCGAGATCATCATGCTGGCGGCCGCCGCGGCGAAGTGCCTGGAAATTACGCTGCCCGATTTCGTCCCGCCCGGCCACGACCAGATGCCCGCGCCCGAAGCGCCCGACCTGCAGTTGCCCGACACTTTCAAGCTCGAAGTCTCGCCGAAATCGGATGCCGACAAGGACAAAGCGCAGATCCTCTCCAGCGCGGTGCTCGGCCTGTTCCCGATGACGAACCAGGGGCTGATCCAGGACATGAAGGCGTTCGTGGAGAATGGGGCGGTGCCCGGACCGATGGAGGCGTTCCTGAGCGCGAACCTTGCGCTCGACAACGTCCACTCGCCGCCGCCCTTGCCGGGAAAAACGCTCGACCCGAACCTGCCGAAGATCGGGCCGACGAGCGTGCGCCTCGTGACCGATGCCGACCCGTGCCAGCGGCAGGTGATCCGGCTGGCGCAGAGCACGCGCGGCGTGGTGATCCACGGCCCGCCGGGTACCGGCAAGAGCCAGACGATCGTCAACCTCATCGGCGATCACCTCTCGCGCGGGCAGCGTGTGTTGTTCGTGTGCGACAAGCGGACCGCACTCGACGTCGTGCTCAATCGCCTCAGCTTCACCGGGCTCGGCGATCTGTGCGCCGTGGTCCACGATCCGCAGACCGATCAGGGGGAGTTCTATCGATCGATTCGCGATCAGCTCGATCACCTGCTCGAAAAGAAGATGAGCCCGCGAAGCGAGACGTTGCTGGCGCAGCTCGATGACGAGCTGAACAAACTGCACGGCGAGCTGCTCAGCTATCACAACACGCTCTCCAGGCCGCCGACGCCGGATGGCGAGAGCTTTCACGAACTGGTGGGCAAATGGTTCTCGACGCCGGCGGGCAAGGTGGCGATGCCGCCGCAGCTTGCGGGGATTACCGCCGACACGCTGGGCGCGCAGGCGACGGGACTGCAGGAACTGTTCGACCGCGCCAGCGGCGTGAAGTATGCGACCAATCCGTGGGCGGGGCTCGTGACGACGGATCTGAGCAGCTTCATGTCGCGCCCGGTGAACGAAGTTTGCAGCGCCGCGGCGACACTCGCTGATTCGATCGCCAAATCGGATGCAAACATCGTCCCCGGCGCGCCGGCCTTCATTGATGGCATCGACTTGAGCACACAGGCGAATGATCGCGTCGACTTCGCGAACCAGCTCTCATCGATCATAACCGGCGGCGCGACGCAAACACTTGCGAAGCTGCTCGCGATGGATGCATCGTCCCTCACACGGCTGCAGGCGCGATTGTTCGAGGCCGGGCCGATGCTCGATCGCGTGAAAGCGTCGCCGTTGGACCTGGCGATGGGTAGCGTGGCGAGATCGCTCAACCTCACGCCGCCGGAACTCGCGCGGCAGCGACAGGCGCTGCAGGATTACATCGATTCCACGAAGCGCCTGCTCGGCGGACTTTCGTTCGGAACCAAGAGTGCGGCGAAGGCGATCCTCGATCCGTTCGGCCTATCGCTCGACGCGGCATCGGCGACGAAACTCAAGGCGTTCCTCGACGCGTACAACGTTCGCGTGATGCTCCACTACCTGTCGGCCGAGCTGAACGGCATCGCGAATCCGCCGACCGCTCCCGCGAGCGATGATGAACTGATCAAGGGCGTCGGCGGATACGTGACGGTGTCGAGTTTGCTTTCGAGCATCGACAAGAAGCCGTCGCTTACGCCGCTGAAAGAGTGGATCATCAAGCAACTCGACAGCGATTTGTCGGTGCTCGCCAAGGCCTTCGCGAGCGCGAAGGATCGCGCCGCCGCGATTACCTCGACGCTCGCCGCAGCCACGCAATCGCAACTCACCGGCCCTGCCGGCGCGAAGCGGCTTGCGGCTTTGCTCTACGCGAATCAGCCACTCGCGGATCGTGCGAAACTCATGACCGAGCAACTCGATTCGCTCGAAGGCGTCGTGCGGGTGGAGAACTCGCTGGCGGATCTGCCGCCGCAGACCGCCGAGGCGCTGCGCGCGTTGATGACCAGCGGCGTGGATGCGCGGGGCGCCCTGCTGGCGATCGGCCGAAACGCGATCGAGGCCGAAATCCGCAAACGCATCGCCGCCGACCCGTCGCTGCAGCAGATCGACCCGCAGCGCCTGCAGACGGCCGCCGACCGACTTGGCGCGATGGAGAAGGATCGGCAGAAGATGATCCAGGAAGGGGTATTACAGTTCTGGACCAACAAGGCGCAGACGCGGCTGTGCGATGGGAACAAGCTCAACGCCGTCGGTGCCGATCTGAAGCGGCGATTCCTCCTCACCGGCAAGAACGCCATGCGTCTCCGCAAAGTGATTCAACTCGGCAACGCCATCGAAGGCGGCGACCCGCTGTTCGATCTTCGACCCGTCTGGATGGCCAGTCCCGAAACGGTTGCGCAGCTGTTTGCCCGCAAGGCCGTGTTTGATGTGGTGATCTTTGATGAAGCGTCGCAGGTGCGGCTCGAAGAGGCGCTGCCGGTGCTGGCGCGGGCCAAGCGCATCGTCATCGCCGGCGATGAGAAGCAGCTCCCGCCGACGCGGTTCTTCGAGAGCGCGGTGGTCGATGGCGACGACGAGAAGGAAGTCGAGAGCAGCCAGGACCTGTTCGAGAAGGCGCAGTCCGGCACCGAGGATCTTTTGGGTGCAGCGCTGCAACTGCAGATCCAGGAGGCGTACTTGGATGTCCATTACCGATCGAAAAACGCCGACCTGATTGAGTTCAGCAACAAGTATTTCTACGGCTCGCGCCTGCAGGCGATCCCGACGCATCCGGCGAAAATGCCGACGCTGCCGCCGATCGAGTTGATCCGCGCCGATGGCGTCTACAAAACCGGCGAAAACGAGAAGGAAGCGGCGAAGGTCGTCGAACTGGTGAAGAAGCTGCTCGATCAACCCACGCCGCCGAGCATCGGCATCGCCTGCATGAACGTGCAGCAGCGCGATACGATTTCCGATGCGCTGGACAACGCGGCGGATGAGGACGAGAAGTTCGCCAAGCAACTCGAAACGGCGCGGGCGCGCGAAGGCTCTGGTTCGTTCGAGGGCCTGTTCGTCAAAAACCTCGAAAACGTGCAGGGCGACGAGCGCGATCACATGATCATCTCGACCACCTACGGCCCGGACGTCAACGGCAAGTTCTTCCAGCGGTTCGGCCCGCTGCAGATGCAGGGCGGCGGGCGGCGGCTGAACGTGCTGGTCACGCGGGCGCGCGAGGCGGTGCATCTAATCACGTCGATCCCGTCCAATACTTACCGCGCGCTTCCGCCGGCGCCCGAAGGATCGACGCCGACGGGTGGCTGGCTGCTCTATGCCTATCTGAAGTACGCCGAGGAACTGGCGGCGAAGTACGCGACGAAGCCGCGGGCGGCGAGCAATGCAAAGCCTGCGGTGACCATCATGGAAAAACAGGCGGTCAGTTCGCTGGCGTCGGCGATCGCGTCGAACCTGCTCGTCGCCGAATCGATCGGCGGGATCGTCAACTGGGGCAACGAAGGGTTCTGCATCGACTATGCGATGGCAAAAAAGGACGATCCCAGCACCATCGGCATCGGCGTGCTGACCGACGGCACCCGCTTCGCGGCTGTCGACGATCCGATCGCCTGGGACATCTTCCGCGTCGCCATCCACCGGAAGCAGGGCTGGGCGATCCATCGCCTCTGGAGCCCGCACTTCTTCCGCGATCCCGAAGGCAACCTCCGACGGATCGTCGCGGCGAATGCGTAGGAGTTATTGAACCACGAAGTCACGAAGGTACGAAGCTGCAACTTGGCGATGAGGAAGGAAGACGGCGATCTTTTCAAAAAATGGAGACGCATCCGCTTCAGCGTGCCTCTGAGCGTCTCTGCCTTACATGATCTGAATTGGAAGAAGAAGCCTGAAATGAAGAACGCTGCGCAGTTGCAGCTTCGTGTCTTCGTGACTTCGTGGTAAAAATATCCCAGCATCGCATGAGCCAACTCGATCCAACTCCGCTGCCGCCGACCTCGTTCTGGCAGAATCCGCGGGTGCAGACGATTCTGCCATTGGCCACGTCGCTGGCATTTCATGCGGTGCTGATCGTATACGGTTTGCTCATTCTCAAGACGGTGGATGTGATCCGCAGCGTCGCGATCGAGCAGATCATCATCCCGGACACGAATCTCGTGGAGAATGCCGACACTGGCGGCGTGAAGAACCCCGGAATCAATTCCGACCCGACCCGCGCCGCCGAGCAGGATGTCGAGCAGAGCAAGGACTCGCCGGACTGGGCTAACAAGAAGAGCGATACGCTCAACGCGAACCTGCTGAGCGGCTCGGCGGATGTGCAGCAGAACATCACGCCGATCGGCGCCGGCTCGAACGTCGGCGGCGCACTGAGCGGTCTGACCAACAAGGGCGTCGGCGACGCTTCGGGCAACCTCGCCCCCTTCGGCCCCGCGGCCGGCGGCGGCGAAGGCCAGGGCAAGGGCATGTTCGGCATGCCCGGCGGAAACGTGAAGAAGGTCATCTACGTTTCCGACTCCTCCGGCTCGCTGCTCGGCGAGCGCCAACTGCTGCTCAACGACGAACTGAAGAAGGCCATCGACCGACTGCGTCCTTCGCAAAGCTTCAACATTTTCTTCTTCAAACTGCACTCGTATGAAGCGATCGACAAGAAGACGCTCCTGCTCGCCACCCAGGCCAACAAGGCACGAGCCTTCAAGTTCATCACCGACAATGAACTTCGCGCCACGTCCGACCCGGTTCCGGCCCTGGAAGATGCGCTGGACCTTCAGCCCGACCTGATTTTCCTGCTCACCGATGGCATGCTCGACAATCCGGACAAAGTTCAGGAGGTCATCAACAAGCGCAACAGCAGCCGAAAGGTTCACATCAATACGATTCTCTTCACCAGCGACATGGTGCGCGATGAAGAGTCCAAGGCGCTGCGAGACATCGCGGTGGCGAACGGCGGGACGTTCAAACTGGTCCGCGCGGCGGATTTACTGAGATAGAAATCAAAACGTTACGTGATCGCACTCGATGACGGAGGCTTTGGTGAGAATAAACAATCAATTTGCGATTTCACTCATTGCCTGGCCAATCCTTTTCGCAATCGGCTGCGCTCAACAGCATTCGCCCGGGGTTTCGCCAAGTGCCGATGCCAATGGGTATCACTTGGAGGAGCGTGTCAATCTACATCCGCTCGAGACCACGCGTACCGCGACAACCACTTTTAGTGAAAAGGGATGGGATGGCACTTCTATCGTCGTGCTACTCGATACTTCTGCTTCGATGTTTGGATCGAGCCTGACTCTCGCGCAACACGAAGTTAGATCGCTGATATTCGAACTCCCTCCTACCAACGCTTTCAATGTAGTATTCTTCGCGGATCGCACTCCATTTTTTCTCGGCGAGTCACAGTCGTTACTTGCCAGTCCTGAGAATAAGAAGCGTGCCTATGAAGAATTAGAAAAATGTGCGGTTAGAGGCATAGGCCTTCTTGCCCCGGCACTAGAGGCTGTTTTCCGAAATGTGCCCCGACCAGATCAGGTCTATTTAGTAACCGACGGGGACATTGACGACTTGGAAGACGTCGATGCGGCGCTTCTGCAACTTGATCCTCAGAAGAAAGTCGAGTTCCAAATAATTCAGGTGGTCGGAGACCAGACGAATAGAGCTGATTTGCAAAAGCTCAAACAAATCTCGGGTTCCACCAAGGGTAATTTCAAGCGTGTTAGCGCATCCGATCTCGCCAAGTAAAACTAAAAGTCGCCTTACGAGCCCGAGGAAACGACAACGATGAACTTCAAGTCAACCCATTTTAGGTCGGCGCTGCCTGCGTCGCTCATCATCGTCACGGTCGTGTTGGCAATGCTAAGCTACTCGCATCCCGCCCTTGCGCAGGCCACGCCGACGGGCGCGCCCGCCGCGGATGCGCCGCTGCAGGATCCGGGCACGCTCCGCGTGGTGAGCAAACTCATCTTCCGCAACTGGGATTTCATTACCGTCATCATCCTGTCGTTGTCGGTGGTGGCGCTCACCTTCATCATTCGCGGCTTCCTGCTCGCGCGAATGGAGGCGGTGATGCCGGTGGATTCGGCCGAGCGGATCCGCTCGATGATCGTCAACCGCCAGCATCAGGAATTGCTGGAGTTCACCGAGACCGACCCATCGTTTCTCAGCAAGACGCTCAATCCTGCACTCAAGCGGGCACCGCAGTATTCGTCGATGAAAGAGGCGATGGAAAACGCGATCGGCGAGCAGACGGCCGACGCATTCCGCAAGATCGAGATCCTCAACATAATCGGCAACCTCGGCCCGCTTTTGGGTTTGGTGGGCACGGTCATGGGCATGATGAAATCATTCGACGCGATGCAGACGCGCGGCACCGCCGACCCGACGCTGCTCGCCGGCGGCATCGCGACGGCGCTGGCGCACACATTTCTCGGATTATTCCTGGCGATTCCAACGCTCGCATGCTTCGGCATCCTGCGGACGATGGTCGATCGGCTCACCACGCATGCCGCGCTCGCGAGCGAAGAGCTGCTGACGATGATGAAGCCGAGCGAAACCAAGAGCCCGGTACCGGCCCCGAGCAACGTTCCGCCGCCGGTGCGGCCGGTCCCGTTGCCGCGAAGTTGAAGTCAGAAGTCAGAGGTCAGAGGTCAGAAGTCAGGATCAGACGGCAGAAGTCAGGAAGGTTTATGCAGATAGGGTCCGCAAAGGAACTGATTGTGTACCAGCGGGCCTACCAACTCGCGATGCGATTGTTTGAGATTAGTAAGGTGTTTCCAGTGGACGAACGTTTCGCGTTGACGAGTCAGATTCGTCGTTCTTCACGGTCGATCTGTATGAACTTGCGGGAGGCATGGGCCAAGCGTCGATATCCCGCGGCATTCGTCGCGAAGCTGACCGATTGCGATGGCGAGAACAGTGAAACGGATACTTCGTTAGATTTCGCGTTCGACTGTCAATACATCAACGCGCAGGAGCACGCTGAACTTGCCGGCATGACCTGCGAGATTGGCAAAATGCTCGGCGCAATGATCCAGAAACCTGAGCGTTTCTTACTGACCTCTGACCTCTGACCTCTGACCTCTGACCTCTATGCTTCGTCGCCGACACATGCCCGATTCCCACAGCGATCACCCCAACGTGATCCCGCTGGTGGACGTCATGCTGTGCATGATCGTCTTCTACATGCTCGCCGCGAAGTTCGGCGTCGATAATGGGGCCGACAAGGCGATCACGCTGGCCGTCACGCGGCTCGGCACCGAGATGCAGAAGATCGGCGTCGACAACATCGTGGTGAATGTGAAAGAAACGCTCGGCCAGCCGGATGTGACGGCGATGGTGGAGAACGGCAAGGGCGTGGAATCGCTCTCGGTGGATGGAACGGGTGGTCGCCGGCCGCTGCGCGACGTGCTGCGCGGCCTGCGCATCGGCAAGGACGGAATCGAAGGAACGAAAGACGATCATCGAGAACTGACGGTCATCGTCCGCGGTGACGGAGAGATGACCTACAAGTCGTTCATGCCCGTCATGCTCGCCATCACCGATGCGGGCGTGAAAAACATCTGGCACAACACCGCCAAGCCGAAGGACGAGGTGGTCAATGCGAAATGAGAAATGCGAAATGAAAAGTGTGGGAACAGTAGAGGGCCAGGCACGCGCCCGTGCTGCTTCCATTTCGCATTTCGCATTTCGCATTTCGCATTCGCGGGAGGCGCATCCATGAAACTTGGCATGCGCTCCACGCGATTCGAGTCCGGGCCGAACATGACGCCGCTGGTCGACGTCGTGATGGTCATCCTGATCTTCCTGATGCTGGTCGGCACGTTTACGGCGGGCGAGTGGGTGATTCAGCAGAACGCCAGTGCGTACGTGACGGCCACCAGCAGCAGTACGCCGCCGCCGCCGGATTTCGTGCCGGACGAGCCGATCATCATCCGCGTCAGTCAGCCGACGCCGGACAAGTATGTCGCGCAGGCCGAGCGGATTACGACGTCGAACAAGGATCAACTCGTCGCCGGGCTCAAGTCGCTTCGCGAGCAGCTTCTGAAGATCGGCAAGAAGGAAGAAAAGCTGACGATCGTCATCCAGCCGCGGCCGGACGTGAAACATAAGTACTACATGGACGTGTATGACGCGGCGTTGATCGCGGGGTTCAAGAAGGTGTCGTTCGCGGTATCGCAGTGAAGTGGAATGACAAAAGTCGAGATCCGAATGAAGAATGAATGACTGAATGTCAGAGAGGAAATGACGAAACATTTCGATCTGTTTCGTCATTTGAGGATTGGACCATTCGGCATTCATTCTTCCTTTGGATTCGGATTTTCCGCATGAGTGTTCATCGCAGCATCCTCGTCGCCTCCGTCGCGTTCGTCTCGACGCTGGCAGCCGCGCAGCCGGTCGGGCTCGACGCGCTGAGCGATGATGCGCTGCTCAACGATCTGGCCGATCGCGGGCTGTCGGCGATGCTCGAGCGGGCGTTTGAGCTCAATCACACGCCGGACAAAAAGCGCGACGCGATCCGCGCCACCGCTGCCTTGAGCCAGCTCGCGCGCGATGGCGAAAAACTTCCGGTGGCGCAGCGGCAGGAGATCGTAAACAAGGTCGTCGCGGGGATCGACGAGATCGTTCCGAGTGCCAATGACGCAACCCAACTCGCACGCCAGGCGGATGCGCTCATCGCCGCCGGCGTAAAGCTGGATGTGAATACGCTCGAATACTGGGGTCCAAGTACCACCACCCAAGCCCAGCTGCGGCCGGTGGTGAGCGCGGCGATCACGGTGCTCGATCGTGTCGAGCTGCTCACAACCAGACAGGTCGAAGAACTCGCAGCCGCATCCGATCCGAACGATCAGAAGGCGGTCGCGAGAATCGAAGCCCTGGAGAACCTCAACCAGTACGCGAAGCAGACGCGCGCCATGGCCGGCTACTACCTGGCGCTTTGCCTGGATGGGAGCGACCCGCGTCGCACGGAGGTGGCGGAGAAATCACTCGCGTTTCTGCTCGATTACGATTTCGATGGCAATCCGGCGCGGCGAAACCTGAAGGTGGTGCTCGGCAAGCTCGAAGCCGCCGCCGGCAAGTTCGACGACGCGCGGGCGGCATTCGACGAGGCGATAAAAATGCAGCCGCGGCCGCCTGAGGGCGTCGATGCGAAGCAGTTTGAACGTCAGCAGAACAACCTCGCGTTCGAGGCGCGCTACTTCCGCGCGGTCGTGGAAGTGCTTGCGAAACGGCCTGAGGAGGCGCAGAAGTTCTACGACCAGTTGCTCGCCTGGGAGAAGACGTCCGGCCTGGCGGATGACGAATCGATGGCGACGGCCAACCTGCTGCTGGAGTACCGCATTCTCCGCGCCCGCGGAGCGCCGGCCGATCAACAACGCGCCAGCGGGCTGCTCATGACGCTGCTGGAGAGGCGGCCTGAACTGGAAAGCCAGGTGATGACGCAGCTGCGCGCGACGATCTCCAGCGATACGCCGGTGAAGAGCCTGGAGCCGCTGCTGTTGCGTTCCCTGATGAGCGATGCCCAGCAGCAGGTCATCCGCGCGCAGCAGGAGCCGAGCTTCGTCCCCGAGCCGGCGGTACTGGCGCGCGGCGTCGAAGCGGCGCAGGAGCTGATGGCGCGCCTTGGCGTCGACAAATCGCTTGCGACCAACTCACAGTTCCTGCTCGCGGTGTTTCTCGAGGCGCAAGGCAAGAAGACGGAGGCGGCGAAGGCGTTCATCGAGTTCGCCTCGGCGCATCGCGATCGCGTCGAACTCGCCAAGTCGGCGCTCGACAATTCGCAGCGGCTTTTCGCCCAGCTGGGTGGACTCGGGAGCGATGATCCGGCCGTTACGTCGCTCTACGATCAGATCGTTCCGCTTTCGATCGGCGAGCCGTTCAATCAGACAGAACTCTGTTACGACTGGGGGTATCGCCTGCAGCAGAGCGGGCGCGCGGCCGAGGCGGTGCCCTTCTATCGACGGGTGAAGCCCTCAGATCCTCGCTTTAACGCGTCGCGTTATTATCTGATGGTTGCGTTACACGAAGCTTTGGATCAGCAGCAAAATGGAAAAGCGGACCGCCAGACAATTTGTGAAGAAATTTTGCAGCTCTCCGCGCAGGTTCGAGCGAGTGCGACGGCACAGATGTCGACTGTCGACGCGAACGGCCAACGCGTGCTGAAGCAACGCGTAGCGCGTACCGCGATTCTTGCCGCCGACACCGCGCGAACAGAGCTCAAAGACCCCGCCCGCGCGCTCGCATTGTTAAACGGAATTGAACAGCAGGTGAGCGGGCTTCCCGACGGAACGCAATTGCTTGGTGAGGCGATGTTTACTCGCATTCAGGCGAACATGCAGACCGGGCGATCGGATGAAGCCGTTAAGGGCCTCGTTGAACTATTGAACAAGAGTGGTGGCGAGCAGGGAGCGACCATCGTCTTCAACATGCTCGGCAAGCTGGAAGCGGACTACTCCGCGGCCGAGACGGCGGGCGATCGAGCGCGGATGGCCAAACTCCAGACCGATCGCGCGGCGCTCACGCCGTATTTAGTGCAGTGGTCCGAGAGCGATTCCCGTGCAGAGATCAAAAAGTCCGTCTATAGTTACCGCGTCTACGACGCAGAAACCCAGCGCCTGGCGGCGGAGTTCGTTGATGACCCCGAACAACGATCCGTAAAGTTGGCCAACGCGTTAAAGCTGTTTGAGTCACTCGACACCGACGCGGCTCGACAGCAATACAAGGCATCCAGAACGACGCCGGACCCGCTGGGCTACGACCCGCAGGTCCTTCTGGGAATCAGTCGGATTCACTTTGCCCAAAGGGATTGGGCAAAGGCGAGGGATGGATTTGCCCGGCTAATGTCGGATCACGCACTCGGCACGGCGATTTCGACGGTCTCTACCGCGGGACAGGTCAGGCAGATCGATAATGAGGTGTATTGGGAAGCGACCGCGCGGCTGATCCGTTCGAAGATCAACGCGTCGGATAACGTCGACTCGGTCAAGACCTTTCTTCGCGAACAGTACGTTCGCTGGGCGGACCGCGTCGGAGGAACCAAGTGGAAGGCGGAGTTTGACTCACTGCGTGCTGAGCTGATCCCAGATTTTGTGCCCGATCCGCTCGATTGAGTGAGTTTCCCTTTTAGTGAAACAGCTTATCGGCCCCTGCAGGTTAAGGCATGGGGATTGATAGGTCTGCAACGGTTCGACGACCTCGCCAGCGCAGATTGCCCGCGCTTCCGAGATTGTTCGAGTTGCCGTTCATCACCTGAATTGGAGATCCTGCGTAATGCGAAGAGTCACGAACCAACCCTCACGCCTCGAAGCGCTTGAACCGCGGGCACTCATGTCCGTCGAAAGCGTTCCTCCGGGCCAGGGCTACGACCTCCAAATCGTGTCGGACCTCACCACCGACACCACGCCGGTCGTCTCGCAGACCGCCGAACAGTTCCCGCGCGTACCGATGCAGGGCGGCTACCAATGGTACGATGGCACTGGCGCTCAGAACCTGATCGCCCACGGCGCGAACATGGAATACATCATGGTCGATGGCTGGAACATCTGGCCGCGCGACGGGAATGGTGTTCATCGTGAAGGCGAACCCAGCGAGCTTAATACGCGCTGGCTGGCCAATTACGCCATCACCCAGACCAGCACACTCGTCATCGACATCGAAAACTGGGCGATGGACCTGCGCTACTCCAGCCGGGCCGTCATCAATCAGAACATCGCCCGCTTTGAAAACATGATCAACTGGATTCGGCAGGAACAACCGACACTGAAAGTCGGCATCTACAGCCTCTTTCCGGTGAGTGATTTCTACAGTTCCATCCAGTACGAGCTGTACGCGCAGAATGCCATCGATCCGGTTTCGGGCTTCTGGTATCGCGGCGCATTGCCCGGCGTGTCGAACAATTACGCGAAACTCCAAGCCTCCGACGCATTCCTTTCCGGGCTGGCCGCGCAGGTCGACTTTGTCATGCCCTCGCTTTACACGAGCTCACCTGACCTGGACCTCTGGCGTCGCTACGCCGTCAACACCATCACCGAGGCGCGCCGCTACGGCAAGCCGGTCGTGCCATTCGTCATGCCGACATATCACCAGGGCGCGAACCTCAACCTTGCGGTCGTGGCTGAACCGATGTGGGCACTGCAACTCGCGACGCTCGCGACCTACGCCGACGGCGCAGTCATCTGGACAGACGGGCTCGCCCCGACCGGCCAGAGCGAATACTGGATCCAGCTCGCGGTCAACGCGACCAACGGCACTGGAACTCTTCCGACGACGAACAGCACAGGCAATCTGCTGGGCTCATCCCCGACACGTGATGATCGAAACAGCCGCTTCGGTCAGTCGCTGATCGCCGACATTCTCTGATCCCAACTTGAATCCCTCGGCGCCCGCTGATAAGGCCGGGCCGTCAACCCTTTCGCGATCGCGAAGGCGACACCGCCGACCTGCTGACGCGCGCAAGGCGCCCAATCCGAGCCGACTCTCGGAATGGGCACCGTGCTGTTGCCGCCGATGCCGCAGCGTCGCTGAGTTCCAGCGCGTCGCGCACCTGCCGAATGGTGCGCGTCGTCGAATTGCTTTGCATTCCCGTGTTGGCTGGATGTAATGCCGCCATGACTACGACCCAGCCGCCCCGTTCTACGTTGCCCGCCGCGATCCAGTGGACGGGTATCGGGCGGTTCGTGGTCTTCATGCTGGCCGCGTCGAGCATCTGGTGCCTGCTGGCGGAGTTTTACGGCCTCTGCTCGATGCGTACGTTCACGTTCGCCGTCCTGATCCCGGCGACGGCGGTGCTCATCGTCATGACCATTCTGGACCGTGCCCGCGGCGACCGGCGCCTGTGGAACGCGGTGCTCATCGGCGCGATCGGCGGCTTCATCGCGGCGTGCGCATACGACACGTTCCGCATCCCGTTCGTCATCGCCGCCATCGACAAGGTCGGGCCCGACTGGCTGCGCCTGCCGCTTTTCAAGGTCTTTCCGCGCTTCGGCGCGATGATCCTGGGCCAGACGTTTTCGCCGCAGACGACTGACTCGCAGTTCTCCCTAACCGCGCATCTGGTCGGCTGGACGTATCACTTCTCCAACGGCATCACCTTCGGCGTGATGTACATGGCGATGATCGGCGACGCGATCCGCCGAAGCTGGTTCTGGGCAATCGTGATGGCGGTCGGACTGGAGCTGGCGATGCTGTTCACGCCGTACACCGGCTTTTTCGGCATCGGTCTGACCACAAGGTTCGTCGTCGCCACGCTCACGGCCCACCTGATTTTCGGCATCGCGCTGGGCGCGTTCGCGCGGTGGTACACGAGCCGATCGCACGCGCGGGCGTTCAAGACGCTGCCGGGCGAGATCCTCGCCACCTGAGTCGGGCAGATACTGTGATGGCTACGTATCCAATGCCGGAATGGTCGCGAAGGCGCGAAGGGGACGAAGAATCGCGAAGGGAATGGAAATCTTGAATTGTGTTGCTTCGCGAGCCTTCGCTTCCTTCGAGCCTTCGCGACCATCGTTCGTGCGATTCCTCTCGATGCGGCTGTATGGAACTCGGACGGTGCCAGTTATCCTGTCGGGGCCAGGTCGTTTTCGAGAGGTGAATCATGATCCATCGACTCGCGCCGCTGCTCACGATCTTCTGCATCTCCTCCGCGTTCGCCGACTACAAACAGGTCGTTACCGAGCAGATCCAGCCGCTGCTGGTCGGCAAGGCGATCGCTGGCTGCGTCGTGGGCGTGATCGACAACGGCAAGACCGAGGTCTACGCCTTTGGCTCCAAGCAACTCGACAAGGATCAGGCGCCGGATGGGGACACGATCTACGAGATCGGCTCGATGTCCAAGGCGTTCACCGGCACGCTGCTGGCCGACATGGCCAATCGCGGCATCGTCAAGCTCGACGATCCGGTGCAGTCGCTCCTGCCGGCCGATGTGAAGCTGAAAGAGTTCGAGGGCCACACCATCCGGCTGGTGGATCTGGCGTCGCAGAGTTCCGGCCTGCCGCGCATGCCGGACAACTTCGCGCCCAGGGACGCGGCCAATCCGTACGCCGACTACACGGCCGAGAACTTGTACGCATTTCTCCGCGGTTACCAGCTCGCCCGCGCGCCTGGCACCTACGAATACTCAAACCTGGGCATGGGACTGCTCGGTCACCTGCTGGCGCAGAAGGCGGGCAAGAGCTACGAGGACCTGCTCGTCGAGCGGATCTGCACGCCGCTCAAGATGAACGACACGCGCGTGAAGTTGAACGACGATCAGAAGTCGCGGCTCGCCAAGCCTTATAACGGCGACCGTCTGCCGGAGCACAACTGGGATCTGGATGTGTTCGTCGCCGCCGGCGGTATCCGCTCGAGCGTCAACGACATGCTCAAGCTGCTCACGGTCGCGACCAGCGGTGAAAAGGGCGCTGTGACCGATGCGCTGCACAAGGCGTGGGAGCAGCAGATCGGCCCGCCGGAGAACACGCAGCGGGTCGCGCTCGCCTGGCATATCGCCGGCGACGGCGTGACGCTCTGGCACAACGGCATGACCGGCGGCTACAGCTCGGTGATGTTCATCCACTCACCGACGAAGAAGGCGGTGGTACTTCTCTGCAACACGGCAACGCAAACGACGACCGCGGCGGGCGAGAAGATCATCCAGGCGATGCTCGGCATGAAGCCCGCACCGGTAGAGCTCACCAACGTCGTCGAGGTGAAGCCTGAAGTGCTGAAGCGCTACGCGGGCGCCTACGATCTTGCGCCGGGCGCGCGGTTCACAATCACGGTAGAAGACGGCAAGCTGATGGTCCAGCTCACCGGCCAGCCGAAGTTTCAGGTCTTCGCCAAGTCCGAGACGGAGTTTTTCTACCGCGTGGTCGATGCACAGCTCACGTTCGAAACGAATGAGCAAGGCGAAGTGGAAAGGCTGATTCTGCACCAGAACGGCATGAACATGCCAGCGTTGCGGGCGAAGTGACGACGCGGCGGTTGGTTCCCTGCGAGGCCGTCGAGCCGCGTCTCAGATCGTCGTTAATTTGGCGGGGTGGCATCGACTTATTCGACTATCGAGCCAACAATCGTTCATAGGTGACAGACGGCGGAAGTTAATGCGGCAGGCGAGCCGGCTTTCCCTCGCCCTCTGCCGGAACCTTTTGTAGACTCTGGACGTATCTCTGAAGTGATGTCTGATCCGCGGCGAGCCTTGGGCACCGCGGCAAGACGCGTTTTGCTCGAAAAAAGCGGAGCTTTCATGGCCAAAAATCAAAAGAAACTGGGCGAATACCTCGTGGAATGGGGCATCGTCCAGCCCAAGGAAGTCGAAGCCGCCCTTGCCCACGCCAAAGCGAAGAACCTTCGCATCGGCGAAGCGCTCATCGACATGGGCAAAGCCACCGAATCCAACGTCTATAAGGCCCTCGCCGCACAGACCGGTATGGAATATGTCGACCTGGACCGCAACGGCATCCCGCCCAACGTCATCAACGCCATCCCCGATGACCTGATGCGCAAGTACATCATCCTGCCGATCGGGTTGGAAGGGAACAAGCTCCGCCTGGCCGTCCATGACCCGCACGATCTGGAAATGCAGACGATCGTCAGCTTCCGCGTCGGCAAGACGCTTCAGCCGGTGCTGGCGCCCAAGAGTCGCATCAAGGGCATCCTCGACGAACTGTTCAATACGAACGCGTCCAACACCATCGACAAGACGATGGACAAGACCATCGACCGCCTCAAGGGCTCGATGGACAAGTCGATGGATAAGTCGCTCGACAAGTCGCTGGACAAGTCCATCGACAAATCGATCGACGTGACCGGCATCGGCGAAGGCGAGGATGACGCCACCGCCGCACCGATCATCAAGCTCGTTCAGGCGATGATCGCCGAGGCCGTCCGCAACCGGGCCAGCGATATTCACATCGAGCCGATGAAAGATCGGGTTCAGATCCGCTACCGCATCGACGGCGAATGTATCGTGAAGGACAAGATCCCGCTCCGGATGCGCGGGCCGCTGATCAGCCGCATCAAGATCATGGCGGGCATCGACATCGCCGAGAAGCGTCTGCCGCAGGACGGCCGCATCAAGATGACGATCGACAAGCAACAGATCGACTTCCGCGTGTCGTCGCTCCCGGCCGTGCACGGCGAATCGGTCGTGCTGCGTATTCTGCGACCTGACAACGTGCGTATCGGCCTGGAGAACATGGGCTTCGAGGAAGAAGACTACAAGATCTTTCAGAAGATCATCCGCCGGCCTAACGGCATCTTCCTGGTGACGGGTCCGACCGGTTCGGGCAAAACGACGACGCTCTACGGCGCGCTCAACGTGCTCAATCGTCCGGATCGCAAAATCATCACCGCCGAAGACCCGGTGGAATATAACTTCCCCGGTATCAACCAATGCCAGGTGCGCGAAGCGATCGGCCTCTCGTTCCAGAAGATCCTCAAGGCGATGTTGCGTCAGGCGCCCAACATCATTCTGGTCGGTGAAATTCGCGACCTTGAAGTGGCCGAAGTCGCCATCCAGGCGGCACTCACCGGTCACTTGGTGTTCAGCACGCTGCACACCAACGATGCCCCAAGCGCGATCACCCGTCTGATCGACATGGGCGTCAAGCCGTTCCTTGTGGCATCCGCCATCCAGGCAATTCTGGCCCAACGACTCATCCGCATCCTGTGCCCGAAGTGCAAAGTGCCGGACCGCGAGCCCGATCCGTACTGGCTGCGCATCTGTGGCATTACGGCCGAGGACCTCAAAGATCGCACGCTCTACAAGCCGCGCGGGTGCGACAATTGCTCTGGCACCGGATTCCGCGGTCGCCGCGGTATCTTTGAACTGATGATGATGAACAGCGAGATTCGAACCCTGGCCTTCGACCGCGCGCCCTCGAACAAGATCCGCCGTGCCGCGGTCGCCAGCGGCATGAAGACGCTGCTGATGGACGGCAAGCTGAAAATTCTCAACGGCGTGACGACGGCAGAGGAAATCGTGAAGGTGGCACAGGTGGAAGGCGTTATCGCCCCCTAAAATGCCGAACGCCGAGTTCCGAGTGCCGAATGGCGGAACTGGCTGGCGCAGTGATGTTCAAGGTTTCATTCGGCAATCGGCATTTGGCAATCGGCATTCACCATGGCAACCATCCAGATCGATCGACTTCTTGAAACCGTTGTCCGCCGCGGCGCATCCGACTTGCACCTTGCCGTCGGCAAGCCGCCGACCATTCGTCTGCACGGCTCGCTCAAGGAACTGGCGACCAAGGTGCTCGAAGCCGAAGACACCATGGCTCTGATGAAGTCGATCACGCCCGAACGCGTCCAGCAGGAGTTCGAAGAAACCGGCTCGGGCGACTTCGCGTTCGCCTACGGCGAGGCCGCGCGTTTCCGCGTTGCGATTTTCAAACAGCGCGGCTTCTGCTCGATGGTGCTTCGCCAGATCCCGAACAAGCTGCTCACCTTCGAACAGATCGGTCTGCCTTCGATGGCCGAGTCGATCTGTCGTCGTCCGCGTGGCTTGTTCCTCGTGACGGGCCCGACGGGTTCTGGCAAATCGACCACGCTGGCGTCGATGATCAACTGGATCAACGAGCACTTTGACCGCCACATCATCACCATGGAAGACCCGGTCGAGTTCTTCCACCCGCACAAGAAGTCCATCGTCGTGCAGCGCGAAGTCGGCGTCGACGTGCCGAGCTTTTCTGAAGCCATTCGCCGCGCGCTGCGTCAGGACCCGGACGTCATGCTCGTGGGCGAAATGCGCGACCTGGCGACCATCGGCGCCGCAATCACCGCCGCTGAAACCGGCCACCTGGTGTTCGGTACGCTGCACACCAACGGCGCCGCGTCGACGATCAATCGCATCATCGACGCCTTCCCCGCCGACTCGCAGGAACAGATCCGCGTCCAGTTGGCGAACAATCTGATCGCGGTGTTAAGCCAGGTGCTCTGCCCGCGCATCGACACCGAAGGTCGTGTCGCGGTGTACGAGTTCATGTATGTCACCCCGTCGATCCAGAACCTGATCCGCGAAAACAAGGTTTTCCGTATCGACTCCGACATCCAGACCGGTAAGAAATACGGCATGCAGTTGCTGGACGACAACCTGTACACCCAGTTCCTTGCCGGGCGAATCAGCGCGGATGAAGCGATCGAAAAGAGCAAGAACCCCGGCGCGATGGTCGACAAGTTGAAGCGAGACGGATACCAGGTCGGCGACGTGGCCGACGAAGCACTGCTCGCCGAGGCGGAAGACGCGGCCGAAGCGCCAAAGGGTCCCGCCGCCGGCGGAAGCGAAGCCGACAGGAAGGCGCAGATCGAAGCCAACCGGCAGCGCATGCTGGCGCAGAGTCAGAAAAAGTAACGGAAATGCCGAACGCCGAGTGCCAGATGCCGAATGGGCACGCAGCGTAATCAGAATCGTAGAACATTCGGCATTCGAAACTCGGCACTCGGCATTTACGAGGTAAGCAATGTCACGAATCCAGAACCCACCCCCGCCTGCAGGTGCTACGCCTCCCGGCGGAGACAAAAATCCCGGTGGCATGCCGCCCGTCTCCGAATTGCAGGGCCGACCCATCGGCCGCGTGCTCACGAAGATGGGCAAGGTCACCCGCGAGCAGGTGGTTGAGGCACTACAGGTCCAGAAGAGCCTTCTCGCCAAGGGCAACCGCTCGCCGCTGGGTCGGATCCTGATCGACCTCGGCTACGTCAAAGAAGGCGACGTCTCCATCGCGCTGGCCGCACAAAAGGGCTTCGAGGCGGTGAACCTCAACGGCATCGAGATCTCCAAGGAGACGATCGCCGCCATCCCGCCGCAGATGGCCACCACACACAAGGTCTTGCCCGTCTCCTTCAACAAGGAGACCAAGAAGATCGTCGTCGCGATGGCGAATCACGAGAACTTCCGCGCGCTCGACGACCTGCGCACGCTGATGGGCTACCACGTCAGCGCCAAGATCGCCGACCCGGAGATGCTCGATAAGCTCATCCAGAAGCACTACAACACCGCCGCCGACTCTCTCGGCGACATCCTGGGTGAACTGCAGACCGACGACTCGCTCAAGGAACTCGGCAAGAAGGGCGGTGCCGGTGCGTCGATCGACCTGGAAGTGCTCAAGGACGCCGCGGACTCCAATCCCGTCCGCAAGCTGATCAACCTCGTGCTCCTGCAGGCGATCAAGGACAAGGCATCCGACATTCACTTCGAGCCGTTCGAAGAAGAGTTCAAGATGCGCTACCGCATCGACGGCGTGCTCTACGAGATGATGCCGCCGCCCAATCACATCGCGCCCGCGATCGCCAGCCGCGTAAAAGTCATGGCCAACCTCGACATCGCCGAGCGCCGCATGCCGCAGGACGGGCGTATCGAGCTCAACGTCAACAACCAGCCGATCGACTTGCGCGTCAGCGTTCTGCCGACGATGTTCGGCGAATCGGTGGTCATGCGCGTGCTGGACCGCGGCAACGTCCAGCTCGATCTGGACAAGATCGGTCTGCGCGATGACGACCTCAACGTCGTCCGTCAGCTCGCCCACAAGCCCAACGGCATCGTCGTCGTGACGGGTCCAACCGGCTCGGGCAAGACCACGACGCTCTACTCCTGTCTTCGCGAACTGAATGATCCGAGCAGCAAGCTCATCACTGCCGAAGACCCAGTCGAATACGACATCGACGGCATCATCCAGTGTCAGATCCGCCCGGATATCGAACTCACCTTCGGCCGCATCCTTCGCTCGATGTTGCGTCAGGATCCGGACATCATCCTGATCGGTGAAGTGCGTGATAAAGAGACCGCGCAGATCTCCGTACAGGCGGCTCTTACCGGCCACTTGGTCTTCACGACGCTGCACACCAACGACGCACCAAGCAGTATCGCGCGTCTGCTGGACCTCGGCCTGGAACCGTTCCTTGTCACCGCCACGCTCGAAGGGGTTATCGCCCAGCGACTCGTCCGCCGCATCTGTGCGCAGTGCAAGACCGAATACACACCCACCGAAGCGCAGCTGATGGAACTGGGCCTGAAACTCGAGGACGTTGTCGGCCGCAAGTTCCACATGGGCAAGGGCTGCACGAACTGCAACAACACCGGCTACCGCGGCCGATTGGGCATCTACGAGATCATGCTTCTCGACGACGACATGCGCGACATGATCATTAAGCACGCCAGTACCCAGCTTCTGCGTGCCGAAGCGATGAAACGCGGCATGCGTACGCTGCGCGATTGCGGGCTCTTCGCGATCTATGACGGCGTCACCACCATCGAAGAAGTGGTGCGCGAGACGATCGTTGACGAATGATCATTCGCTCGAGAATATGAAGTGGAACATCGAGAGTTGCGCGGAACCGCGCAACTCTCTTTGCGTTTGGCAATCAATGTGCGCGGTTGGAAAATCGCCGTGATGCGTGCGACGCCTTCAGACTCAACCCCACGCCAGGGTCAACTGATCGCCGGCGAGCGCGCCGGGCGCGAGCCAGCCGGTCGGTTCGAACTGCTCAGCGAGCGTGAGCCGGCGTGCGATACGCGGGTCGCGGGCGAAATGTTCGCGAAGCAGAATTGGGCAATTGCATTCGCGGCTGCGATGAAGCAGCACGATGTGCCTGGGCAGTGAGCGTCCGTCCGTTTCGCAGCGGTCGAGCATCCGCACGATTGCCTGGTACGCCTGGTCGTTTGAAAGATGCCCCTTGCCGCCCATCACGCGCTGTTTTAGGAACCACGGCCGATCGCTGTTCACCTGCATCTGCCGGTCGTAATTGCTCTCGAGGCAAAGCAGGTCGAGATTGCAGAAGGAATCGAGCAGCGGCTCGGGAACGTGCCCGAGGTCGGTGGCATAGCCGATGCGCGTCGAGAATCCGTCAACGATGAAGCCGTGCGATCCCGTTTCATCATGCGCGCACGCGATCGCATCAATCCGGAGTCCGCGGCAGGGATGGAAGCTCTCGCTGCATTCGAATCCGTGCACGTCGACCTCGGGCGCGCGTTCGCGGACGCGATCGGCGATGCCCGCGTGGCAAAAGAGAGGGATGCCGAAGCGCGCGAGCGTGGTGAACCAGTTCGGATTGAAGTGATCGGAATCGAGATGCGTCAGGCAGACGCCACCGAGGGACGAGAGGGAGACCGTTTCGCCGATCATCGCCAGTCGCCTGCCGAACGTTCGCGGGCCGATGCCGATATCGATCAGCAGATTGCCGCTGGGCGCACGCAGGAGCGTACAGTTTCCGCCGGAGCCGCTGGCGAGCACACACAATTGAAGATGCGATAGAGAATCCGCCATCCGTGTGGAATCCGTACGAGTCGCCAAACATGAACCGAACGATCGGCGATAAGGTAGGGCCGGACGGGACGAATCGCAATTCGATTCTTTGCGGCGAACGCGGTCCCGAGGGGTAATTAGATCCGGATTTTCGCCCTGCTTCATGCGCGGCTCTGAGTCAACACAAAGAACAGGAAGGAGCGAAGTCTCAACGCGATACCACGGTTGACCTCACTCACAAACTCGCGACGATATCCTCGCTCACCATGATTGCCCTTCTCAAGAAACCAAAACCTGCCAAACCGGTTGCGCAGCAGGGCGGCGACGACGAGGAAACACGCTACCGGCCGATCGAGTTCTGGCTGGTGAAGAAGCTCATCAGCGCGTTCCGCCCTCACCGCAAGACGTATTCCTTCGGCATCACCTGCTGCCTGACGCACGTGCTGATCGACCAGTTCGATCCGCAATTCATCGGTGCGCTGGTGAACTTCTGCGCGGCGGTGACCAGCGAGAAGTCGCCGCAGCAGACGATGCCCGTCGAGAAGTTCATCAACTGGCTGGTTCCGCTTGGCGACCCGAGTTCGCTGACCAATACGCAGGCGATCCTTCACATCGCTTTGGTGGTCGGGCTCTGGGCGAGTGTCATCGCAGCCTCGCTCCTGCTGCAGCGCGCCACCATCATCCTCATGACCCGCGCCGGCGAGAGTGTGCAGTTCGACTACCGCAAACGCATGTTCGCTCATCTGCAGCGCCTCTCGATGAGCTACTACGACAAGACCAAGCTCGGCCGAATCATCAGCCGGATGACCAGCGACATTAACGGCATGCGCGAAGTGAACGTCTGGGGCATGGCCCACATGATCGCGCAGCCGGCGATCATTCTCTTCGCCAGCACGGCGATGTGCCTGGTCGATTGGCGGCTGTTTCTTTCGGTCGTCTGGCTCGCGCCGGTGGTTTACGTGATGAACCTGATCTTCATCCGCAAGGCCGGGCGACAGCACCAGATCGTCCGCGAAGGCTTCACTCGCCTCAGCAGCAATCTCGCCGAAAACATCACCGGGATGCGCGTGGTGACGGCGTTCAACCGCCAGGATCCGAACCTCGTCACCTTCAATCGCCTTCAGGATCAGAACACGGTCAACAACGCCAAGAGCGCCGTCATCAACGGCGTGTTCCAACCGTCGCTCGAGCTCGTCCGTCATGGCGGCCGCGTCATCGTGCTGCTGCTGGGCGGCTATCTCATGATCAAGGGGATCGGCAAAACCAACGCCGGCAGCGTGGTGGCAGCGTTCCTCTACTGGGACCGCCTGATGGGATCGATCGTCTTCCTCGGCGGCTTCTACAACCAGCTCATGCAGGCGATGGCGGGCGCTGAGCGCGTCTTCTCACTGTTCGATATCAAGCCCGAAGTGGAAGACGCTCCGCAGGCCAGGCCGCTTCCGCCGATCGTCGGGCGGGTCGAGTTCGTCAACGTCACCTTCGGCTATGACCCGAATCGGCCGATCCTGCACGACATCAACTTCCAGGCGCTGCCCGGGCAGACCGTCGCGCTCGTGGGCCACACCGGCAGCGGCAAGAGCAGCATCAGCTCGCTCATCGCGCGGTTCTATCAGCCGCAGCAGGGCAAGGTGCTGGTCGACGGCTTCGACATCCGCCACGTCACCGGCGATTCGCTGCACCACCAGATGGGCATCGTCGCGCAGAGCAACTTCCTCTTCGGCGGCAGCGTGATGGACAACATCCGATACGCCTCGGCGAGCGCCACGCCCGAGCAGGTCATCGCCGCCGCCAAGGCGCTGGGCACGCACGAGATCATCGAAAGCCTGAAGTCCGGCTATGACACCGACGTCGGCGAGCGCGGCAGCAACATGAGCCTCGGCCAGCGGCAATTGATCTGCTTCACGCGCGCTTTTCTCGCCGACCCTCGCATTTTCATCCTCGACGAAGCGACCAGCGCCATCGACACGCACACGGAAATCGTGCTTCAGAACAGTTTGGAGAAGCTTACGCGCGGCCGCACGACGTTCGTCGTCGCGCATCGGCTCTCGACGATCATCAACGCCGACCAGATCCTCGTGCTCGAGCAGGGCCGCATCGTCGAGCGTGGCAGCCATGCGCAGCTCCTGGCGATGGGCGGGAAGTACGCCGTGTTGTACGAGAACTTCTCGAAAGGGATCAGCCACTGAAGTGGAATGACGAAGCTCGAAATCCGAATGACGAATGAAGACGCGAGTTTCTGGTCCCCTCTCCCTCTGGGAGAAGGTTAGGGTGAAGGCCGAGCGAGCGTGTGGAATCATGGAACGGCCATACCGACGCAACCTCCGTGCCGTTCTACACAACATGCTGGACAGTTTCGTGAGTCGGTACTCGTCATACGATGGTTATTGGCTTCTTGGCTTCCTTGCTGACCAAAGGCGAATGACTGAAATCGATCTGTTACCCGCTCCTGCGATGATCGCAACTACGCCTTTAGAAGTTGCTATACAAAGAGCGCGGCGGCTCTTTCAGTCACAACTTGCACCTCAAGACGTGAAACTCGACGAAGTTGCTTCGGCCGTTCTGAAGTTCATTACACATCCGCAGGAAATCGAGTTGAATGTGAATGGCCACGCGAGTGCTGGATATCTAATGGAGTTCACCGCCATCGCCGTGAGCACCAAGAACAGAGTGTTTCAGGTCTCGCGGACAATCAAGGTCGCTCGACATAACCCCGAGGCGGAAACACGATCGGGATAAGATGGTTAGGCCCCCACCCCAACCCTCTCCCAGGAGGAGAGGGAGCCAAGAACGACACGGATGTCCGAAACCCCCGACAAATCCTTCGTCTCCCACGCCAAGATCATCGGCGTCATCACGTTCGTGAGCCGCATTCTCGGTCTCGTGCGGGAGATGATCGTCGCCCGCTACTTCGGGCCGAGTTCGGTCCTCTCGGCGTTCAAATACGCGTTCGTGCTGCCCAACCTCTTCCGCAAACTGCTCGGCGAAGGCGCGCTCTCGGCGGCGTTCATTCCGCTTTACACCAAATCCGTCAAAGAGAGCGACGGCACATCACACGCTGCCTTCGCATCGGCGGCAGTGTCGCTTCAACTTACGATCCTCGTCGTGCTCACCATCGTGGTCGAGTTGATCCTCCTGGCGACTCTCTATCTCGGCGATCTCCGCTACGAAACCGCGCTCGCGATCAAGCTCGCGGTCGTCATGATGCCGTACGTCGTCTTTGTCTGCGCGGCCGCGCTGCTGGGCGGCATCCTCCAGGTGCATCGGCGATTCATCGCATCGACGGCGACGGCCATCCTGCTCAACGCGCTGATGATCGTCGCGATCATCTTCGTCGCCCGCCGATACGATCTGAGCAGCGACCTCGGACAGCGCGAGGCCGTCTGGTGGCTGGCTGTTTCCGTTCTGGTCTCGGGAGCGGCGCAGGTGGCGCTGCTGGCGCCTTCACTCATCCAATGCGGATTCCGGTTTCACCTGACCGCTCACATGTGGACGCCGGCGGTGAAGAAGATGCTGCTGATGTCCGTGCCTGTCGCGCTGGGGCTGGGCGTCTTGCAGCTGGGCGTGGTGCTCGACAAGCAGATCAGCCTGATGATGTCGCCGCAGCGCGCGACGGAAACGGCCGGGCATTTTCTCGGCATGACGTATCGGCTGCCGATGGAAATCGGCGCACTCGCCCGACTCGATTGGGCGCAATATCTCTACCAGTTTCCCCTTGGCGTGTTCGGCATCGCCATCGCGACCGCGATCTTCCCGCAACTCTCCGGCGATGCGCTCGACATCGACCGCGCCCAGTTCCGCACCATCCTCGCCCGCGGGATCAAGGCATCGCTGTTCATCGGTCTGCCCGCGAGTGTCGGCATGATGCTCGTCGCGCTGCCGGCCGTGCGGTTGCTGTTCGAGCGCGGGCAGTTCACGTTTCACGATTCGATCCTCACCGCCCGCTCCACCGCGATCTATTCGAGCGTGATCTGGGCCTTCTCTGTCCAGCAGATTCTCAACCGCGCCTACTACGCACTGCACGACATGCGCACGCCACTGATGTGGGCGAGCATCAACCTCGTCATCAACCTGGTGGTTGAGATCCCGCTGCTCTGGTGGATGGGCGAGAGCGCAATGGCCGTCGGCACCCTCGTGAGCTTCCTCATCCAGACGACGGCGATGACCATCCTGCTCTGTCGCCAGCTCGGGCTTCCGCTGAGCGAGCTGCTGCCCGAGAGCGGGAAGATGTTGCTCGCGAGCCTGGCGATGATCTCGCCCTGTGCCGCGATGCGATGGCTCGTACCGTGGCCGGACAATCATTTCGGCTACGCGCTGGCGTTGTTGAGCATCATGACTGTTGGCGGCGTCGTCTATTTCGCGACGTGCTTCGCGCTGCGGCTGCCGATGCAGTCGCTCATCCCGGCTCGGTTCCGCAAGAGAAACGTCACTGCTGCTGCTGCTGTTGATGTTGCTGCTGAGCCGTGATCAGGTCGTCGTTGTGGATGCGACGGTTTCGGCTCCAGCCGGGATAGACGGGCAGGCCGATCGGGCTCACACGCTCTGCGGCGAGTTCTTCGGGCACGTTTTCCAGCACGTGGCTCTCGACGAACGCGTCGATCTTCTCCGTCGCCCGGCCGCGATAGATGCCGCGACTCGGCGCGACATCGCGATAATCTCGCCCGACGGCGATGGTGACGAAGTGGTTGTCGCTCTGGCGACGGTTGGTCGGGTCGAGGCTCACCCAGCCGACGCTCGGGAAGAGCAGTTCACACCACGCGTGAGACTGGCTCGCGCCGCGCACGCCGGCGTCTTCGGGGTGGATCAACCCGCTCACGTATCGCGCCGGGATTCCCAGCGCGCGGGCGATGCCGATAAACAGGTGCGTGAAATCCTGGCAGACGCCTTTGCCGTGGGTGAGGATTTCCGAGATCGGGCTGGCGGCGTTGGTGACGCCTTTCTCGTAGTTGAACCGCTCGTTGACGAAGCCGAGGGCGCGGATCGCGAGTTCCCCCAGCGGCGTGCCTTCGCGGACTTTCAGCTCGTCCACCAGCGCGCGCAGCTCCGGACAATCGATGATCGGCCCGCCGAAGGTGAGGAAGTCGATCATGGTGTAGTCCCCGGGCGTCGGGACCGGCCAGCGGTCCTTGGTGTGCATCAGGTCGACGATGCGGCGGTCGGTCTCGACCACGCTCGATGCCTTGATCTGGATGCGATCGTGAAAGCCGTTGATGGTGAAGTGATGGACGGTATTGCCGAGCCAGTCGAAGTAGCTGGTGACGGTGGTGGGCGGGCCGATGGCGAGGTCGAACGAGAGGCGATGCTGGTACATCTCCTGTCGCGGCGCGACGCGCAGCTCCATGACCGATTCGCTGATCATGTCGGTGTAGACGAGGTCGGTGTTGTGGGTGAGTTGGAGGAGCATGAGTGGGCTCAGTGGAGAGTTGAGAGTGGAGAGTAGAGAGTTGGGGAATAGTCGCGAGCGGTAAGTCGAGAGAAAGCATCCCGAAGCCCGTCGCGAGTATGCGAAAGCCGGCACCGCGTTGATTTCAACTCTCGACTCTCCACTTTCAACTCTCCACTACTTGCTGAAATACGTCTGCTGCACTGCCAGGCTCGCCGCCTGGGTTTCCAGAAGGATCTGCCTGAGGTAGCTCTTGATCCCCTGCGCGTCGATCTCTTCCTCGGTCGCGTACGCGAGCTTGGCGGCGAGGCGGCCGAGGATCCGCTCGGCGGGGTCGGTGGCGTTCGGGCTCGTCACCTGCCGAATCGCCGCGATCGACTGCAGCGCGGTGCCGACGCTGAAGCGCACCGATCGCGGGAACTCGTCTTCCAGGATCAGGAAGCCGACGACCGAGAGCGGATCCAGATCGCTCGAAAACTGCCGACGGAACGCCTCGATGCTGCAGCACATCCGCAGCACGCTCATCCACAGGATGTTCCGCAGCGGCACCTCCAGCACCTCATCCGCATCCTGGATCGCATCAACCCGCGCCTCGATAATCCGGCAGGTGATGTCGATTCGCTCCAACCCCTTGGCGAGCTGAACAAATCGCCAGCGCTGGTCATGATCCAGCGTCTGGTCGGTGACGCCCTGGAAGAGCATCGAACCCACCATCGCCGCGGTGAACACGTCTTCGGGCTGCTCGTCGAAGCGGGCGCGGGCATCGTCCGAGTGGATAGACCAGTAGAGGGCGTTGATCTGCTCCCACATCTCGGCCGAGATTTCCGAGCGGATGGCACGGGCATTCTCGCGCGCGAGCGAGATGCAGGAGTAGAGGCTCATCGGATTGGCCGGGTCGAAGGTCAGCCACCGCGCCACCCGCTCGCCGAATGATCCGGTGCCAGGCGGATTCGCGGTCGTGCCGGACAGTTGCAGCAGGCTCTTCCATTGCCGCTCGAGCATTTCTTCGCCGAGATCTCCGACATCCATCAGCAGGTTGGTGGTGATCTTCAGCACCCGCCCGACGTGCTCGGCGCGCTCGACGTACCGGCTCATCCAGTAGAGCGAATCGGCCACGCGCGAAAGGAGCGCGCGGTCGGTGGCGGTGGCGGGTTGGATGGTGGGGGTGATCATGGGTCAATTCGAAATGCGAAATGCGAAATGCGAAATGCGAAATGAAGAAGTGAGAACGCTGCTTGCGGAACAGTAGCAAAGCTCCCTCAGGCCCGGCCTGCATCCCCCATTTCGCATTTCGCATTGATCATTTCGCATTCATTCCTCCTCCAGCACCCAGGTGTCCTTCGATCCCCCGCCCTGCGAGCTATTGACTACCAGCGACCCGCGCCGCAGCGCCACGCGCGTCAGCCCGCCCGGCATGATGACCGGCTTCTCGCCGTAGAGAATGTACGGCCGCAGGTCGATGCGGCGGCCTTCGAAGTTCAGACCGTCTTCTTCGATCGCGCTGGGGTGCTGGCTTAGTTCGACGACGGGCTGGGCGATGTAATTACGCGGATCCTGCCTGATGAGCGCGGCGAACTTCTCGCGCTCGGCGTTGTCGGCCTGGTGGCCCATCAGCATGCCATACCCGCCGGACTCGTTTGTCGCCTTCACCACCAGCTTGTCGAGATTCTCCAGCACGAACTTCCGTTCATCCTCGCGCGCACACAGGTAGGTCGGCACGTTCTGCAGGATCGGTTCCTGCTTGAGGTAGTAGCGGATCATGTCGGGCACGAAGGGGTAGATCGCCTTGTCGTCACACACGCCCGTTCCGACGGCATTTGCCAGCGCTACGTTGCCGTGGCGATAGGCGTTCATCAGCCCGGCGATGCCGAGCATCGAATCCGGGCGGAAGCAGAGCGGATCGATGAAGTCGTCGTCCACGCGGCGATAGATCACATCCACGCGCCGCAGGCCGGCCGTCGTGCGCATGTAGACGATGTTGTTGTCGACCAGCAGATCCTGTCCTTCGACCAGCTCGATCCCCATCTGCCGCGCGAGGAACGAATGCTCGAAGTAGGCGCTGTTGTAAATGCCCGGCGTGAGGATGGCGATGGTGGGGACATCCGCATGACGCGGCGCGATGTGCTGGAGCGTGTTGAGGAGGTTGAGCGGATAGTCCTCGATCGCGCGGACGCGATAGGCCCCAAACAGGGACGGGAAAACGCGCTTCATGATCACGCGGTTCTCGAGCACGTAGCTCACCCCGCTGGGCGTGCGGCCGTTGTCTTCCAGCACGTAATACTTGCCGTCGCCGCCGCGGACCAGGTCGGTGCCGCAGATGTGGACATAGATGTCCTTGGGAACCGGGAAGCCGATCATCTCGCGGCGAAACATCTTCGCGCCGTAGATCAATGCGGGGTCGATCACGCGGTCGGTGAGGATCTTCTGATCCCAGTAGACGTCCTTGCAGAAGAGGTTGAGCGCGGTAATGCGCTGGATCAGGCCCTTCTCGATCGTCTCCCACTCGCCGGCCGGGATGATTCTCGGGACCAGGTCGAATGGGAAGATCCGCTCGACGTTGTTCTTGTCGGAATAGACGGTGAAGGTGATGCCCTGGTTGCGGAAGGACATGTCCGCCATGCGCCGGCGATTGGCGTAGGCGCCGGTGTCCATGCCGGAGAGCTTCTTGTAGACGGCGGCGTAGTGAGCGCGCGGGCTCCCGGGGGAGGCGAACATCTCGTCGTAGATGCCGTCGATGGCGTACTTCGCAAACATGTTGTCATTGCCAGCCGAAGCGAGTTGGTTCACTTCGCGAGTGTAGAGATCAGGCGGGGGATGACAAGACAAATGCCGACGTTTGCGGATCCCAGTTAGTCACAACATGGAGCACCAACGAAGGTGCCCCGGGCCATGGACTCGTTGCCCCGCGCTTTTGACGCGCGAGTCACGAGTACCTTGCCCCGGGGCACTGGTACTTGGTTCGTGTGATCGCTCACCCCTTGCGATCGATGCTCGGGACGCACAATTCGCGGCGGGTCAGCTCGTTCTGCGTGGCCGACTTGTAGCGCTTCGAGGCGACGTGGCCATCGGCGTACAGGCAGTTGGCAGAGGTGTTGTTCAGGTGGCGCCAGCGGATCGTGCCGGCATTGCCGTTGAATGCCGCCGCATCCTTGTTCGTGCCGCCGTCGATCGGCGCGTCGAGGTTCATGCCTTTGCGCTCGGCATAGTCGCTGCGGAAGAAGTGATCCGAGAAGAGCCGCGACCCGTCCAGGGCCCACGCTTCGACCGACACGTTGCCGCCGATGGAGGCGATCTGCACGCCGTCAAACAGGATCACGGTCTGTGACGACTTGCGAAGCTGCGTCTTCTTGTAAGGTGGCATGCCGTTGACGAAGGGCGCGGGGCCGTTCCACTGTTCGACATTGCCCATGACACGGGGGTTGGTGCTGTAGTGCACATAGCCGGCGGCGTTGCCGGTGGTGCCGGAGGCTTCGTAGTCGACCGTGTCGACATCCGCGAAGATTCCGCGGACGTTGCCACCGGACTGCGACTGTTCGCCCCACGTGGTTCCCTTGTGTGTGATCAGATTGGCGAGAAGCACGGTGTATTCCGTGCCGGCCGCGGTTCGCGGCGAATCCGGGTTCTTGTCCCACGTGCCGTCGAAGGTGCCGATCGGCAGCGAGTCCTTGTTCTCGTTGGCGTAGATCTGGATCGCCTGCCCGATCTGCCGCATCTTCGCCTGACACGAAAGGCTGTTGGCTGACTGCCTGGCGCGGTTGAGCGCGGGGAGCAGTACAGAGATTAGCAGCGCGATGATGCCGATCACGACAAGGAGTTCGACGAGCGTAAACGCGCGTGTCCGCGCGCCTGAAATCGGTGTGCAAACCGGACGTTGAGAAACCATGAGAACCTCCGCAAGCTAGGCCATCCGCAGTACGAGAAACAGTTTCAGCAACAGTATCTTAACTTGGGCCGGATAGGCGTCAAGAAAGAAACAGGATTCTGTAAACACCCTTTCGGGACGCGATATGTTCGGTATCTGTTCCGGTCACCCCGGGCTGGCTCGGCGAGCAGAACCCCCGCAATATGAAACCAAAACAGCCGGTGCCGCTGGCCGAGCCGGCCATGGAGGTCCGCAAGCGTTCCAGTGCTTCTGCACGAACCGTTCGAGAAAAAAAGAAAGCCCGCGGATCAGAATCCGTGGGCTTTGCTGGCTTTTATTCTGAGACCGCGATCAGTCGCCGAATACCAGGCTCTGGATCGTCGGCGGGAAGCTGTTCTGCCCGTCACGGATGATGTCCGAGTTCAGGCCAAAGAGCGTGATGTAGTAGAGGTCCGTCCCGTCACCGCCGCTGAGCGTGTCGACGCTGTTGTCGTTGAAGACCGTGACATTCGGCGTGAGGAAGAAGCTTCCATTCAGCCGGCCGGGCAGCGGGAGGAGGCCGCTGACGTTGGCGAGCTTGACCAGCAGGCTGTGATTGCTGCTCCACTCGGCCTGAATCGCGCTGAGCGCTTCGAGATTGCTCGAGAGCGGCGTCGTTCCGCTGACGAGGATGTCGGCATCTTCACGGCCGACGAGGTAATCGGCACCGGTTCCGCCGATCATCAGGTCCTGTCCGTCGCGTCCGACGATGATGTCGTTTCCGTCGTCGCCGATGATGACGTCATCGCCTGAGCCGCCGCGGAGCGTGTCATCGCCCGCGCCGCCGACGAGCGAAACGGGGATCGTGATCTGCGACGAAACGCGGATAAAGTCCGCGCCGCTGCCGCCGTTGATCACGACCGAGCTGAGCGAACTGTTAATCGTGTACGGCGTGCCGTTGAACGTGAGAATGAAGTTCGCGCCGCTCTTGACGAGTTCCACGGTATCCGCGCCGGCGTTGCCGCTCAGCGCGAGTTGGCCGGAGGTGATCGTGTACGGCAACGGCGGCGGCGGCGTGTTCACGACGATGCTTGCCGCCTGCGTAACGACATGCCCGGCGCTGTCGGTGACGGTGAGCGTCACCGTGTAGTTGCCGGCAATCGAATACGCATGCGATGCCGCGACGGAACCCTGAACCGCAGCAGCCGGCGCGACGGTGTTCCCGTCGCCGAAGTTCCACGCAACGGTGAAGGTGTCGGATGCGTCGGCGTCACTGAAGCTGTTGGCGAAGTTGGCGACCACGCCGGTGAAGACGCTCGACGGTCCGGTGACGTTCGCGACCACCGGCGCGACGTTCGGCGTGACGACGTTGATCGAGCCGGTGTTGCTCACGACGTGCCCGGCGCTGTCGGCGACCGTCACAGTGACGACATACGTCCCGGCGACCGCGTAGGCATGCGAAGCGGCGACCGCGCCTTGCGATGCCGCGACCGGAGAAAGCGTGTTCCCGTCACCAAAGTCCCACGCGACGGTGAAGGTGTCGGCGAGATCCGCATCGACAAAGCTGCTGGAGAAGTTCGCGATCGCGCCGGTGTTGACGCTGCCGGCGGTCGCAACCGAGGCGACGATCGGGGCCGAGTTGACAACCGGTTCGGCGAACTGCACGAAGACGCCGGTCTGCAGCTCGGCGGTGTCGACTTGTGAGCCGGTGACGAGGATCGCGCCGCTCGCGGTGCTGGTGATGCCGATGCCGATGTCGGCGTCGGCTTCGTCGAGCGTGTAGATGCCGTCGCCGTCGAAGGCGGCGTCGAGCGCGCCGGCGGGCGTGAGTCGGATCACGGCCAGGTCGGCGGAGTCGTCGCCGACGGCGACGCCCGTTGCGTAAATGTTCCCAGCGCTGTCGGCGGTGAGGGTGCGGGTGCTGAGATCCAGCGTTGAAAGTGCGAGGGGCGCGGTCAGCGTGAGAACGCCGGTGCCGGCGAAGCCCGGGTCGAGGTCGAAGTTCGAGCCGAGCTTGACGAAGACTACTGGAGGTGGAGTAACGCTTGGTGGAGTAACGCGTGACGAACCAGCGACCACGAATCCGCTAGAGACTCTGGCAACACCCGACAGCACGAGTGGAGTGGCCGAGTCGTAACCGATCGCGGACGATACGCCGAAGCCGTTGGTGCCGAAGCCGTTGTCGAGGTTGCCGGTGACATCCACGCGGCCGACATAGATGGATTCGTCCAAGGTCGTGTTGAAGGTCGTGCCGACGAGCAACAGGCCGTTGCCGTCGACGAGAAGTTCGTTCGCGGTTCCGCCATCCTGCGGCAGGGCGATCGACGCGGTTCCGGCCGTCCCGTAGACGAGCGGCGCGCCGCTGGAGTCGAAGGCCTGGACATTCGCGGTGTGGAGCAACGGGGTGGCCGTGTCGGCGGTGACGTACGCGGCGTAGATCGCGCTGTCGTTGACGGCGAGTTGAACATTCTGCGAATCGAACGCGAGTTTGGGCGTATTGATGATGACGAAGCTCGGGTCGAGGTTGCCACTCGCATCGATGCGGACGACGAAGCCGAAGGTCGCGTTCTGAGCAGAGTCGACCCGCGAGCCGGCGACGTAGGCGTTGTTGCCGGCATCGAGGGCGACATCGGTAATGATCAGTGAGTCGCTCGGATCGAACGGAAGGGCGACGGTTGTTCCAGCGCCGATGGGCGAGCCACTCGACGTGAATCGACGGACGATAAGCTGGTTCTCGCCGGAGGTGCCGCCGGAAATCTCCGCGACGGTGGTGAACGAGCCGACGCCGTCCGCGGTCACGATCTGGTCGTATTGCGTGTTGGCAGGCAGGGCGTCGGAGTAGTGGGCGATGCCCGAACTTCCGAAAGTCGCATCGGGTACGACGCTCAGCAGGCGGCGGAGTTCAACGGTTTCCAGCAAAGCGGCGGATTGAACCGCCCGGCGAATCGAACCTTCCCTCATCGTGATGCTCCTCAATAAGTGAACGAGATGTGAGTCAAACGCTTCCCAACGGGGGCGCAAAATATAGCGGCGCACTAACTGAAAGTAAGACTGAATTATGCGAAAATGCCCTTTATCCGACGCCAAATCGAGCCGTCGATAGGGCGCAACGATTCTTCAGAACATCGGCAAGTGGAGCCCGATCCGGCGACATTTTTCGGCAGCGCATTTTTAGACCGGCCGGCGCGTTTCCGAACCGTTCCATCTCAGTCACCGCGCAGGCGAGTGAACCGGTTCAAATCGATGAAAAATTGCATTGCGGTCACACGCAATGTTCGATAATCTTGCGACTCAGCGGCAGGAACGCACCCCGGCGGGGGAAGCACCACTGCATATCTCGAAGTTCACGTAGTACGAGCGTCCATCGCTCGCAGAGGGAAATCCATGAAATCGCACACCTTACGCCTCGCTCGTATCCACACCGCAGTATCGACGGCCGCGATCGCACTTTCTCTGAGTGCCGTATCTAGCGCGCAAGTGGATTTGACTTGGCGCAGCGAAGCTGCAAACGGCGATTGGAATGGCTCCTTTCATTGGTGGAACGGATCGTCGGGCGTTGCTCCGGGTGGAAACAACATTCTCCGGATCAACAACAATGCCTTCTTGACGATGAACAACAACTTGACGGGCTCTGCCGCCAATCAGTATCGCCTCATTTTCGAGAGCGGGTCGACATCGAACAGAACGATTAACGGGAATACACTTTCGCTTTTTGATTTCGGCGGTAATCAACCGCTAATTCAAAACGACAGTTCCGGCGCACACACCATCAATTTCCCAATCATCCATGGAAATAGCTCCGGAGTCTTCGCTCTGGACATCAACGCCTTCTCCGGCAATCTCACGTTCGGCACGAGCGCAGCGATTTCGGCAAATGGCGGAACGCGGCGCATCTTCGCGGAAGCGTCCGCGGGCAAGACGATTTCATTCAACGGCGCCATCAGTAACGGTTCGGGAACGATCGAGTTTACGAAGGAAGGTAACGGCAGTGTCACGCTCGGTACCGCTAACTCCTATTCGGGAGGAACTAACGTCACGGGTGGTACTCTCAACCTTGGCCATGCCACCAACACCCTCGCCGACACCGGCGCCGTGGCAGTCAATGGCGGGACGCTGGATATCGGCGCAAACTCCGACACCGTCGGTGCCGTCACTCTCACTACTGGCTTCATCACCGGCTCGGGCGGTACATTGACGGGTTCCTCCTACGATGTCTCAAGCGGAAGCATCAGCGCAATCCTCGGCGGCGCGTCGGTAGCTCTCACGAAGAACAACGCGGGTACCGTCACCCTGTCTGCCGCGAACACCTACGCCGGCGGAACGACAGTTAACAACGGCACCCTGTCGCTCGGCCACGCCACCAACAGCCTCGCCAACACCGGCGCGGTGAACGTCAATGGCGGCACACTCGCACTCGGCAACAACTCCGACACCGTCGGCGCTGTCACCCTCGCCTCGGGATCGATCACCGGCACGGGCGGCACGCTCACCGGCTCGTCCTATGATCTCCGATCCGGCAACGTCAGCGCCAAGCTCGGCGGAACCGCCGCGATCAACAAGACGACGGCCGGAACCGTCACGCTCTCGGCCGTCAACACGACGACGGGGAACACTGTCGTCCAGCAGGGAACACTCTCTCTCGCAACCGTGAACGCCATCGACAGCAGCCCGGTGGTTGACGTGCAATCCTTGGGAACGCTCGATGTCTCCACGGCGGCCGGCTACGCGATCGCCTCGGGCCAGACGCTCAAGGGCACCGGCACGGTCAACGGCAGCATCGCTATCAACGGTACGCTGGCCCCGGGCGCTTCGCCCGGATTGCTCAAGTTCAACAACAACCTCACGCTCAATGGCGGCTCAACCTCGCAGATGGAGATCGCAGGCACCACGCGGGGCTCCGGGTATGACGCCGTCGATGCCGGGGGCACACTGGCGTACAACGGCGCGCTGCAAATTCCCATAACCGGCACTTATCCGTCAGGAACCAGCTTCAACCTGTTCGACTTCGCCGGCCAGAGCGGCAACTTCAGCTCGATCACCCTCACGGGATCATACGCCGGCTCCCTCAGCTACCTCGGGTCGGGAACCTGGTCGAGCGTGCTGGGCGGGACGGGCTTCACGTTTACCAACGGCAACGGCGTCCTGAGTCTCTCGGCCGTCCCCGAACCGCTGACCGCCGCGGGCGTGCTGTTGCTCACCACACGCCTGCTCGGGCGGCGGTCGCGGGTGTCGATGTGATTTGCTCACGATCCCGCGGTTCTTGAAGCGAATATGCGGGATTCAAAAACAACAGGCCGCGAACGATCGGAGCCAACCTTTCGTTCGCGGCCTTTCTTTTGCGTCCGCGTCTTAAGAGTGTTGTTCGACCTGTGAGAGCGTCAGTGTCACTTCGCGTACTTGTCGCGGTACGCCACCAGCTTTCCATCCTCGACGCCCAACTCGGCGACCTGGATGCTCGTGCGATTGGACTCGGCCGTCATCGTGCCGGGGCTGCTCTCGGCGACCTTATCCGTGCCGGCGCGGCCCGGATGCGTGAAGTAGAAGACGTATGCGTCGTTGCCCACGAGTGCGACGCCGGCATGGCCGCCGCGGATGTTGTCGTCTCGGCGTTTGCCGGGTTCGCTCAGGATGCGGCCGTTGCGCTCGAAGTGTTCACCATCGTCTCCGACGTACACGCCCAGGCCTTTCCAGTCGTCGCAGATCATCCAGAACTTGTCTTTCCAGTAGAAGATGACCGGGCCTTCGTGGTGTTGGTCGCCGATGACGTCGGGCAGGCGCCTCCAGGTTTTCAGGTCGTCGCTGACGCACTTGGCGGTCTTCACGCCGGCGTTGTCGTCACGGAAGACGAGCAGCCACTTGCCGTTCTTGAGCTTGATGACGGCAGGGTCGATGACGTTGTCGGAGCCGCAGTTGATCAGGCCTTCATCTTGCCAGTGTTCGCCGTCGGTGCTCGTGTAGTGGGCGAGTTGTCCCTTGCCGCCCCAGTTGCCGTTGCCGCCGATGCGCGGGATGTAGGTGACGACCATGTGGATGACGCCGTCGTGGGAAAAGACGTGGGGCGCCCAGAACGTCTCGGCTTGTCGTCCGCGCTCGATGCCGAGACAGATACCGAAGTATTCCCAGCTCTTGCCCGCATCGGTCGATTTGGCGATGCCGATTTTCGAGCCGTAGCACCAGTCGACGCCGGCCGCGATCACGTTGGCACGGCGCTGGGTGTAGTACATGTACCAGGCTTTTTCCGTCTCGTTGTAGAGGACGGTCGGGTCGGCCGCGCCGTCAAAGATCGGATCGCGATAGAGTGGCGCGGGCGCGTGCTCGGCATCGAACGAACCTGCCGGCGCGATGGTGAACCCTTCGGGCTGATACGCATCCGCCATTGCGAGGCAGGAGACGCCGAGCAGGAGGACGGCGGAAGTGGCGAGAAGGAGGCTTATGGGCATGTTCGAGTCCCTGTAAGTGAGGTTCGCACGATATCGCGATGTCTTCGAATCGACCAGATCAGAAGGACCGTAGGGGCGAGGCTTGCCTCGAACGCGAGTATCAGACGAGATGAGCTTGCATCGGGCAGAAGAAGCGGCCGACGCGCCTACCCGGCCATCCGCCCCAGCTCGAATCGCAACGCACCTTCGAGATCCGGGAGCATCCACTCGAACCCGCTCGCCTTGAGCTTCGCCGGCTCGACGCGCGTACTGCCCAGCAGCAGCTCGCGGCCCATTTCGCCGAAGAGCAGGCTCACGGCCGCGCGCGGGAGCGGCAGGAACGCAGGCCGATGCAACACCTTGCCGAGCGTGCGGATGAAATCGGCCTGCCGGACCGAGCCGGTGACGGAATTGATCGGGCCAGACCAGTCGTTGCGGAACAACGACTCGTAAATCACGCCCAGATGATCGTCCATCGAGATCCACGGCATCCACTGCGTTCCGGATCCGACTCGACCCGCGACGCCAAGCTTCGCCGGCAGGAGCATTTTCCCGAGCGCGCCGTGGCGGGCGGACAACACGACGGCCGTGCGGAGGTTCACGACGCGGATGCCGGCCTCGCGCGCGGGCCGGGTCGCGTTTTCCCATTCGACGCACGTTTGCTCGAGCCATCCCTCGCCGGGCGGGGCGTTCTCATCCAGTGATTCTTCGCCTCGATCGCCGTAATAGCCGACGGCAGAGGCGCAGATGAGTACGCGCGGCTTGCGGGGAAGCGAAGCGAGGTGTTCGCACAGCTTTCGCGTCACATCGACTCGACTCTCGCGGATCTCGCGCTTGGCTGTGTCCGTCCAGCGTGTTGCGATGTTCTTTCCCGCGAGATGAACGACGGCTTCGACATTCTCGGCTGGCGCGAACTCGATCGCTCCCGAGTCGGCGCTCCACGAGCGTTCGTCGGATGCTTTCGCGCCGCCTCGAACCAGCTTCAGAACGGAGTGGCCGGCCGTCGTCAGAAAGGGCGCGAGTTCCGATCCGATCGCGCCGCTCGCGCCGGTGATGGCGATGGTCAGCGGCGGCGAACCGCGGTGAGCGGCGTGGCGAGTGAGATCGAAGCGCGTGCGCGTGTGCCGGAAGGCGAAGCCGCGCGCCAGTTCGCCGCGAATCTTCGGGCCCAGCCACGCCATGCCGACGCCTGGCCGATAGTCGATCCGGTCTTCCAGGCGCGACCCGCCGGCCGCGTCCGCAAAGCGGTGGGTATGCGTCCACGACTGGAACGGCCCTTCAATCTGCCGGTCACAAAACTGCCGGGATTCGACGAAGTCGAAATGCTCTGCGACCCAAGTCTTTCGGATCGGGCCAAGGCCGACCGAAATCACGGCACGCGAGCCGTCCCGGAGCGATGCCGGTTCCTGAACGACTCGAACGTCCGCCCACGGCGGGATCAGTCTCCTCAGCGCGCCCGGCGAGGCGTGATAGCCAAAGACCGTCTTCGCGTCGACGGGGAGCGAAACGGTGCGGGCAAAGGTGGGCATGGACTCATGGTATCGCCGATGCGGCCGATGCTTCAGGATTCGCTCACTATTGAAAGTACGAATTGCCGATACGAAACGTATCGTTTCCAGCTCGCTAAGGAGTCTGCATGCTCGCATTTCGTCGACACGATTTGGCGCCCCTCATCCTTCATCAGCCAACCGACAAGCCGCTGCGCGCATCGATCGGCGCCAAGCGCAACCCCGAAAGCACGCGCGCGATCCTGGAAGCGGCACAGACGATCCTGAGCCGCGACGGCCTTTCCGGGTTTTCGATGGACGCGATCGCGCGCCTCGCCCAATGTGGCAAGCCGACCCTGTATCGCTGGTGGCCCGACAAGGCCTTACTCCTGGCCGACCTGCATGATCGCGCACTGCCGGCGTTCGAAGTGAGCGAATCGTTGCCGCCCGAGGATCGGATCGAAGCACTGTCACGGCAATGGATCGATGCCTGGCGCGAAACGGTCGCGGGAGAGACGCTGCGCGGCCTGTTGGCCGAAGCCCAGCTCTCTGAATCGGCAAGGGCCATCCTCTTGGACCGCGGGCTGGCCGCCTATCGCGCGTCGCTGACGCGCATCGGAGCGAGTGGCGTCGAGGTGCTGCATTTGCTTGCCCCACTCTTGGGTGAGTTGATGCTCGGCGAAGCCGGGGTGGTCGTCTCCCGCACGAATCGGAAGCGGACGACCGTGATGCGAGAGGTTATCCCGCATGGGAAGCGGCCGGCGCCGGTTGAGGTTGAACCGGTCGAAGTACAGGCGGAACCCTCCATCCGTCATCGCGGCGAATGGGTCGACTAAATCGCGCCTTGCATCTCACGGCAGCGCTGGCTTTTCGATATCATCCTCCGCCTCGGAGGAGAGTTGGATGAAGCATTCACTGTGCGCCGTGTCGTTGTGGTTCGCGATCTTCGTGCCGGCGTTTCGCCAGGACGTCGCTGCAGCGTCGGCCGGCGATCCGCGCGAATCCAACCCCGACGGCACTGACATCTTCGAATCGCTCAAGATCAAACGATCCACCAAGCTCGCCGTTCCCACGTATGCCCCCACACTTGAATCAGACGTGCCGGCGAGCCTGAAGCTCCTCCGCGCGCAGCCTGCCGTCTACAAGATTATCGAATACGGCGACCTGGAAATCCGTATTCCCGACAAGGTGACGATTGACGACGACGCCCTCATGCGCGCCTATGCCGCCGACGGCGGCGTACCGAATGGTCAGGATCGTTTGAAAGATCCAGCCCTCACGGCCTACCTCTGGTCGAAACTGGCGCAGGAGCCCGCGAAGTACCTCAGCTTCGAAGGGGAGCGTTCGGCTCAGAAGTACGAGGACGAACGCATGGCCAGCGGCACCGGCTTCCTCATTTCGCGCGACGGCATCGTTCTCACCAACGCGCACGTTATCGGCGACAACGAGGATCAGCCGCTCACCAAGGATCCGCTCGTGCTCGCCAACCTCATCGGCGCGGCGTGCGATGACTTCATGAAGGAAGCGATCAAGCTTTTCGGCGGCGAGCCGACGCCGGATATGGCGCCGCAGGTGGCGACGGGCATCCTTCAATGGTTCGCCGAGAACGGCCGGCTTACCGGCAAGTTCCGGCGCGCCGAACTGGTGCTGCAGTTCAAGAAGAAGTCGGTCAGCGCGGAAGAGGCGCTCAAGGCCGATCTACATGAGCTTCTCTCGCGGCCGCCGGTGCCGATCGTCTGCCCGCTCGAAGTCCTCGCCAAGGGCGAAGAACTGCCGGGCAAGGATGTCGCGATCCTTCGCGCCGTGCCGACGGATGATGAGGGCGATTTCGATCCGATCGACAAGGCGATCTGCCTGCCGCTGGGCGATTCAGACGATGTGCTGGCAGGCACGCGCGTCGAGGCATTGGGCTTTCCCGGCATCGCTTTCAACCAGAACATGATGACCCCGCAGGCCGCCTATCGCGTGAGCGCCCAGGACGGCCAGGTGGCGAACTTCAAGCCGATGACCGGCGGTTACGACGCGATCGAAATGACGGCAGACATCAACCATGGCGACAGCGGCGGACCGGTCGTAAACGTCGGCGACGGCTGCGTCATCGGCCTGAACGTCGGCGCGGCGAGCGAACACGCGACCGGCCATACGCTCGCGATCCCGATCAACGTCGCCAAGGAACTGCTCGCCGAGTTGAAGATCGAGCCCGACCCCGGCCCGGCCACGGCGCTATGGATCGATGCGCTGCACGAATACGACGCGAAAAACTACCAGGCATGCGCGGACGTCCTGTCCCGCCTGATTCGCCTGCAGGCCAGGTGGACCAGCCTCGACGGCACGATGCTTAAAGATATCTCCGGCGATCTCGTGCCCGAGTGGGAATCATCCGTCAATCCCTATGTCGTCGACCTGATGAAGCGTGCGACCGCGAAGGCCAAGTGATGACAGAAACACGCCACAAGCGCCAGTGAGCGCATGAACGATCACGCACGGCCAGATGCTCATCGGCATCGTGTAGGGAATGTCCTGCCCGAGGTTCATGAGCCGATACGCGAGCGGCCGGTGCGTAAACGCATCTGTCGGGTCGAGACTTGCGTTGATCGCAAAGAGCGGGCCGATCTTCACGAGCAGATCGACCAGCCACTGCGAGTCGAACTTCAGAAGCAGTTTCGCCGCCCAGATCGGCCAGGTGAGGACCAGCGCGCTTTGAACGATCAGGACGCCGATCGCGAACGCGCCCGGAATGCGAAGCCGGTCCGCCAGCGCGAGCAGGCCGATCAGCGAAAAGGCGACCGCGGCGACGACGATGGCCGGCGACACGCCGGACTCACAGGTTACGAAACCGACGATCGGCACGCACGCGAGCGCGTAGGAGACGAAGTCGACTCGCCTTGAAACGCCAATCGATGCCGCCATCGGAAGGAGCAGGACGATCGACACCACGCCCCAGAACCCGCGCCCGATCGGATCATCCGTCGCAACGCCGCCGACCGCCGCGAGCAACAGCCCGGCCGCAAGCGAGGCGAGCGCGCCCGGCCACGAAGTTCTACGGATATGAGAAACGGGTTCCATTCTATCGACCGATCGTCTGGCCTGCGCGCGTCCTGTTGGGCAGGATATCCGAGTCTCTCCCGGAGTCTTATTATGCTTGATCGAGCTCGAATGTCCTGCTGCGCGTTGAGTCTGCTCCTGCTCGGCGGATGCGCGAGCTACACGGTGCCCGGCGGTCCGGGGCAGGTGGCGACACTCGGCGCCACCCGTGATGATCAGACGGTTCATGCCGATCCCAACCTGCGACAATACTACGAGGCCAAACCGCTGGCGGAGTTCCCGGTGATGATCGCGACGGCGCGGGTGCAGTCGGCGGACTACGAATCGCGCACGGCCACGCCGTGGGGCGGGGGTCCATCGAGCAATTACTCCGTTATCACCACGCGTGATGTCGAGAGTGATGTCGCGTTCGCGCGACTTGGCAGACTGCCGATGATCCGCGCGATCGCGCCGATCAATCGCCTCCTCCTGCCGCCACAGCTCTCGACCGATGAATCGCTGAGAATGGCGGCGGCCCGCGTGAAGGCCGATATCCTGATCATCTACACGTTCGACACGAAGTTTTACGTCAAGGACTTCGCCGCGCCGGTGACGGTGTTTACGCTCGGCCTCTCGCCCAACAAGCGCGCCTACGTGACGACCACCGCAACTGCCATCCTGCAGGACGTCCGCAGCGGATACGTCTACGGCGGGGCGGAAGCGACCTCCCAAAGCCAGCAGCTGAGCAACGGCTGGACCAGTTCCGATGCCGTCGACGACACGCGCCTGCGCACCGAGAAGGAATCGTTCGAGAAACTCGTCGGCGAACTCGAGCGGGAATGGGGAAACGTCTTGAACGCCTATGCCGGTCCGACGACCCGGAAATCGGTCCAGAACTGACAACGGCGTGACGTTTGGCGAGCGTTTGCGCCCCGATTGATCGATTTGCCGTTTGCACTAGAGTGCACCGAATGCCCTTGTATCGCTTCGAAACCTACGGCGAACTCCAGCCGTGGCTAGGCCGGGAATGGCTGCTCACCAACGGGACCGGGTCGTTCGCATCGAGCACCGTGGTCGGCTGTAACACGCGTCGGTACCACGGCCTGTTGATCGCCGCGACCCAGCCGCCGGTGGGGCGAATCCTGGCGCTCTCGCGCATCGCCGAATCCGTTGCGATCGACAACCACGTCTCACCGATCGAGCTCTCGATCAACCAGTTCAACCAGCACATCATTCCGCGCGGCGACCGCTACCTCCGCAAGTTCGAACTCAACCTCACCGCGCGGTTTGATTACGACGCCGACGGCGTGAAGATCACCAAGGAAGTGCTGCTCTGCTGGGGCACGCCGGTGGTGGGTATTCGCTACCAAATTGACCCGGGGACCAACAAGCAGGCGGAGCTGCGCCTGATGCCGTTCGTGGCGCTGCGCGATTTCCACGCGACGATGCGCAAGGGCGACGTCCAGTTCGGCCTGAACGCGCGCGAGCGCGGCGTGGAGATCGGCCGCCGAGAGCTCAAGCTCCACATCGAGGCCGATGCCGGCACCTACACCGCCCGGCCCGACTGGTGGTACGAGCACACTTACCCAATCGAAACCGAGCGCGGGCTGGATGATCATGAAGACCTCTTTTCGCCCGGCGTCTTTTCCATCACCGCGACCGCGCCGACGACGCTGACGATCTGGGCGGGAACCTGCCACACACCCACCAGCGGCGCGCCCGGCAACAGCGGGGCGACCGCCTGCCAGAACCTCAAGGCGCTGAACTTCGACGAAGAGAAGAAGAAACTCGCCGACCGCGACTGGGCCAACGACGCGCCGACACCGACGCAGAAAAAGCTCTTCCGCGCGGCCAGCCAGTTCATCGCCAAGCGGAACCGGCCGGATGGTTCGCACGGCGCGACGATCCTCGCCGGCTTCCCGTGGTTCAGCGACTGGGGCCGCGACTCGATGATCTCGCTGCCGGGCCTTTTGCTGGCGACACGACGATTCAAGGAAGCCGGGCAGGTGCTCAGCGTGTTCGCAAGCCATGTCAGCGAAGGGATGATCCCCAATTACTTCGACGACTACTCCAACGAGCCTCACTACAACACGGTCGATGCGAGCCTCTGGTTCATTCACTCGGCATTCGAGTACTTGCGGATTACGAAGGATCAGGACCTCTTCTCCACGCTGCTCATGCCCGCGTGCGAGGAGATCATCGACGGCTACCGCAACGGCACGCGGTTCAGGATCAAGATGGATCCCGAGGACGGCCTGATCTGGGCCGGTGACGAGCAGTCGCAGCTCACCTGGATGGACGCCAAGCAGGGCAACACGGTCTTCACGCCGCGCCATGGCAAGCCGGTCGAGATCAATGCGCTCTGGTACAACGCGCTCTGCCTGCTCGGCGATGGCAATCTCGCCGCCAAGGTGAAGGAGAGCTTCGCCAAGGCCTTCTGGATCAGCCCCTATCGCGGGCTGGCCGATGTGGTGACGGGCGCGCTGACGCGCGACACATCGACACGGATCAACCAGATCTTCGCGGTAAGCCTCCCGCACTCGCCATTGAACGAAGACCAGCAGCGGGCGGTCGTCGAGGTCGTGCGAAGAGAACTGCTCACGCCGCTGGGCCCGCGCACGCTCGCTCGTGGTGAGAAGCTCTATCGCGGCAGGATCGAAGGCGACCAGTTCAGCCGCGACGGCGCCTATCACAACGGCACGGTCTGGCCATGGCTGATCGGCGCTTTCCTTGACGCGTACCTTCGCGTCAACGCGAACTCCACGGCCGCCAAAGATCAGGCGCGCGAATGGCTCAAGCCGCTGCTCGCCCACATGGAAAACGACGGCTGCATCGGTAGCATCACCGAATGTGCCGACGGCGACGCGCCGCACCGGGCGGCGGCAGCGCCCGCGCAGGCGTGGAGCGTCGCGGAAGTGCTTAGGCTGGCGCAGAAGCTGGAGATGTGAGGCGTGCGCGAGAAGTCTGTTTATATGTCACCCAGAGGAGGCTTGCCGACGAAGGGTCTAGATGAGTAGGCCGGATGCAAGCGAAGCTAAACGCGACCAGACTTCGTCGCTAGATATTTCGTCTGCGGGACTCGCCCGCATGACAGATCATCCAAAGTCATCGAAATCCTAACTCACAAGTGGCTGCCAATGCGGGGTGTTACGCTCGATCAACGCGATATTCTTCGCCCGCGACCAGCCTTTGATCTTTTTCTCCATTGCGATGGTGTCTTGAATGTTTCGAAATCGCTCGTACCACACGATCGTGTCGCACTTGTACCTGGAGGTGAACGCGGAGCCTTCGCCAAGCGCATGCTCGTTTGCGCGACGTGCCAGATCATTAGTGACACCCGTGTACAGCGTGCGCGAGCGATTGGTGGCGATGTAAGCGTAGAAGTTCACAGCGTGTAGTTTTTGCAGATATCGTCAAGGCGGCAAGTGAATAGGCCTCCGAAGCTAGCCGACGAAGCGTCAAAAGCAGTGGCTAAGTGCGACCCTGACCGTAAGACAATCCGACCTCATTACCAGATGCTTCGTCGGTAAACCTCCTCTGCATGACAGTCAGACCGCGCCTCTGCGGTTACCTTTCCCTCGGAATCGTCAATCCGTTCCCACGCGACAAGATGCGCCGATTTTCGGATAGACATCGCCTTTGATCGATTAGAATGCCGCATGTCCGGCCGACACGTTTCCGGATGGTGCGTTGGCGATGCACTGTCGGTGTCGGCTGGCAACGTCCGCGCGACGCCGACCCCTCTGGAGATCCACGACACGATGTGTCGCTCTGCGATCTTCACCCGAGCCGACGCCGACGCCCTGTGTGATCGTTCATCGATCACGTGGATCGGGAAACCGATCGAAGGAGCCGTCATGTCTTCGTACACCACCTCTGATATCAGGAACGTTCTCGTGGCAGGCCATCAGGCCAGCGGCAAGACGACGCTGATCGAGGCGATTCTTCTTGCCGCTGGCGCAATCACCACCAAAGGCGATGTTGCCAAGGGCAGCACCGTTTCGGATTTTGAAAAGGAGGAGAAGCACCACGGCCACTCGATTTACTCCTCCATCCTGCACTGTCATCACCTGGGCAAGCGCATCAACATCGTCGACGCCCCCGGCGCCCCCGAACTCATCGGCAGCGCGCTGGCGTGCATGCCCGCGGTGGAAACCGTCGCCGTCGTCATCAGCGCCTCGGCCGGCATCGAAGTCGTCACGCGAAAGATCATGGAAGCCGCGAAGGAGCGAAACCTGCCGCGCGCCATCATCATCAACAAGATCGATTCACACGACATCGACCTCGCCGCGCTCGTCTCACGCATCCAGGACACCTTCGGCCACGAATGCCTGCCCGTGAATCTCCCGACCAGCAAGGGCCAGGCCGTCACCGAATGCCTCCTCAACCGCAATGGCGAGGCCGACATCCTCGGCGTCACCGAATCTCACCAGGCCATCCTCGACCAGGTTGTCGAAGTTGATGAAAACCTGATGGAGAAATATCTCGGCGGCGAAGACCCGAATTACGAAGCGCTGCACGACCCGTTCGAAAAGTGCATGGACGATGCGCACGTCGTGCCGATCCTCTTCACCAACGCGAAGGACGGCATCGGCGTGCCCGAACTGCTCGACTTCATCACGCGATGGTTCCCTTCACCGCTCGAAGGCAACCTCCGCCCGATGATGATCGGCGAGGGCAAGGATGAGAAGCCGTTCGATTACCAGGAAGACGCCAACAAGGCGATGATCGCCCACGTCTTCAAGGTCACCAGCGATCCGTTCGTCGGCAAAGTCGCCGTCTTCCGCGTCCACGAGGGCAAAGTGACGGGCCAGTCACAAGTCATCATCGGCCACAGCAAAAAGCCCATCAAGCTCGGCCACGTCTTCCAACTGCAAGGCAAGCAGCACAACGAAGTGAATGAGATCATCGCCGGCGACATCGGTGCGGTCGCGAAGATCGAAGAGATCCATCTCAACGACATCCTCCACGACGACCACTCGCTCGACACGGTTCACCACAAGAAGGAAATACTGCCGCAGCCGATGTATTCGCTCGCCATCACGCCGAAAGCGCGCGGCGACGAACAGAAAATGAACGGCCTGCTCACCAAGGTTCAGGAGGAAGATCCCACCTTTAAGTGGCACACCGACCGCATGACGCACGAAGTGGTCATCAGCGGCATGGGCGAGCTTCACCTGCGCCTCGTGCTCGAACGCCTCGAAGCCCGCGGCCTGCACGTCGAAACGCATCCGCCCAAGATTGCGTACAAGGAAACGATACTTGGCAAGGCCGAAGGGCATCATCGCCACAAGAAACAGACCGGCGGCAGCGGACAGTTCGGCGAGGTGTATCTCCGCGTCGAGCCGCTGCCGGCCGATTCGCCCGCTCACACCGGCAATGGCGGCGAAGGGTTCGAGTTCGTCGATGAGATCTTCGGCGGCACCATCCCCGGCCAATACGTGCCGGCCGTCGAGAAGGGCGTCCGTGACGTGATGGAGAGCGGCGCCATCGCCGGCTACTCGCTCACCAACGTCCGCTGCATCGTCTACGACGGCAAACATCATCCGGTCGACAGCAAGGAAATCGCCTTCCGCTCGGCCGGCAAATGGGCGTTCATGGATGCCGTGAAAAAGGCCAAGCCATCGCTGCTCGAGCCGATCGTCAAGCTGGAAGTGATGGCGCCCGAAGACAAGATGGGAACTATCACCGGTGACCTCTCCGGAAAGCGCGGCCGGATCGTGACGACCGATTCACTCCCCGGCGGCGTGGCTCGCATCGAAGCGCTCGCGCCGCTGAGCGAACTGCTCAGCTACAACGCCCAGCTCAAGAGCGTCACCGGCGGCCAGGGCAGCTACTCGATGGACCTCGATCACTACGATCCGGCCCCGCCGCTGATCCAGCAGCAGAAAATGAACGAGTGGAAGCCGGTGTTGACCGAGGACTGAGATCGGATGGTGACTCAGTAAAAATCACGGCACGGAGCTAAATACTCCGTGCCGTGCTTCGCGATTTCTTCAGTATTCGAAAAATCTGTCATGCTGAGGTACTCCGAAGCATCTGGCCCGATCGGGCGTTGAGTGTCGAACGCATGCAATCTCAGCGATGAATAGCACAATCGGCGATCAAATCTGGCGCGCGTCACCCTTGCCGGTGCGTCCCGGAGAAGAAGTTGAACTACTACGCCTACATTCTCTCCAACAAGTCACAAACGATCTACGCAGGCATGACCAACAATATCGCACGCCGTCTTGCCGAACATCGCTGTGGCCAAGGCGGTGAGTTCACCGCGAAATATCAATGTCATCAACTTGTCTGATATCAATGCCTTTCCAATCCAAGCGACGCGATTGCGGCCGAAAAGAGAATCAAGGGCTGGACGCGCGCGAAGAAAATTGCGTTGATTGAGGAGTTCAATCCGAAGTGGGTGGATCTCTCCGGCACAGCCGAAGCAACATAGAACTCGTTGTGGGTTGTCCGCCGCTTCCGTGAGGTGCCAGCGCAAACGGATGTCGCAAGACGCTCGTTCGGGCCAGATCCTTCGGAGTGCCTTAGGATGACGATCATCGAGTCTGCGCGACTTCAAATCCCCTTCGCTCGTTCGGCCGCGTTACCAGCGACACGATCACCAGCGTCAAAAACGCCAGCGGCACCGTCACCAGCGCCGGCTGACTCATCGGCATGATGCCGAGCGACGTCTTGAGGCCGTAGACGTTTTGGAACGCTTCCTTGGTCAGTGCGAGCCAGAGCAGCGAACTGATCAGGCCGACGCTGATCGAGGCGATCACGCCTTGCCGCGTCGTGCGCTTCCAGAAGAGGATCATGATGATCGCCGGCAGGTTGGCGCTGGCGGCGATGTTGAACGCCCAGGCGACGAGGAACGCGACGTTCATGCTCCGGAACAGGATGCCCAGGATCATCGCGATGATGCCGACCGCGATGGCCGTCCACTTGGCCGCGCCGACCTTCGCGTGATCTTTCAGTTTGTAGCCGACGACGTGTTCCATGATGTCGTGCGCCACCGCGCCCGAGGCGGCCATGATCAGGCCCGACACGGTGCCGAGGATGGTGGTGAAGGCGATCGCGGTGATGAGCGCGAACGGCACTTCGCCAAACGTCTTGGCCAGCAGCGGTGCCGACATGTTCGAATCGTTCGGGTTCAGGGCGCCGCTGACCATCGCACCCAGGCCGATGTAGAGCGTTAGACAATAGAAGAACCCGATCGCGCCGATGCCGACGACGGTCGACTTCCGCGCCGCGACGGCGTCCTTCACGGTGTAGTAGCGAATCAGAATGTGTGGCAGCGAGGCCGTGCCGGCGAAGAGCGCGAGCATCAGGCTGACGAAGTCGAGACGGTCGGTAAACTTGGGGGAGCGAATGCCTTTGAATGTTGGCGAACCGCCGGGGAGGAGGACGTCGGAACCTGTCACAGCGGTGCTATGCCAGAACACTCCTCCTTGTGAACTGGCTCCCGCATTCCACGTAGGAATGACTCTGGCCTTGCTCAAATCGGAAATAAATCCAACCGGGCCTAGGGGTCCGGACCCATGAATGTCGTTCTTCGTCAATAGGTCTTCATCGCTGAGTCCAAATACAACTCCACCCCGCGGCCGTTCATTGGTGATAACCGGAATGCCGTAGAGTTGCGGTCCGTTAGAATCAGCGACGACAACCTGGTCGCCGTGATTTACTTTGATCCCTCGATTCAAAATCAACCCCACCAACACTGCACAGAAAATCACCAGCATCGACCCCTTGATGAACTGCACCCACGTCGTGCTGACCATGCCTGCCGTCACGACGATGATGACCACCACCGTGCCGACCACGCCGACGCCCAGCGCGTGGTTCAGGTCGATGCCGTGCCAGACGTGCTCGCCCAGGCCGAGCAGCGCTTTGAGCAGCGAGCCGGCGCCGACCATCTGCGGGATGAGATAGAAGATCGACACCACCAGCGTGCTCACCGCGGCGGTGAGCTTGATGCCGCGGCTGTTGAACTTCGCATCGAGCGCATCGGCGAAGGTGTACTTGCCGAGCTTTTTGATCGGCTCGGCGATGACGAAGAGCGCGACCACCCAGCCGGCGAGGAAGCCGATGGAGTAGAGGAAGCCGTCGTAGCCGTAGAAGGCGATCATGCCGCAGATGCCCAGGAAGGATGCGGCCGAGAGGTAATCGCCGGCGAAGGCGATGCCGTTGACGAACCAGCCGATCTGCCCGTGGGCGGCGAAGTATCCGCCGGCCGTCTTGGCCTTGCGGCCGAGCCAGAACGAGAGACCGAGGACGAAGCCGGTGAAGGCGAGGAAGATGAGGATGCTCATAATGCGAAATGAAAAATGAGAAATGCGAAATGGAAAGCTACGGTTCGAATGCGAAATGCAAAATGTTCAATGCGATTTGAAATGCAGATCTCATATCCGTGCTGCTCTGCCATTTCGCATTTCGCATTTATCATTTCGCATTCGGCTCCTTCCGACATGCCACCATGTAAATCACCGCCATGATGAACGCCGCGAAGATCAGCCCGAAGCCGTAGACGATCGCGAGGTTCAACCCGGCGAAGACGGGCTTGCCCATCAGCTTGTAGTCGTAGACGACGATGCCGACGAACGCGGCATAGAACACCAGATAGAGCGCGAACAGCCACAGGCCGAGCCTGCGGTTATAGGCTTCGGTCGGCGTATCGGGTTCGGTGTGAGGCGAGGTCGGGGGTGATGGGTGTGGTTCGGGTTCCGCCATGGCGGCAAGCCTACCGGAGATCGTGGCGGGGAATCCAATCGATTCTCCTGCGGTGACGGGAGGAATGTGAACCACGAAGCCACGAAGTCACGAAGCTGTCTGTGCGCGACTTCAATGTGGCTGGGCGAATTCTTGAATGAAGCGGCAGAGGATACAACCAAGGAATAGGACGAAGAGAAGAATCGCTCCGGGCACGGGGCTCGGGTCAAACGCCGCATAACGAGTTCAGGCTTCACACGCATATCCGCATTCTGACAGCTTCCACTGCATTTCTCCGTAACCTTTGCGGTTGCAGTTCGACAAGCCGATCCACCGAACCCCACCGAGTTGCAGCTTCGTGCATTCGTGGCTTCGTGTTTCAAATCATCTCCGCTTCTCATTCTTCAGCACATCCAGCACTTCCGCGGATAGTGCGCCATTGATCGCGCACGCGTCCGGGCCGCCGATCGTGTCTTCGCCGCTCCAGTTGCCGAAGAAGCCGCCGGCTTCGCGGATGATCGGGGCGACGCCGGCGATGTCCCAGATGCTGATGCTCGGGTCGAGCATGATCTCGGCCCGCCCGGAAGCGACGAGCATGTAGCCGAACACATCGCCCCAGCCGCGATTCAGGCGCACGCGGCCGGAAAGGATGTCGTACGCGTCCGATCGCTTGATCGCCCGCGTAATCGAGCCGGCCAGCAGGGTGGCTTCTTCGATCTTGTCCACCTTCGAGACTTCACACTTGCGGTTGTTCCAGGTCGCGCCCAGCCCGGTGGCGGCGCTGAACATGTCGCCCAGCGGCGGAAGGTAGACCGCGCCGATCGCCGGCTCGTTCTTCACCACGCAGCCGACGACGGTGCCGTACAGGGGCGCGCCGTGGATGAAACTCTTGGTGCCGTCGATCGGGTCGACGATCCAGGTGTAGTCCGGGTCGCCATTCGTGCGGCCATGTTCCTCGCCGAGGATGGAATGGGTTGGGAAGTATTTGGCGAGCAGGTCACGGATGACGTGCTCGGCCTCTTTGTCGGCACGGGTCACCGGCGTGTCGTCGCCTTTGTGTTCGACGTCGACGCCGCAGTTGAAGTAAGCCAGGGTCCGTCGGCCGGCGAGGTAGGCGGCTTCGGTGGCGACGTCGAGCAATTGGCGATAGCTGGGAGCGGACATAGACGCGCGAGGGTAGTCGGATTGGGCGTAAGAATCGAGCGTGAAGAGAGAAAGGCGACCGCTGAGGCGCGGAGCGCGCCGAGGAATCGCAGAGAAGGAAATGGGAGTGTTTATGCCGGTACTCTTCGCGCTCTCTGCGTCGCTCGGCGTCCCTGCGGTCGCCCCTCAGGCGAGTTGATCAAGAATCTGCTCCACCGTGACCCCGCTCACTTCAATTTCCTTGCGCGGGTTCGTGTGGCCGGAGACGATCGCAATCTGCGACTCGCGCACGCCGAGCGCTGTGGCGAGAAGCGCGATCACCGCGGCGTTGGCCGCGCCGCCGCTGGGCGGCTTGCTCACGGCGACTTTCAGCGCGTCGCCGAGCAAACCGACCACGCGGTCGCGCGATGCGCCCGGCACGACCTTGATCGCGAAGCGTACCCCGGCGGGTGTGGGAGTGAGGCGCAGGGGCATCGGGTCACTCGGCTATTTGAAACAGGACGGCAACGACGGGTTGTGAAACCCTCCCGTCTCTCTGTTCTTAGGTGGTCATCTGCGGCTGCATCACCTCGACCTTGATTTCCGGCGGCAGGAGCGTTTCCAGGCGCTGCTGGAAGGTGCCCTTCACGATGCGGTGCAGCGTACCCTTGCGGCTGGAACCGATCAGGACGCGATCGCACGCGTACATCGCGGCCGTCTCGGCCATTGCCACGGCAGCGTCGTTGCCGGTGTCGTAGGCGGGAATGATAGGCACGCTTCGGCCGTGACCGATCTGCAGAAAGTGTGCGAACGTTTTCTGCGCGACCGGATCGTTGTCGATGTTCAGACGATCCTGGATCGCCTCGAACTGCTGATTGAGCGACAGCTCACGCACAAAGCACACGACGAGTGCCGCCTTGTGCTGCTGACAGTGTTGCACCGCCTGCTCGGCGAGCGTGGTGGCGCCGTACGTGCCGAGGAGCACTTTAGGCCGGGCCGCGACGTCGTCGGGAAGCTGTTCCATGATGGCCTGACGCAGCAGGCTTGGCTTATCGCCTTCGCGGGCGGCCAGCTTCTTGGTGATGAACCGCAGCGTCAAGCCCACTACCATCACGATGATCACGAACGCCAGCGCGTGCAGCTTGGTGAACGCCAGGGTGATCCAGATCGCCATCAGCAGCGCGCCAAGCAACACCATCGGCACCTTGCGATAGTACCTGCGCAGGCGCGGGTGCATCGCACAAAGCGAAACGTTGATCGCGACCGCGCCGATCACGCCGATCGCGTAGAGCGCGGCGAGGTGTTCCAGGTCGTGCGAGATGACCAGAACGCCCGCGGGGACGGCCAACGCGATGAGGGCAGGGATCCATGGGACGCCAAAGTGGTTGAGCGACTGCAGCGGCCTGGGCAGTTCGCCGTCGCGGCTGAGCAGGTAGATCACGGCGATCATGCCGCCGATCGCGGTGTTGGCGGCGCTAAGCAGCAGCAGGCCGCCGAGGATGCGCACGCACCACTCCGCCCACTGGCCGATGTAGTGCGAGGAAAGGAACGCGAGCATGTCTTCCTTGTGCTCCCGCATCCCTTCGACCTGGGTCGAGGTGGCCACCATCACCAGCGCGAGCAGGATGTTGAAGACAGCGACCTCGATCGTCACGATCCAGATCGCCTTCTTGGCGGTCTTGGTGACCGGCTGCTTGATGACGCCCGTGAGATTTGCGATCGCCTCCACCCCCGAGAGCGCGAGCACGATCGAGACGAAGTGAACCCAGATCTGCTTCGGCGATTCTCGGAGCGGCTCGAACGAATGGGCGATCTGCGAGCCACTGAGCTGCGGCAACGCGCCAAACACGATAACCAGCGTAATGGCGATCATGCCGACCGCGGCGATGAGTGCGAAGCCGGACGTGTGCTTCGGCCCGAGCAGGTTGAACAGGCCGATGAATGCAATTGCGATAATCGCCCAGAGGCCCGCAGAGTTCGCATGCAGCAGTTCGGGTCCGGCGTGCATGCCGAAGTAGTGAAACGCGTCGAGCGCGCTGAGCGAGGCGGTGATCGTGTAGTCGGCAAAAAGCAGGAGCGCGCCGACGACCGCGAGGATCTGCGAGCGCTGCCGCGCTGCCGCATAGACACCGCCGCCATCAGGATAGATCCGGCAGATCTGGGTGTATGCCCAGCCGACCGACATCACCAGCAGGCTCATCGCGCAGATCAGCCAGAAGCTGGCTCGCCCGGCGAAGAAGAACGCCAGGCCGAGCACGTAGAGGCGCGAGGTACCCCAGTCGCCAAAGAGCAGTGCGGCCGCCTGAGGCCAGCTGACATTACGCGGGCGATGGGACGCCAGCAGCGACAACGCACGCGGCTTTGCCCGTTCGGTTTCGATCGAAGAAGTGTCCATGAAGCGATTTGCTCACACTCGGCGGGTACGCAGAGGCCAGGTCGACCGATTGGGATGTCGGTCAATCCGGCCATTCGCGTCAACGGAGCCCGACGATCGTCGTCCTGCGAGCGATCGGCGGCGTTGGCCGACTCAAACTTCACATCGCTTTGGCCCGGAAGGGGTCGATCGACGGCAAATCGGAGGACCGATTCGGCCGATCTTGTTGCGAACGGACAACGCGTCCCAGGGAGGTCGTTGGCCGGATCACAGGAGAGCCTGGCGAGGTGCCCTTTCAGTTTCTTCCAAGCGGGCCGGGATTCTGGCCGCTTCATAAGTTTCGCCGCTTTCGAGCCGGCGAACATGCCTGCGAGGTTAGCTGACGGGCTAGGGCCTGAAAGTGCCCCGGCGAGTTCGGGCCGTACCACACGGCGTAAACCCTCCTGCGCCCCTGCCAACGGCCGACACGGCCTTTGGCGTGCGCGAAGCGCCTTCTCGCTTCGCGGCGAGTCGCACGCTTCGAAGGTCATCGAAGCGTCCGGCTCGCATTGGGTTCCCCGCGTTCAGGACCACGTCCTGAACTTTGGCGGTCACATCGGCGGTGAATTCTCGGGAGGATCGAGCGCGTGTCAAGTGGCGAATGTAACTAACTATGAAGAAGCGGTTTGCGTTCTTCCATGGGAACCGAACTCCCAGCCCCCGTCGCCTGCACAGTTCGCTTTTCGTCATCCGTCACCGGCCCGCTTACGATCTGGCTATGAGTCAGCCTTCCGGACCTGCCAGCATCCCCGTCGCCGAGCCGGTCAACCTGACGCCCAGCCTTTCGCGGCGGGCGGCAGGCAATGTGAAGCAGCATTACGCGACGCTTTCAGGCTGGAAGAAACTCCTCCTCATGCTCTCCTTCCTCGCCGCGATGGTCGGCACCTTCGGAACGCTCGTCGGGGTGGTTCGCGGGCAGTCGGAGGAGAGGGTGAAAGCCCAGGCGACCGTCGAATCCATTCGCTCCAGCCTTGCACCCGGCGCTTCGCTCACGCCCGACCAGCAGGCCCGGCTCGACCAGGCCACAACCCAGATGAAATCCGCCGGACACTGGTTCTACGAAAAGACCGCGCCGCACCTGGCGAAGATCGGCTTCGGCTTCTTCGTCGCGTTCATCCTCGGGTACGCGTTCCGGCAATTCATCAAGACGATGGCAAGCCTCGCAGCGATCGCGGTCGCCCTCGGCGGCGTGGCCGCATACTTCGGCTGGATCGACTTCAGCCACTTCCGCGAAAATCTCACCGCCTCCACGGGCTGGGTGAGCGACCAGCTCACCGGCGCGAAAGACGTGATCATCAAGTTCATCGGCGCCAGCCTTAGCGGGACCGTCGGCTTCGTCATCGGTTTCATGCGCCGGTGATCGGCGAGACGGCCGGTGGAAACTCCTTCCGGATGCCGCGCGGCCGCGCCGACTCTGCTAGACTCACACCCACTATGCGCAAACTCGGGGCCGTCGCACTTCTGTTGATCGGAACATCGCTCTCGCCAGCCGCCATGGCCCAGACCGCGCCTCCCTCAAAGTCGACGGGCGCGCTGCCGTCGGAGGCGCGCTCCAGGTCCGTCTCCGAATCGACGCTGAAAAAGGTCGTCGATCATTACCGCAAGGGTTACCGGCTCACGTTCGTCATCGCTTCGAGTTTCGACGATGAACTGCCAGCCTGGCGCGTTGCCGCTGGCAGGAACGACCCCAACGGAACGGTCCTGCTGGGCATGTGCAACTTCTATGGCATCGGCGGAAAGGCGAATCGGGATCGCGGCATCGAGCTCCTCAAGAAGGTCGCCGAGACGGGCCATCCCGACGGCATGGCGATCTACGGCATCATCCTTCGCAACGGCGACATGGATCACGCGCCGGACTCGAAGGAAGCCGTCAAGTGGATGAAGCGCGCCGCCGACGCGGGCAGCGAAATCGGCTCTGAACAGCTCATGCTCGACCAGACGCGCGTCCTGCGGGCCGCGTTGCGCACCGAGGAGGCCGTCAACATGCTGGCCTCATCCGCCGAGGCCGGCAACCTCAGCGCGCTCTACGAGTTGGCCGAGCTCAAGCTCACCGGCTGGTCGCAGCCGCCGGATGCGAAGCTGGCGATCGGCTTCTTCGAGCGCGCCGCGCTGGGCGGCCACGTCGGGGCGATGATCCGGCTCACGCGGATCTATCTCAACGGCGCTTACACGAAGCGCGATGTCGGCGCCGCGCGACGATGGGCGAACGCCGCGCTCACCACCGAAGATCCCGAAGGAATCGCCACCGGCACGACCCTCATGGAAAACGGCATGCTGACCGGGCGCGAGGAGAAGGAATCGGCCGGGAGGATCTGGCGCAAGCTCGAGTCGAGCACCGACCCGTACATCGTGTCGATGCTCGCAGACCGGAATGCCTCGCGCTATCGCTCGTCCGATCCAGAATACGATGCGATGGTCGTCGACCGCGCGATCGATGCGGCGCGGCGCGGCGTCACCGACGCGTACGACACCGTCGCGCTCGCGCTTCGCTTCGGCACCAAAGGACACCCCATCGACAAGGAGAAGGCCCGCGCTGTCCTGCAGTACGGCGTCGATGCGATGAACCCGTACTGCACCTGCGACATGGCCGACGCCTATCGCTTTGGCTACTTCGAACCGGCGAACAACGACAAGGCGCTTCAGCTCTACATCGCCGCCGCCGGGCTGGGCGTGCCACGGGCGATGACGCAGGTGGCGAATCACTACGCCGATGGCCGCGGCGTCCCGCGCGATCCCAAGCTCGCCCACATCGGCTACTACACCGCCGCATACGCCGGCGACACCCGCGCGATGTACTACCTCGCCCGCAACTACGTTTACGGCCAAGGCGTCGAAGTCTCCGCCAAGGACGCCGAACTGTGGGCCAAACAGGCGGTCGGACTCGGCGAAGCCGATGGAAACTTCGCCATGTTCGAACTCTGTCGACTGGGCATCGGACGCTCGCCCAGCATTGTCGAGGGCATCCCATTCCTCCGCGAGGGCATGAAGGGTGGCGGAAACGACTGCATGCGCCAGATCGGTTCGATGCTGATCGACGGAACGAGCATTCCGCGCGATACGCCGCTGGGCCTGAAGTACCTCGAACGCGGCCTTACGTGGGACGAAGACGGCCAGACCCGCGTCACTCTCGCCCGCTACCTGCTCAATGGCGGGCCCGTCCCGCGCGATCCCGACCAGGCTTTCAAACTCGCCACCGAAGCCGCCGATCGCGGCAACAGCGACGGCTGGCTGATGCTCGCGAATATGCACGCCTTCGGCATCAGCGTTGAAAAGAACTGGGGCGATGCCGTCGATTGCTACAGCAAATCGATCTCCCTCGGTAACGCCGACGCCATGCTCGATCTCGGCACCCACTACCTCACCGGCGACACCACCGAGAAAGACCCCGATCGCGCCATCGAACTCTGGACCGACGCCGCCAACAACGGCAACGTTCAGGCCACGATCTATCTCACCAAGCTCTACTTCGGATTTCTTGGCAAGGACCAGACCAACGAAGCCGAAGGCGTGAAGTGGGCCGAGAAGGCGATCGAACTCAAGCGCCCCGAGGTCTGCGGCATCGCCGGCTCGCACTACGAACAGGTCAAGGACTTCATCAGCGCCCGGCAGTGGCTGCTCCGCGGCATCGAGCTCGGCGACAGCAACTGCTGCAACGACATGGGCGTCCTCTACCTCAAGGGCAGCGGCGTCGACCAGAGCGATGCCGAAGCGGCAAAGTACTACCGAATGGGCCACGACAAAGGCAACATGCTCTCCACCGCCAACCTCGCGTGGTGCTACGAGAACGGACGCGGCGTCGATAAGGATCTCGACGAATCGATGCGCCTCTGCCAGATCGCCGCCGACAACGGCGAGCCGATGGGCATGATGATGATCGGCAAGAAATACATCGACGGCATCGGCGTGATCCGCGACTTCGAGAAGGGCATCGGCTGGGTGAGACAGGCCGCCAATGCCGGCGACCCGACCGCCAAAGCCATGATCGCCGCCGCGACCGACAAGGGGCTGATCAAGTAGGCCGTCAGTGTTTGGCCGTTCAAGATCGTACTCTCAACGCGGGCGTCGTCGTCGCGCGGGGGAAGTCGAGCTCGAACGGCACCGTAACGGTTCGCTCGATCCACGGCGAAATCGAACTGCCATCCTGCCGGCGCACGACACGGACGCCGACGCGCAGCGTCATCGTGTGTTCTCCACGATAGGGAATCTTGTCGCGCCACGCCGCCTCGCTCGCTTTGCCAGAAAAGCCATTTGGAATCGATTTGTTTCGCAGCGGCGGCCGGGTGTTCAGGGTGGCATCGCCGTCGATCTCCACCTTCTGTGAAAACTCGTACTCGACCACGCCCGAGCCGTCGCCATTGGGAATCGTGACATCGAAGGGGATAGGCTGATCTGCGATCGTGGACTGGGGAATACGCAGCACAACGTCTCCGAGGAGATTGTTGAAATAACTTTGTTTCTGCGACTCGCTCAGCCCGCCCGAAAGCAGCGCCTGTTCGAGCAGCGTCGCCGCCGATGAAGACGGAAACGGATGCTTGGGAGACTGGATGTCGAGGAGGTGCTCGATCAGCCGGGTGCGCTGCTCGCCGCGACGGTCCCACTCGAGCCGCATGTCATCCGCTTCCATGCCCGGCGACGCGACCGCGTGATGGATCACCAGAAACGTTGGCGCCTTGGCGACGTACCAGCTTCGCCATTGGAACCGCCGCGCGCTATTTGCGAACACCACCGACACAGCGATCGCCAAGATCAGCGGAGCGATTGCCCACCAGCGGGCGCTGTACTTGTGGGTCGCGATCGCCTTGGGTGCCGTGAGGTCGGCGCCGCACTCGCTGCAGCGCGTCGACTCGGTCGGCCGCCTCGACACGTCGTAGCCGCACTTTCGGCAACTCGGCGCCGCCAGCACGCGCCTGCCGCGGTAGAACGCCCGCGCCGCGATCGCCAGACACAGGAGGGCAATTGCAGCCGCGCCCGCCATGAACCCGAACGAGTCGTCCCCCGGGATTCGCATGCCCCCATTCTGCTGCCGGCCGTGCGATCCCACAACGCGATCGAGCGGCAAGGAAAGACGCGCTGCGCAGAAAAGCTGGGCACCCGAAAGTGCTCCGAAATGGGTAACGGTGGGTACCGTTGGGAAACGCGGAGCTGGTCTGCGGCCCGACTCGATTCTGATATGCACATGTCAAAGAGCGCGTCGCGAGGCCACGCAACCGGACGACCGAACCACGACGAAACCCATCCGTGTACCAGTCGTGTGAGTGGCGATACAAGCCGTATCCGCGCGGATTTGCCCGTCGAGATCGCTCGTCAACGAAACTGGAAGCCTGACCTCTTGCGTCTCGGGCCCGGCGAACTCACTCCGATGGCTTGCTCGTCGGCATCTCGATGTGGTGCGGCGATTCATCAATCGTCGCGGCCCATCCTCCCATCGTGACGCCGACGGGATCGAACACGATCCGGCCCGGCCAGTAGCGCTGGTCCTTGTCGTTGACGTCGAGCGCGCGGGCGTCGCCTTGAAAAGTGACGGCAATCGTGCCGTCGTCTCGGAGGTCGACGGGTAAGAGTTGGCAGGTGCCGGTGCTGTTTTCGCGATTGAGGTAGCCGAGGATTCGCCGGCCGCTGCGTGTGTCGACTTCTACCCGAAAGGCCATCACGAACGACACCTCATCGGGATGCGCAAAGACGATCAGTTGCAGCGTCTTTCCGTTCGGGCTCAAGGTCGGCGTGAGCCACTCCGCCGTCCTCTGTGCCTGAAGCGGCGTAAAGTCGACGCGTTCGCCCTCGGCGAAATCGCGCGGGAGAATCTCCAGATCGCATTCCCGGTGAATGCGCAATGATGTGATCGAACGGCAGGAGATGGCGAATGAAAACTCGACGTGATACCGCCCGGGACGCTGCACCGACTCGCCAAGCAATCCCACCGCAGGCGACTGCGTGATGTATTGTGCGTGACGTTGATCCGGCGTCAGCGTCGCGGCCGGCCGGTCGTTCACTCGGATTTCGATCGGCTCGAGCTGCATCCCGTTCACGCCCGGCACCGCATAGACGCCGAGGTTGATCGTCTCCTGCTCGCGGGCGCGGGGCGTCAGCGAAACGGAACTCTCTTTCGCACACAACTCAAGGAACCGTTTGAGTTGCGCTTCGGAAAACGAGCCGATCGTCTTATTGATCAGAGCGGTGTTGGTCCGAGGATTCACGATCAGTTGGTCGATCAACTCGGTTTTGCGCACGTCGCGGCGGCACCACTCCGAGAGGAATCGCCCCGGCGAGTCCGAGTGCTTCGCCTGCCGGATGATGTACCAGTCCGGCGCGGTGACAACGAACCATCGCTGCCAGTTCAGACTTCGGCCGGCTTCGAACGTGAAGCCCAGGAGGATGACCGAGGCCGCAAGCCCGGCAATGAGAACGCCCCAGTTGCGGCGCGAGTCGCCGTGGACGATGGCGTGCGGCTGAGCGAGGTCAGCGCCGCACTCGCTGCAGCGCGTGCTGTCTGTCGGCCGCTTTGCGACGTCATAGCCGCACGCCCGGCAGAACTCGCCGACGGTCCCGCCGACGCGCCGCGAGAAACGGAACGAGAGGATCAGCGCCAGAAGCGTCGCCGCCGCGAGCAGGACGATCGTCCAGATCGAATCGGCCGAGGCGAGGTTCATGCGGGCATTGTGCTGCGTGGTGGCGCACGCGTCGAGCCGCATTCAGGGCAGCGGTCGAGGAGGGCCGCACAATCCTATCGCAGGCGCATCAGGCGGGCCATCGGCGGGGTGTGGCGTCGGACCTCAATCGCCCGAGTTTAATCACGTGCCGCGCGAGGGAAGCCTCACCCTCACCCTCTCCCGCGAGCGGGAGAGGGGACCGGAGAGGAAGTGGACGACGAACGCAGCGCGGGGGACTTTGGCACGGATATGGGTCGTCGCGTTTCATCCGAAACCTCCTCGATTTTCGCACCCTTTTCGCGTCCGTCGCGGACCATTTCTGTCTCCCGAACGGTCGCGTTTCGACGTGATTTTTGTTACAATTTCCGGATGTCTGAAACCACGCCGCCGCCGGCCGCCGGAAGCTCTTCGCCCGCAGAAAACGACAAGATTCGCGACCTGAATATCGAGCGCGAACTGCAGGATTCGTACCTCACCTACGCGATGAGCACGATCATGGATCGTGCCCTGCCGGACGTGCGGGATGGGTTCAAACCCTCCCAGCGACGCATCCTGCTGGCGATGAACAATCTGAACCTCATGCCGGGCCGAAAACACATCAAGTGCGCCAAGATCTGCGGCGACACCTCAGGCGATTTCCACCCCCACGGCGAAGCGGTGATCTACCCCACCCTCGTCCGCATGGGCCAGGAGTGGAACACGCGCTACATGCTCATCGACAAGCAGGGCAACTTCGGTTCCAGCGATGGCGACCCGCCGGCCGCCATGCGATACACCGAAGCCCGCATGACCGCCGTCACCGTCGAGATGATGGCCGACCTGGATTACGACACGGTCAACTTCGTCCCGAACTACGACGAGCGGCCGGGAAAGGACGAGCCGACCGTTCTGCCGGGCAAGTTCCCCAATCTGCTGGTGAACGGCTCGACGGGCATCGCCGTCGGCATGGCGTGTAACCTCGTGCCGCACAACTGCCGGGAAATCTGCGACGCGATCGTCGCCACGATCAACAACCCGGATATCGAGCTGGCCGAACTGATCAAGATCGTGCCCGGCCCGGACTTCCCGACCGGCGGCATCATCCGCGGCATCGACGGCATCATCGAAGGGTACAAGACCGGCCGCGGCCGCATGCAACTGCAGGCGAAAGTCGAGATCGAGGAAGAGCGCGGGCGCAACAAGCTGGTGATCACCGAGATTCCCTACGGCGTGATCCGCAAAAACATCGTCGAAGACGTCGTGAAGGCGCACAAAGACGGCAACATGCCGGACGTGTCCGGCGTGAATGACGAATCCGGCCGCATGCACAAGGTCCGCATCGTGATCGACCTGAAGCGCGATGCCGATCCCGAAATCGTCAAGCGGCAGCTGTATCAGTTCAGCCAGGCACAGATCACCGTCTCGATCATCAACATCGCACTGGTGAACCGTCAGCCGCGCACGATGGGCCTCAAGGAGCTCATCTATCACTTCATCGAGCACCGCAAGGAAGTCATCACCCGGCGGACCAAGTTCCTGCTGCGCAAGGCGCTGCAGCGCGCCCACATCCTCGAGGGCCAGATCCTCGCGGTGTGTGACATCGACGAAGTCGTCCGCCTGATCCGATCCAGCCGCACGCGCGAAGAGGCGATGGACAAGCTCCGCGCCAAGGCGTACCGCATCGCGCCCGATCATCCGCTGGCGCCGAAGATCCCGGCACGCCTGCTCTCGCGTCCCGGAATCGCGGATCGGGGCATCACGATGTCCCAGGCGCAGGCCGAGGCGATCGCGGCGCTGCGGCTCATCCAGCTCGTCGGTCTGGAAATCGACAAGCTGGCGGAGGAATACAAGAGCATTGTCGAGCAGATCGAAGGGTATGAGGCGATCCTCGCCGATCCGCAGCTCGTGCTCGACATCATCCGCGAAGACACGATCGAGATGAAAGAGAAGTTCGGCGACGACCGCCGGACGACGATCGAAGGCGAAGCCAGCGACTACAACTACGAGTCGCTCATTACGCCGCACGATGTAGTCGTCACGCTGACGCACAAGGGGTACATCAAGCGCCTGCCGACGGATACGTACAAGAGCCAGGGCCGCGGCGGCCGCGGCATCAAGGGCGGCGAGACGCGCGAAGAGGATTTCGTCGAGCACCTGTTCGTCGCCAACACGCACGATCATCTGCTCTTCTTCACCAACAAAGGGCGCGTGTTCGCGGAGCGCGTGTTCGACGTGCCCGAAGGGGCCCGGACCAGCCTCGGCCGAAGCGTCGCCAACCTGCTGGAGTTCCAGCCGGGCGAGAAGATCGCGCAGGTGCTGGCGATCAAGGACTTCAACAAGGAAGAAAGCTTCCTCATGTTCGCCACCGAGAAAGGCACGGTGAAGAAGACCGCGCTGAGCGCGTACGCGAACATCAACCGGCGCGGCATCATCGCGATCGGGATGGACGACGGCGATACGCTCATCGACGTCGCGCTCTCCAGCGGAAAGGACCACGTGCTGCTGGCGACCAAGAGCGGGCTGGCCATCCGATTCGAGGAAGGCGAAGTCCGCGCCATGGGCCGAACCGCCGGCGGCGTCACCGGCGCCCGCTTCAAGCGCGAGGGCGATGCCGTCGTGGCCATGCTGGTCATCCCCAGCGGCGAGAACAGCGGCTTCCTGATGACGGCATGCGTTACCGGGCATGGCAAGCGCTCGCCGCTGAGTGAGTACCCGGTGAAAGGTCGCGGAACGCGCGGCGTCGCCGACATCGACACCGAAGGCCGCAACGGCGACGTCGTCGGCGTCAAACTCGTCAGCGAAAGTGACGAGCTCATGATGATCACGCAGAACGGCATCCTCATTCGCACACGGGCATCCGATGTGAATGCGATCGGTCGAAACACCAAGGGCGTGAGGCTGATCCGCATCGATGAAGGCGACAAGCTCGTCGCGATGGCGCGCGTGGAACCCGAAGAGCCGAGCACGGAAATGCCGGCAACCGAATCCACTCCGCCGGAACAAGGTCCCGCCGGCGATGCCAAATCCGGTGAATCGACCGGGCCCAATCCCGAATGATGGCCGGCAGTTCGATCGCGCCGCCGGGTACCGACGGGACGGTAACCGCGAGGGCGGTTACTCGGCTGGCGTGACGCTCGTGAACCCCGCCGGCGGCTCGGGCAGCGCCAGTCGCGGGTCGGACAGGTCCACCCGGTACATCAGGTTGTTGTAGTTGTAGTAAGGCGTCGGCGACTTGGTGCCGGAGAACGTGTTCACAAACGTCCCGCTGAAGTAGATGTACTTGCCTCGCGCCAGCTCGTCATGCTGGATCACGTTGTAGCAGTCGTAGTTCGCATCCGGCATCGCGTGCGTCGCCACCTTGCGCGCATCGCGCCACGGCCCGTCCGGTGAGTTGGCGCTGGCGACCCAGATCTCGCCGAGGAGGCTATCGCCCCACTTCTGGTGAAATACGTAGAGCCATCGCTTGAGAAACGGATTCCACGCGATCGAACCGTTCGCGACCTCGACGGGTTTGCCCGTGTCGAGGTCGCGCATGGCGACTGGGCATTCACCGTCCGTGAGCAGTTTGTCGGAGATCAGGTTGTCCAGATCGGCTCGCTTGAGCTGTTTCGCGCCCGTCTGCCAGCGCCAGTCGACGCTGCCGTCGGGCCTTCGACGGACTTTGCCGGATTCATCGAGACAGGTAAACGCCTCGTATGCCTTCGCATCGATGACGCTCTCGTAGTTGGCCCGGACACGCAACCCGCACCCATCGTTCGGCGGGAAACAGAGGTACTCGCCATCGCCGTCTTTCACGCGAAACGGTCTGCCGTAAGGCGCGGCGACGCCTTCGCCGTTGCCGTCGAACTTCACGAGCGACTGCATCAGGTTCTTCTCATCGTTCCAAAGTAGCAGGCCAGTCTCGAGCGGCTTCATCTTCGAATCGACGGCAACATATCGGCCGATGAGTTTTTCGCTTCCCGATTTGTCCTGCACGACGCAGAGCCCGTCCACCCAGATCGGGTTGGAACCGGTTCGATCGACCTTGGCCATCGCCTTCGCGAACTCGCCGGGCTTGTCGACGAAATAGGTAAAGTCGATCCCTTTGTCGGGATCGATCTTCGAAGGGAGCGGCGCGGTCGCGCCGGTCATGCTGAAGCAGCCCAGGAAAAAGCCGACGCGATCCGTGTCCTGCCAAAGCCAAAGGTATTTGCCGCGATAGAGGGCGGTCTGGACGGTGTCTTGTCCGGTGACGAGCGCGTTGAGAAGCGTATCCGGCCCGGGTTTTCGCTTGCCGAGCAAGACGCTGTCGCGATAAATGCCGTAACCGGTGAGGCGATAGAGACGCTCGGCGATCTGCGAACGCTTCAGGCGAATCTCGATCGCGCCGCCCGCCTTGGGTTTCAAAGACATGCCCTTGCCATCCAGCGGAGCCTTCGGGCTTTCGTATCCGTAACTGCGGATGTCGAACCACACTTCTTTGCCGTCCATCAATCCCGGCTCGAGAAACGCGATGTAGCCGTCGCTGTCGGTGTAGTAGCGCTGCCGGAACATGGACTGGAACTCGACGAGCGGTACGCCCCGGCCGCTCACCTCGTCTACGACGTGAATTGCGAAATACTCCTGCGGTGTCGCGAGCGTCGATTGAACAGCGGAAAGTGCATACAGACATGCAGTGAGCTTGAGAGCTGTCCCTCGCATCGAATTCGCTCCTCGCCAAATCAGTCGGTCATCTCGATCGGATTGATCAGCCCTTTGTCATCGTACGTGAACGTCTCGATCGCCACCGAGCGATGTCCCTTGTAGGGCGGCGTGCCGGTCTCGTTGTTCCAGCGGTGGTAGACGATTCGCCACGTGTCGGTCTTCGCATCGTGGATGATCGAGTGATGGCCGGGCCCCTTGTGATGCTCGTTGCCGACCAGGATCGCGCCGCGATAGGTGAACGGCCCGATCGGCGACGGCCCGGTCGCGTAGTGAACGCTGTAGGTGTCGCCTTGCCACCAGCCGTGACTGTACGTGAGGTAGTAGACGCCCTTGCGCTCGTGCATGAAAACGCCTTCGGTGAAGTTCGGCGGATTCTCCACCGGCACTTCGCGGGCGAAGCTGATCATGTCGGCGTTGAGTTCGAAGATCTTCAGACGCGACCCGTTGCTGCCGCCGGCGTAAAGGTAGCTTTTGCCGTCTTTCGGGTCGGTGAAGACCATCGGGTCGATCGCTTCGAAGACGTCGGCTTTGCCGGAAAGAAGCGGCTTTCCCGAATCGACGAACGGCCCGGCCGGATTATCGCCGACCGCGACGCCGATGCGGGATGGCGTCGGGTTCTGCGGGCCGACGGAATAGTAGAAGTAGAACTTGCCGTTCTTGTGGATGATGCAGGGTGCCCACGGAAAATGGTTCTGGGCGCCATCGTCCTTGATCCATTTTACGTCGTCGAAGTTCAGGACCGGACCGTGAGGGGTCCAGTGCTGCAGATCGGTCGCGAGCGAATCGAATGCGTAAAACGCGTGTTCGCCTCGCTTGGAATAGGTCGGATAAATCCAGATCCTCTCGCCGAACACCATGGCATGCGGGTCGGCGGCAACGAAGACCGGATTGTGAATCGGCTGCGTGGTGGGTGCTTGCATGAGCAGTGCGATCATCAGTGCGACGATCATGAGTCCTCCGGCCGGAGAGTGTAACCAAAATCGATCGCAGTGTTGCAGGCGATGCGATCGACGATCGTTGTCACAGCTTTCGATCCGGACCATGCTCCTGAAACGAAGAAGGGTGATCGCATTCGATCACCCTTCATGCCGGACTGATGTTGATGAGGCTGGTTACCGAGCGACGGCGCTGCCGGGCAGGAAGCCTTCGAGTTTGCGGGCTCGGACCGGGTGCTGCAGCTTGCGGATCGCCTTGGCTTCGACCTGACGCACGCGTTCGCGCGTCACTTTGAAGATGCGGCCCACTTCTTCGAGCGTGTAGGTGTAGCCGTCGCCGATGCCGTAGCGGAGCTTGATGATTTCGCGCTCGCGGTACGTCAGCGTCTTGAGCACCTGTTCGATCTTGTCCTTGAGCATTTCCTGCGTCGCGGACTCGACCGGGTTCTCGGCACGTTCATCTTCGATGAAGTCGCCGAAGTAGCTGTCTTCGGATTCGCCCACCGGACGGTCGAGCGAGATCGGATGACGGCTGATCTTCAGCACGCGGCGGGTTTCGCTCACCGGCATCTTGGCGCGCTTGGCGATCTCTTCGATCGTCGGCTCGCGGCCGAGTTCCTGCATGAGGCCCTTGCTGATGTTGCGCAGCTTGGACATCGTCTCGATCATGTGGACCGGGATGCGGATCGTTCGGGCATGGTCGGCAATGGCGCGGGTGATCGCCTGGCGAATCCACCACGTCGCGTAGGTGCTGAACTTGAAGCCGCGGCGGTATTCGTATTTGTCGACGGCGCGCATCAGGCCGGTGTTGCCTTCCTGGATGATGTCGAGGAACGACAGGCCGCGGTTGCGATACTTCTTGGCGATCGAGACGACGAGTCGAAGGTTGCCGCCGCTGAGCTTGCGCTTCGCGTCTTCGTACTTGTTGAAGATCTTGCGGGTCTGGCTGACGCGCTTGCGGAGGTTCTCCGAGTCTTCGAAGACAAGGTCTTCCAGGCCCGAGAGTTCCTGCTCGCAGACTTCGAGGTCTTCGCCGGGGTTCTTGAGCTTCTTCAGCTCATCGATCCGGTGGACCAGTTCGCTCATCTTGTTCGAGATCGACTGCAGGCGCTTGGAGAGGGGCGTGATGCGGCTGGTGCGCAGCGAGAGTTCCTCGAGGAGCTTGCAGCAACGGCGGCGACGGCGACGCAGGCGGAGCAGGACGGTGGCCTGGTCCTTCTTGTTCTTGGCGGTGCGGTAGGCATCCCAGTCGGACCGATTGCGGTCGATCTGGGCGGTGATCGTCGCGAGGCTGAACGGGATGCGCAGGCCGATCGTGCCCTTGTCGGCCTGGTCCTCGGCGGTGCTGATTTTCATCGTGCGGTCGAAGGGCAGATCGCCGGTCTCGACCTGGCGCAGGATCTTGACCGCTTCGTTGATCGTGTAGTCGGATTCGAGCACGCGGGTCCGATAGATCTTGCGGGTGATTTCGATCTTCTTGGCGAGATAGATTTCCTGTTCGCGGGTCAGCAGGGGGATTTCGCCCATCTGCGTCAGGTACATGCGGACCGGGTCGTCGATGCGCTTGTTGCCGGCCTCGGCGAGTTCCTTCTGGAGATCGCTGAGATCTTCATCATCGTCCACTTCTTCTTCGACGGCGTTGGGGTCGAAGCCGTCTTCGTCGGTGGTCTTGACGATGGGCTGGCCGTCGGCACCGATGACCGGCGCGGCGGCGGGCTTGCCCTTCACGGGCTTGGCGACCGCGGCCACGGCGACGGCCTTGGCGATCTTGGCGACCGGTTTGACTTCGATGCGGTCGACTTCGCCGCGCTTCTTGAACTCATCGACATCGTTCTCGTCGATGAGCTTGATGCCCATCTCGTCGATGGTCATGAGCAGCGAATCGAGCCGGTCCGGCGAAACGACTTCATCCGGCAGGCGGGTGTTGAGTTCTTCGTAGGTCAGGTAGCCGCGGCGCGTGCCGTCCTCCAGCAGCGCGTTGACGCGACGGATGACCTCTTCCGGCGAGCCGGAGCCGATCAGCGGCGACGACTGGCTGGTCGGGTTGGAGGGTACTGGAGCGGCGATATCCTTCATTGTCATGTAGATCCCACTTTTCTGCCTTCAAAGAGACAGGTCTCGATTCGAACAATAGCACAGGAAACGGACCCTGCCGGCGAACTCGGAAGATTGTGTTGGAATCGCCAAAATAGGGCGAACGTCCGACAATCTCGTCGAAATCGCGGCCGAATCGGTCCCAGAGGGGACTTTCGGTTTCGCATTCCTGTCGGGGTGACTTGGCGCCTCGGGTGTGCATCCGGAAAAGCCGATGACTGGTCGCTGCGAAATCGTCACGTGGACGTATATCGCGATTGAAGTTCATGTTTCGGCGGCAACCGGAGCTGGCCTTTGGCAGCAGGAGTCAGTCCCTTTTTTACCTTTAAATACGGCGCGTCCATCGCGTGGCTTCGCCATTTTGGTTCACGCTCGGCGATTCGCGATTGAATGAGTCCGCTCGTCAATATCAAGACGGCGCGGAAGCTCATCGCGTAACCGGCGAACGAAATCCTAGGCACGCTCGAATGCATTCGACTGGAATTCGGACGATTTCCCTTCCAGGTAATCGTGCGCGAGGTTCCCAATCCCAATGCGTCGAAGCGCCGGCCGACAGGACACGTTCTCGCCGATTTCACCGACATTGGCATCGCCGCTTCATTCAAGAAGGCAGGAGCGCTGGTCGGCATATCAGGAACGCTTCAGGTCGGGCCGTTTCGCGTGTTCCATCACGCGGCGAAGTGCCTCGAGTTCTTCCTCCTCCGTCAACGGTTGCCCGCTTGCGGTCGGGTTGAACTTCGATAGTGCACTTCGATCCTTTTCACGCTGGTTTTCCGCTCTCAGGTCGTTGAGGCTCTGGATGATCAGAAGTGAAAGATCACCTTTTGATTCTGCCTCGAGTGCCGATTCCACGGCTTGGGGTTTGAGGTCGCTCTCCAGCAGATCCAGGAACTCATTCAATGGGATGGCCCCTTCATTCCGATAGACATCCCACATCACCTCCGCCAACCGCCGTAACGCCGCGTTAGCGAAGTCCTCAAATTTTACTGATTTCTGTACGTCATTCCAGTGATGCGGTTCATTCAAAATTGCGCCGATAAGCTGGCGCTCCGATCGGTCGCGGGCGCTTTGGACCGGACGATGGGCGTCTTTGAAGCCGCCGGAGGTCTTGGGCGTGAACTTCCGGGCCGAACGGACGTTCGTCCGTACGCGCCGAAGTAGTTCCTCCACCGGAATTTGCGTCAGCTTGCTCGCTCGCACCATGGCCGCGTTCAGACGCATGCTGTCGACCGTTTCCAGATTGACCGACGACAGACGGGTGAGGAACTCGTCGATCGTTTTCGCCTGTCCGGTCAGGTCATTTCCGCCTGTTGCGTACTGTCGATACAGGCGATCCCACAGGTATTCGAGCGCCGGGGTCGCCCGCTGGAGGATCGCCTCAAATCCCGGCTTCCCGACCTCCATCAGCACTTCGTCCGGATCTTTGCCCTCCGGCAGCGTGGCGATGGCGATCTCGATCGGCTGGGTCAGGAACAGTTCCAACGACCGATCGGCCGCGCCTTCTCCAGCCGTGTCGGCATCGAAAAGGAGGACGATCTTGTCGGCGAACCGCTTGAGCAGGTTCACGTGCTGCTCGGTCAGCGCGGTGCCGAGCACCGAGACGACATTGCGCACGTCGTACTGGTGGGCCATCAGGACGTCGGTGTACCCTTCGACGATAACGGCCGTCCGCGTCTCGACGATCCGCTGGCGGGCCAGGTCGAGCCCGTAGGCGGTCCGGCTCTTGGAAAAGAGCGGCGTTTCCGGCGAATTGAGATACTTGGCCGGGTTATCCGAGCCGGGCAGGATCCGACCGCCGAACGCGATCGTTTTACCGCTCTCGTCGCGGATGGGGAACATCACGCGGTCGCGGAAGGTGTCGTAGTGGCCTTCACCTTGCTCGCGCTTCTTGAGAAGGCCGGCCTGCTGGAGCAAGTCGGCCGGAAACTCCTTCATCTCCGGAGAATCCTTGAGGGCATCCCAGCTTTCGGGGGCGAAGCCGACCTTGAACTCGTCCAGCGTCGCATCCGTGAAGCCGCGGCCGCGCATGTAGTCGCGTGCGGTTTTGCCGCGGGAATCGAGCAGGAAGATCCGCCGAAAGAACTTGCCGGCGGCCAATTGTGCGTCGAAGAGCCTGAGCTTTTCGCTCGTCTTTTCCTTGGAGCCGCCGAACTTCGGCAGTTCGATCCGCGCTTCGTCGGCTAAAAGCTTGAGCGCGTCGAGGAACTCGATGCGGTCGCGCTTCATGACGAAATCGAACACCGTCCCGCCGGCCTTGCAGCCGTAGCAGTAAAAGAGCTGCTTTTCGGGATTGACCGCGAACGAGGGCGATTTTTCCTGGTGAAACGGGCACAGGCCGACGTAGTCGCGCCCGCGCTTCTTGAGCGCGACGGTTTTGGCGATCAACTGGACGATGTCGGTCGCTTCGCGAACTTGTGCGGTGGAATCGTTCTGCACGCGTGCATCTTACGCGCCGGAAGACGGGAACCACAGATTAAAACGGATTAACACATATCAGGAACACGTTGTCCACTTTCAATCGACCGGAGTGATGTCATCCCGAGGAGGTTTACCGACGAGGGATCTACTGGCGACCGTCAGTTCGTCCTACGGCGCCGAGGCGACTTGCAGCTTTGAGTAGACCCGTCGTCGGCAAGCCTCCGCTGGGTGACAGGATCTGGGAGACAACGTGGTCGTTTCAAAACTGGCGTGCATCGGTGTCCATCCGCGTTCATCTGTGGTTCCATTCGAATCCCATGATCGACGAAACCCGAATCCAGATTCTCAATGAGCCTCCCGTCGACGAGTCAAAGCAGTACGTCCTCTACTGGATGCAGGCGAGCCAGCGGACGCGCTGCAACCACGCGCTAGAAGCGGCCATCGCGAAGGGGAATCAACTCGGCAAGCCGGTGCTCGTCTGTTTCGGGCTCATGGACGACTACCCCGAGGCCAACGCGCGGCACTACGCGTTTCTCCTCGAAGGCCTTCGCGATGTCGAAGTCGCTCTCCGCGGGCGCGGCATGAAGTTCGTCGTCAAGCACGGCCAGCCTTTCGAGGCCGCGCTCCATTACGGCAAAGACGCCTGCCTCATCGTCTGCGACCGCGGCTACCTGCGTCACCAGAAAGCCTGGCGCGACAAGGTGGCGGACGGCGCGAAGGTCCGCGTCGTCGAGATCGAAGCGGATGTGGTCGTTCCCGTCGAAGTCGCCAGCGACAAGCACGAGTTCGCCGCGCGCACCATTCGGCCGAAGATTCACAAGCATTGGGACACGTATCTCAAGCCGCTTCGCGCGACCGCGCCGAAACAGTTATCGTTGCGGCTGGGGGTCGAAGGCGACATCGACGTCTCAGACCCTGAAACCGCACTCAAGAAGCTGAAGGTCGACCGCAGCGTCCACGCCTCGCCGACCTACCGCGGCGGCGAGGTCGAGGCGCAGCGGCGGATCGATGCGTTCGTCGACCATCAGCTCGCCGGCTATGCCGAAGGGCGGAATGAACCGGTGGCGGACCATTCATCGCACATGTCGATGTACCTGCACTTCGGCCAGGTTTCGCCGATCGATCTGGCACTGCGCGTGCGCGATGCGAAGAAGGGGCCGAGGGAGGATCGCGACAGTTTTCTGGAAGAGCTGATCGTTCGTCGCGAGCTATCGATGAACTTCGTGAACTTCCATCCGCACTACGACCACTTCGATTGCCTTCCCGACTGGGCGAAGAAAACGCTCGCCGACCATGCGGATGACCCGCGCGAAAAGACCTACACGCTCGAGCAGCTCGAAGCCGCGAAGACGGATGATCCGTATTGGAATGCGGCCCAGATGGAGATGGTCGTCACCGGGTTCATGCAGAACTACATGCGGATGTACTGGGGCAAGAAGATTCTCGAGTGGACGACGTCGCCGAAAACCGCGTACGAGCAAACTGTCTTTCTCAACAACAAGTACGAACTCGACGGCCGCGATGCCAATTCGTGGGCGAACATCGCGTGGATCTACGGCCTGCACGATCGCCCGTGGACGCGGCGAAAGGTCTTCGGCACGATCCGCTACATGAACGCCGGAGGGCTCGAGCGGAAGTTTGATATTGAGAAATACGTCGAAAAAGTGGAGGGACTCCGCAGCAGGCACAGATAACCGGCCGGCGTGGATCGCATCGGTCGATCTCCCATCCCCGGATCAGGCCGCCATCCCTCAAGTTTTGGATGCCAGTCCGTACGCTTGGGTCATACCTCCGCTTCGGAAAAGGATGACACATGCGAAACGCCTCATGGCTCGCCATCACGCTTGGCCTTTCGTCGGTCGCGCCGATCGGCATTACGACGCTCACCTTGGTTTCTCCGACGTGGGCGCAAACCGCCAAGCGCGACGCGGACGCGGTTGCCGCGATGAATCGCGCCCGGACGCAACTCCAGCCGATCCGTCAGCGACTCACCAGAGCCGAGCATGCCGGCAGGTCGGATGAAAAGTCCGCGGCGCTGGACGAGATGAAACGCGTGCTCGACGACCTCGCGCCCATCGTCGAGGCCTATTCCGGCGATACCGGCGTGCAGAAGGCCATTGCACGGGAGTTTGATCAGTGGATGGGCGAGTACAAAGCCGCCAGCAGCCAGCAGACCGCCGACGGCGCGGCGTTCTTTCAGATGATGTCGCAGCGCTGGGCCGAAATCGCCCGCCAGGTGCAGGCGGATCCGGCCGAGGACAAGCCGGCCTCCTTCCCGGAACTCGTGAAAGATCCGTCGATCGCCGGGTTCGGCCTGCCGCACACCTACGCCGCCGTGCAGGCGCTGGATCGCTACGTCACCGAAATCCAGACGCATCCCGATTACATGAAGAACCGGACCCATGAAAATGTCGTCGCCGACCTGCAGAATGCCCGGAAGGCGCGTGCCGAAGCGGCGGCAAAGCTCGCGGACGCGGCAGACGCGGTGTTGAAGCAGGCGTCCGCTGATCCACTGGACCAGGCCGGGCGCGACAGGGTCTGGGCGATGGTGCAGACCGATTTGCCCGGGGCCCTTTCGGGCTCGCCGCGACTCGAGGAACTGCAGGCCCGCGCCCGCTCGCTGGTGGAGAGGTTCGACCGCGACCACAACAGCGACGGCAGCTCGGTTGGCTCCCAGCGGCAGCGTTTGACGGAACTGGCCGACGCCGTCTGGCCGAACATCGCCGGGCGCTACCCGGCCGTGGGCGATGATCCCATGCGTGCCGCGCGCGGCGAGATCGTGCACATTCGCGATGCCGTCGTGATCGCCCCGAATCGATATCGCCCGCTCGATGCCGACCTCGTGCTGCTCGTCGCCGGCAGGCCGGTGGTCTGCGTGTTCGATCCCGTTGTGAAACAGCACGTGAAAAACATCCTTGTTGAAACCGGTCAGGAGACGCTTCCGCCGGATGGAATCCAGGTGATCGGCGTGGTACGCGGAATGGACCGCATCGACATGGTGCAGCAGGCCGGTTCGAGTTCCGCGGCGACCAACCCGGCCGGCGGAGAAGGCGAAGTCTCCGCGCGAACCGGGCCGGCACTTGCGGCGACCGATTGCGTCACGCTCGACGTGCTGGCGATCCGTGCCGGGCCCGCAGCAATTGGCGTCGATCCCACGCCGGCCCAGGTCCAGGCGCGACCGTAAATTTCGAAAATCCGTCGGCTGTGATGAGGGCCTGCCTGACAAGAATGTCCACCGGATGCGCTTCGCACGCGATGTCCGCTACACTTGAATCACGATGAGTGAGCAACTCGGAAGCCTGTCGATCGTTCTGCACGGACATTTACCCTACGTGCTCCACCATGGCGTTTACCCGCACGGCGAAAACTGGCTGTACGAGGCGGCGTGCGAAACGTACCTGCCGATCCTGGACATGATCGGCGCCGTCGCGCTCCACAAGCAGCGCGCCGGCCTGACGATCGGGCTCACTCCGGTGCTTCTGGAGCAGCTCGCGCACCCGCGGTTCAAGGAGGGGTTCGTCGACTATCTCAACGACCGCATCGAACGCGCGCGCAAGGATTCCGAAGAGTTCCGCGTTAACGGACAGCTCCACTTCAAATACCTCGCGGACGTGTGGGAGAAATGGTTCGGCGATCGGCTTGCGCACTTCGAAAAGATCAAACGCGACATTCCCGCCGAGTTCGGCGCGCGCTTCCGCGAAGGCCAGATCCAGATCCTCACCAGCAACGCCACGCATTACTACATGCCGCTCGCACTCAATGACGAGATGCTCCGCGCCTCGATGAAGTGCGGCGTCGCCACCAGCGAAAAGCACCTGGGCATGAAGCCGCGCGGCATGTGGCTGCCGGAGTGCGCCTATCGCCCGCACTGGGAACACTGGATGCCCAGCGTGCTCTACGACAACGCCCGCGATCGCCCGGGGATCGAGAAGTTCATGGCCGAGGCGGGCGTGACGCACTTCTTCGTCGAGACGCACCTCGTCACCGGCGGCACGGTGATGGGCACGTTCGATCACCAGACCTACAAGGTCGCCGGCGATCAGCAGCTCTACTGGGACAAGTCCAAGGGCTGGCGCGAGCCGATGGAGCCGGTCGGCGTCGTCAGCGAACACAAGGCGCCTGAAGTCTTTGCCTTCGCGCGGCACCCGAAAGTCTCCGAACAGGTCTGGAGCGGATCGATCGGCTATCCGGGCCACGGCAGCTATCTCGAGTTTCACCGCAAGTACGGCGAGAAGGGGCTGCGCTATCACAAGGTCACGAGCACCAAGACGGCGCTCTCCGACAAAGACCCGTACTACCCCGACGACATCAAGGGTCGCGTGTTCGAACACGCGCGCCACTTTGCCGATGTCGTGAAAGACACGCTGCGCGAATATCGCCACCGCACCGGCCGAAAGGGGTGCGTCGTCGCGAGCTTCGATGCGGAACTGTTCGGCCACTGGTGGTTCGAAGGTCCGCAGTTCCTTCGCGATGTCGTGCTCACGCTCGCGAACGATCCGGAAGTTCGGCTGCTCACGGCCGAGGAAGCACTCTACCAGCATCCCGCCGACAAGGTGATGAGGCTCCCCGAAGGAAGCTGGGGCGAGCACGGCAACCACAGCGTCTGGATCAACGAGAAGAATCGCTGGTACTGGGAAATCGAATACCGTGCCGAAGGCCAACTGCTCAAGCTTCTCCACGGCTTGCCCTGGAAGAAGAATGAAAAGGTGAAGGAGATGCTCACCCGCGCCGCGCGCGAATTGCTCCTCCTGCAGGCGAGCGATTGGCCGTTCGTCATCCACAGCCAGGGGGCGGTGGACTACGGCATCGAACGAATCAGCCTGCACGCGGTGCGCTTCGACAGGCTCTGCCTGATCGCCGAGAAGCTCGCCGACGGCCAGGAGCCGGATCCGATCGAGCAGATCCAGATCGACGAGGCGGATGTCCACGACAGCATCTTCAAGGACATCGATTTGAACTGGTGGATGTGAGTTTTTGAGATGGAACTGATTCTGGATGACAGCTTTTCATTTCGCCAGTTCCTTCGAAATCGCCGGCAGCAGCGCGTCGCCGAGCTTCACCGCGCCCGCGTAATTCAGATGCTGTGAATCGAAGAACTCGTTGTCTTCCCAGGTGAGCCCGAGGTCTTCGCTGGTGAGGAACGCCACGCCGCGGGCCGTGCAATGTTCAGCCATCGCCGCGCGGTACGCGGGCTCGATCTGGTCTGATTTGTGTTTCTTGTCCGCATTGATGATCAGGCCGCGCATCAGCCGGTTGATCGGCATGTCGAGGAAGATCACCTTCACGTCCGCCTTGCGGCAATCGTCGATGATCTGGTCGATGCAGCGCGTAAACGTTTCCGACGGCTGTGGCGGCAGGTCGACGCGGTACGCCTGCGCCATCCGGCGCTTGTTCGAACTCGATTTGAACTCGTCCAGCGTCAACACTTCGTCGCGCTTTGACCCCAAGTGCTGGCTCGGCGATTTGCCGAGCACGGGCATCGGCTCGCTGTTGACACGGACGAAAAGCCGCTCGATCTGCAGCGAGAGGGCGTTGCGGTATTTCAACAGGGAGAAGTGCGGCTCGATCTCATTGCGGATCACCGTCGGCAGGTATTTCGTGGCGCGATATCCCCGCTCGCGCGTGATCGTTCTGAAATCCTGGACGTTCCAGAAGAGTGAAAGGCGGTCCAGGTCGAGGTCGTAATCGCGCAGGTCGCGAATCGACGTGCCGATGACGAACAGTCTGGGCTTGTTCTCCTGTCGCAGCAGGTGGCGCACGGTCGCCGCGAAAACGTCCATCCGTCCGCCGCGGACCGCGAAGTTTCGCACTCTCGTTTCCTGCCCGGTCGCGTTACGGAGCTTCGCCTGCAGGTCCGGCACGTTGATGCCCTGGTACATCATGCTCGAACCGAGAAACGCGACATCGAACGGCTCATCGAGTGAGATCACATCGCGCACCGCGCGGGCCTGATCCGAATCGTCGCGCGAGACGATCAGCGAGGTCGGATTCATCTGCCGGACACCCATCTCGGCGAGCGCGAGAAGCGTGATCGCCATCAGCAGCGCCCACGGCAGGCCGTGCGCGCGGCGATCGTCGCGGCGGATGCCGGTCTCCGGCAATTGCGAGCGTTCAGAACTGGAAGTAGATGAACTGTCCGCCACCGTATTCTCCGAAAAGGATGAAGCCGATCATCATGGCTGCGTAGACGAACGCGCGAGCCGGCGCGGGGATGCGGAAGACGACGTTGTAGTCGCGCGAAAGCGCGACGACGACTTGCCCCAGGAGTAACGCCAAGGCACACGCGACGAGCGTGAGCGTCAATTCGGCGTCGATCAGCCGCTTTCCCGCTTCGCCGTGGAATGGTGCGATCATTCGCCGAAGATTTGCGATCGTATTCGCGCGGAACAGGAGCCAGCCGAGGCTGGTGAACTGGAAGAAGATGGCGATACGAATCACCGTCGACAGCGCCGCGTTCGACACCTTGGGACGTCCCGTCCACGCGTTGAAGGCGCGATGAACGCAGAGCAGCACGCCGTGGTATAGCCCCCACAACACGAACGTCCACGCCGCGCCGTGCCACAGTCCGCCGATGAGCATGGTGAGCATCAGGTTGCGGTAGACCTTGAACGTTCCGCCGCGGTTGCCGCCGAGGGGGATGTAGAGGTAATCGCGCAGCCACGTGCTGAGCGAGATGTGCCAGCGTCGCCAGAAGTCGGATGGATTCACCGCGAAGTAGGGTAGATCGAAATTACGCATGAGGTCGAAACCCATGCAGCGGGCGCTGCCGCGCGCGATGTCCGAGTACGCGGAAAAATCGCAGAAGATCTGTATGGCGAACGCGTAAATCGCCAGCGTGGAGCTGTACGCATCCGGGCTGTAGACGCTGTCGAACGCCGCATTCGCCACGCGAGACACGTTGTCGGCCAGCACGACCTTCTTAAAGAGCCCCACGCCGATCAGCCACGTGCCGTGACAGAGGTCGTCCCAGGTGATCCGATGAGTCCGCTTGATTTGCGGCAGGAGGTGCGTCGCCCGCTCGATCGGCCCGGCCACGAGTTGCGGGAAGAACGCGACGAAGCACGCGAAGTTAAAAAAGTCTTTCTCGGCCCGCAGATGCTTCCGATAGACGTCGATCACGTAACTCACCGACTGGAAGACGTAAAAGCTGATGCCGACCGGCAGCGCGATGTGCAGGGTGTGTTCACTCGTCCGGATACCGAATGTGTCGAGTAGCGTGTGCAGCGAGTCGGCGAAGAAGTTGAAGTATTTAAAGAACCCGAGAAACGTCAGGTTGATGGCCACGCTCGCGGCCACCATCGATTTTCGCTGGCGGACGTGCGCGGCATCGTCGAGCGAATCGATCCGCCGCGCGAGGAAATAGTCGGTGGTGGAAGTGCCGACGAGCAGGAACAGGAACCGCCAGTCCCACGCGGCGTAAAAGAGCCAGGAGGCGCCAAGGAGAAACAGATTCCGGGCGCGAAGGTGAGCCCGCAGGAGCGCGACCGTGCCCAGGACGATCAGGAAGAAGGCGAAATACTGCAGGCTGTTGAAGGTCATGGGAGCGGATGGAGCGTCGCCGAAAACCTAACGTGCCGGGAGCGGATTGAAAGCCGCGGCGCAGAAGTCGGCGCGGAGATTCTCAGCGCCTTGGGGATTCCAGCGGGCTGCGGAGGAGAAAATCTTGCGGCGACGAGGAATGTTGTCGCCGCGACCGCGTTGAGAGAGTGCAGGACAAGCGGACGCAGGATTCGCGCGGCGAATCCGACGCCGATGTGGCGGCACGAATGCGGCTGCCCTATCGGCACAACAATGGTTTCGTTTCGGAGGTACGTATGTTCATCGAATCACTGGAGTTACGTTCGCTTCTTTCGGCCGTGCTCGGGGCCGATGGCGTGCTGACGGTCACCGGAACGCAAGGCGCGAACTTCGTCAACATCGGCATGGACCGCGACGGAAAGGTCGTCGTCGCTGAAGCGACTCTTGTTCCACCCACCGCCACGAATCCTCACCCGACGCTCCCGCCCCCCACGATTACCAAGTTTACCGCGGCGGACGTTCACTCGATCCTCGTCAACGCCGGTGCCGGCCCGGATCGCGTGCTCGTCGGGCCGCACCTGCAGATCAATGCCGTTCTCAACGGCGAGGACGGGAACGACCTGCTCGTCGGCGGCGCGGGCGACGACACGGTCAACGGCGGGGGCGGCAATGACCAGATTGTCGGCGGCAGAGGTGCCGATGCTCTCAACGGCGATGCCGGCGACGACATGATCAATGCCGCCGACGCCGGCGGTATCGACACCGTCAACGGCGGCGATAATGCGGTCGGCACGCCCACGCATCCCGCACACGGCGACTACGCGCTTGTCGATTCGGTCGACGTCGTCACCCTCGTCGAACACGTGCGCGTCGTTCGGCCGCACCATAACGACCTGATCGGCGGCTCCGAAACCATCACTCCTGTCTCCAGCGTCGCCTAAAACGCCTCCTGGCGATTGGATTCATCACCGCCCCGGCCGGCACATCTTGTGTCGGCCGGCTTCGTTACGCATCAGTATTTGCCCGATCCGGCAGGGGTCGATGCCGCGTCTACAGTATGGATGTCCCTTTTTAACCCTAGACACAAATGAAAAAATCACCCCCAACGCCCGCCGAACACGTGCCCGAAACCGACGCAACCTATGAGCGCACGCGTGCGTCCACCACCCGTAATGATTCCTCACCACCACCGACATCGAAAGACGTGCGTCAAACGCCCCTGCCTTCCGGCGGCAACATCGAAGGCAACATGAAGACCGAAGAGCCCACCGGATGGGATCAGGCGCCGCAGGGAGCGACGAAGCCGCGCAACAAACGGCAGCCGCGGCCTGACGGCGTCGGCGGGAGCGACGCGAAGTCTTCCAAGGATCGAACCGGCGCCAGCAAAGGTGAAGTGCAGTCCGATGGCACTGTGAATACTGGGTTCTGATCGACGATCGGCCGGCATGTCCCGCCGCGCGAAAGATCGATCCTTGCCATCGCCTAAGGTGACAGTCCGCGCTCACGCATTACGATATGCGCTATGAGCCAACCGCGCGACCCGTCGTTCGATTCGATGAAACTTCTCTCGCCGCGCCGTAAATCGACGGCCGCGCACGACGTCGAATCGCTGGTCACCGAGCAACTCGAGCATTTCGGCATCGTTGCGTCGAGCGATTTCGGCAAGACGCTGGCGCGGATCACTTCGCACCTCTATCAGACGCAAGTGGACCTCGGCCAGCTCTGGACATTGACGCTCGACTCCATCGCCAAGCTGGACCGCTCCGATCGGATCGCGTACTTCAACGCGAAGAAGTTCCTGAGCTTCCAGCTCGCAAAGCTGCTCGACACGCTGCAGAACCCGTCGCGAAGGACCTACCAGAGTCTGGGCTATTCGCCCGCGACGATGGCGGCGAAGGGGCCGTACTCGCCGTTCGACAATGTCGCCGCGCTTTTCAGTGCGACGCCGGTCATCACCCGCACCGCGACGTACATCTACGCGTGTGCCGAGTGGATCGAAGATGCGTTCCAGGGCAAAGAACTACTCCTAGAGATCTATTCGCGGCTCCTCAACCCGACGAGCGTTTCGCTGGCGAACACGATCGTCGATCTCGAGTGCGGCCCGCACGCGAGCGAGTATTTCGCGTGGAACTTCTCCAGCGGCATGGCGGCCATCGACGCGACACTCGCCCATGTGCTCGGCCGTGACGACATCGTCATCCACAGCCGCAACATCTACGGCGGGGCGTTCCAGCTCATCCACGACTGGTACGCGAAGGACGGGAACCTCGACGTGGCAGTTGAAACCTTTGAAGGGAATGATGCAAAATCATTCATCGAAGCCTACGACCGCGCGACGACCAAGTACGCCGACCGCATCAAGCAGGGCCGCAAGATCTACTGTTACATCGAGAGCCCCGCGAATCCGCACGGCACGATTCTCGATGTGCCGGCGATCTGCAAAGCAGCGCACGAGCGCGGCGTGCGCGTGATGCTCGATGCGACCGTCGCCACGCCTTTCCTCATGCGTTCGCTGCAGCACAAGGACGAAGCGGCCCGGCCCGATTTCGTCATCCACGCCTACACGAAAGACATCTCCGGCACGGGCAGCGTCATCGCCGGCTGCGTCATCGGCCGCAATCACGACATGTTCATTCCCAAGGGCATGACGATGAACGGCGTCTCGTGGGACCAGACGATGTTCTGGAACGTCTACTACGTGAAGGGCGCCTTTCTTTCTGCCGACGCGGCGTTCGAAGTGCTGCAGGGCTCGCACACGATGGAAATGCGAATGCTCACCAAATGCATCAACACGCTGATCCTCGCCGAGTTCCTCCACGCCCACGACCAGGTTAACGTGACGTGTGCCGGATTGAAATCCGATGCGAATCATCGCCAGTGCCAGGAGCAGCACTTCCTCGGGCTGCCGGCGCCTCTCTTCACGGCCGACTTCGGCAAGCTGCCACGCGAGTCGTTTGCGCGGTTCTTCGACAACCTTGCGCCCACATTCGGCCACATGATCAGCCTCGGCCAGAGCAACACGATCGTCAGTTGCCCGGCGCTCACGACGCACAGCGAACTCAGCGAAGAAGCGCAACGCGCCGCCGGCATTTCTCCCACGATGGTCCGCATCGCCGTTGGCGATGAAGACCCACTCGACCTGATCGATCATCTTGTGGAGACGGCGAAGTTCACGATTGATCCGGACATCGCGGGATTCAGCGCCAAGTTCCCGAGCCGCGAAAAGTCGATCGAGATGATCCGCCGGATTTATCTCGACGTGCACAAGCGGTATGTCGAGGCGCGCACGAGCTAATTGCAGGAGGCGGTTTGCAACCCGAATCGGGGCGGTAATGAGCAGTCGACCAGCGTGATCTGGCGCGCCGCTTGCTCTCAGGTTTTTTCAAAACGGGAGATTTTGGGAGATTTTGGGAGGTCCTCTGCGCCGCTTCGACCTCAGGAATAACTTGTCAAAGATTCGTTTCAGCGGTCGATCGCTCGAACCCTGTGAGCCGGGATGCAGGTCTCTATTCTCCTCCTGGCGCTGCGCAAAACCGCCATTTCGCGCAGCGCGCCAGGAGCGTCGGACGCTGGTAACGACCAATGAATGCGTGAGTTGCGCCGATGTCGCTACCGCGATTTTGTGTTTCATTTGAGACTTGCGCGAAGGCATCGTGTGCTCCCGGCGCACTCGAAAATCCGGGATGAGCCGATTTTGTTGCCGCCAAACGCGAGCGGGACAGGCGATCAAGCCTGTCCCGTTCTTCGTTTTCGTGGATCGATCGTATGAAACTTCACGCCATCGATCGTGCCGCCTCTTCGAGGCGCTGGATCAGTTCCTGTGCCTCGTCGCAGCGGTCGCCGATGCTGCTTTCCCAACTGAGTTGCTCGTTGCGTGAGACGGCCCGCTCGATGCGTCGACAGGCGCTGATGACCGTGCTGTGGTTTCGCTTGCCGAGCTTGCCGGCGATTTCCGGGAAGCTGAGCCGGCTGTTCTTGCGGACCAGGTACATCGCCACGCTGCGGGCGAGGCTGATCGTCCGTTGTCGCCGGCCCGACATGAGTTCCTTGTTGTCGAGCCCGAAGTAACTGCACACGCCGGCAAGGATGTTGTCCGGCTTGAGCGGCGCGACCATCTGGCGATCGAGATCACACAGCGCATCACGGACGACGTCGAGCGTCACCGTCTTGCTGCTGATGCTCGAGAGCGCGCGAACCCGGGTGAGCGCGCCTTCCAGTTCGCGGATGTTCTGCGTCACCCGCTTGGCGATCCAATCCACCACTTCGTCGGCCAGTTGCAGGTGAACCTTCGCGGCCATCTGCTTGAGGATTTCGCAGCGCATCGCGTAATTCGGCGGATCGATGCGGACGACCATGCCGCTGATGAAGCGGTTGATGAGCGATTCGCCAAACTCTTCGATCTGCTTGGGGTGAGCGTCCGACGCCATGACGACTTGCTTGCCGGTGGCTTCGATCGCGTTGAACGTGTGAAGGAACTCTTCCTGCGTGGCGCGCTTGCCGCCGAGGAAATGCACGTCGTCGATGACGAGCAAGTCGAGATCGCGCATCTTGCGGCGGAACTGGTCGATCTTGTTGTTGCGGAGCGCGGTGACGTACTCGTTGGTGAACTCTTCGCCGGTGAGGTACATCCACTTCTTGGTCGGGTGCATGTCGCCGAACTTGCGACACAGACCCTGGAGCAGATGGGTTTTGCCCAGGCCACAGGTGCCGTGGATGAAGAGGGGGTTGTACTGTCCGCCGGGGAACTCGCAGACGTAGCCAGCCGTCGAGTGGGCGAGCTGGTTACTGGTGCCGACGATGTAGTTGGTCAGGTCGTGTTTGAGTCGGCTCTTGGCATACGCGGCGGTGGTGGGGTCGCCGAAGATCGGTCCGCTCGCGCCGTTGCGCGAGACGGGCGAGATCGAGGCGCCGGGACGTCCGTCATGAATGACGGGCTGACCGTTGCGCTGCATCGGGCGGGTGAGGCCGAGGTCGGCCGGGCCGCGTGTGGCGAGGGCGGCGGTGTGACGGACGGGCGTCTGCCCGATCGGCTTCACCTTGGCGCCGACGCCGTTGGTGTGCACGCCATTCCGGTGCGCGCCGTTGGCGGCTGCGTCGCCGCCGTTGCGCGGCTCGAAGAGCTGCGGGACGACATTGAACTTGACCGGCAGCGTGCTGCCGAACACTTCGTGCGTCGCTTCCTGGATCGGGCCTGAAAAGTGGGTTCCGATCCAGTCGGAAATGAAATCGTTGGGGACGTTGATCTCGAGTGAATCGTTACGGAGATCAAACTTGGCAGAGTTGCTGAACCAGACGGCGAATCGCTGGGCTCCTACGCGTTGGGCAATGGCATCGGTCAAACGAGAAAGCTGGGGGTCTTCTACTGCGAGGGTTGTCACGTCGATCTCCAAAACAGTCGTCGCGCTCTCCCTGGGGAGGGGTCAGAAACGCAAAAACTGGTGGCACCAAGTCGGCCTGCGTACCCATGTCCGTTCGGGCTCTGCAGACTTACTTGCCGGGACTGACGGCGCCCTTCTTGCGCACCGTCTCCCGCACAACCGACTGGCCAGCGATGGCTTCCCCACCATCTACGATTCAGCAGATTCTTCACTACATTCCCGCACGACAACAGTGCACGGGAGTTATTGAACTAGCGAACCTGCGAAATCGGGTCCTCAGTCGGTGTGCCGGCTTCCCTGCCAGCGGCCGCCAGAGCACATCGTGCGCCTTGGCAGCTAGAGATCGATTCCATTCGATAGTGAGAGCAGGGCCCATCGGCCTTGCCGTCTTCGAGGCCGCGCGTCGCGGTCCCCGTTTCGGATGACGAAAGCAATTCCCTTCCTCGTTATCCGAACCTCCCGGCAGTCGCCGGGTCGCTCCTCAGGCCACGTCCGGTCACCCGGGGTAGGGGACGTCGTAGGCCCAAGGCTCCTGTTACGCACCCGCGACGGATTTGACCCGTCACGATGCCTGCTCATCACCGAAAGCGAATCTAGATTGCGCTGGCAGTACTGACAAGGCTGTTTGTATCGGAAATTCCGTTCACAGGGCCCACATCACCCGTGATTCCTATGCGATCAACGCAGGCGATTGGCCCGCGTGCACCAACGGTCCACAATTTTATCGGCGGTGTGCACAGCTCGTGGGCTCGCGGACAATAACACTGGCGCCGCGTAAATTATCGGACTCCGGCCGATGCGCGTCGATCCTCAAAGCTGCTTCTCGCAATGTCCCGACGCGCCATCCACCGGCGCTCCGTCGCGAAAGGCGATGAGCCATGAAGCCATGCTTCGACGGCCTCGATCGCGCGAGAATGAAATGCTTCCACCCGCTCGGCCCGGCGACGCGCTCCGTGGACATTGTCACGCCAACGATGGTCATCCCTCGATCCGCACATCGCGCCACAACATCTCGTCCCCATCGAACACGAACTTCCCGACGAACGGCCTTCCCTGGATCATCGCCGGCAGCCAGTAGACGTCGTCCTGCCACATCTTGTCGTACGGGATCGCCTCGAGCGGCGTCCAGCACGGCTTGGCCTCGGGCGTTTCGGTGGGTGTGCCTTGGAATCCGGACGCTTTGAAGACCTTCGCGTAGATCGAGTAGCCGTCAACGAACTGGAAGTAGAGCTCGCCTGCGAGTTCGACGCCGGTCGCGGTGATGCAGAGTTCTTCCTGCACCTCGCGGATGGCGCACTGCTCGTAGGATTCCCCGGGATCGACCCGGCCGCCGGGGCCGTTGATCTTGCCAGCGCCAAGCCCGCGCTTTTTCTCGATCAGCAGGATTTGCCCGTGCTCGATGACGAACAGCAGCGTGGCCTTGTCTTTGGGAACCCAGTTCGTCCAGTCCACCTTGTCGGGCACAATCGGCATGGTGCGGATGTTCGGAGATGGCGCTTCAATTGCAACCAGCCGCACCCGATCGCTTGATTTCAGCGGCTTGGCCAGCGATGAATGGCCGTTTGCCCCGGCCGGCAGTGGGCGGGCGCTGGAAACGAAGGAAGATTGCCGATGAAAGTCTCGCTCGAATGGCTGCGTGAGTTCGTCCCGGATGCGCCGGAGGCCCAGAAGGTCGCCGATGCGCTCACGCTCGGCGGTTTGCCTTGCGAGAACATCGAGCGCGTCGGGAACGACGACGTGCTGGATGTCGAAGTCACCTCGAACCGCTCGGACTGCCTTTCGATCTTGGGCGTGGCGCGGGAAGTGGCGGCGCTGATGAATCTGAAGTTCGTCGCGCCGGCGTCGAACGCAGTGACGACTGAACCCGGAACCCCGCCGATCTCGATCTCCATCGAGGCGCGAGACCTCTGCCCGCACTACACGGCGCGAATCGTCCGCGGGATCAAGGTCGGGCCGAGCCCGGCGTGGATGGTCCAGCGGCTTGAAGCGGTCGGCGTGCGCGCGATTAACAACATCGTCGACATCACCAACTACGTCCTGTTTGAGACCGGCCAGCCGCTGCACGCGTTCGATCTCGCAAAGCTCGGCGGCGGCCAGATCGTCGTCCGACTCGCCCGCGCGGGTGAAACATTGCTCACGCTCGACGGCAAAGAGCAGAAGCTTTCGCCGGCGATGCTCGTCATCGCCGACGCGACCCGACCGATCGCGCTCGCGGGGGTGATGGGCGGCGAGCTTTCCGGTGTGACGACCTCAACAGTTGACCTCCTGCTGGAAAGCGCCCGATTCGACCCGCTCTCGGTCCGCAAGACCGCGCGCACCCTCGTCATGGCATCCGACAGCTCGTACCGCTTCGAGCGCGGCATCGACCCCACGCTGCCAAACCGCGCCAGCGACCGCGCGGGTGAACTCATCACACAGATCGCCGGCGGAAAGGTGACCGGTCCCCTGGTAGAAGCGGGAACCGAGGGTTACACGCCCACCCTTGTGACTCTCCGCATGAAGGCGATGAAGCGGCTGCTCGGCGTGGATTGGCCGATCGACCGCGTCGCGGCCGCGCTGGATCGACTCGGATTCGCGCCGAAAGCGACAGGCGATTCGATCAACGTGATCGTCCCGTCAAACCGGCTTGACGTGACGATGGAAACCGACCTGATCGAAGAGGCCGCGCGCGTCATCGGCTATCACGAGATCCCGACGCGCGACAGCGTCGCCGTGCGGCTCACGCAGCGTGAGCCGTCGCGCGTCGCGGCGGACGTCATCCGAACCCAGTTGAACGCGGCCGGTTATTTCGAGGCGTTGACCTTCAGCTTCGTATCCGACAAGCTCGCCGACAGTTTCAAGCACGATGAAGCAGCCACGCTGCACCGCGTCGAATCCGCGACCCGCCGGGCCGATGCGCAGCTCCGCCCGAGCATCCTGCCGAACCTGCTGGAATCGATCGCGCTGAACGAAAACAACGGCACGGCGGATGCCAAGCTGTTCGAAACCGCGAGCGTCTTCTGGATCGACGCCAATGCGAAGAGCGTCGAACGTCGCGCGCTGGGCATCGTCGGCACCGGCGACTATCTCGAACTCCGCGGCACAGTCGAAGCGGTCCTCAAGCGGCTGGATAAGACGCGCAGCGTGTCGATCGTGCCGTCTCAGCGAAAGGGCTTCGGCACGAACGCCTGTGGCGAGATGTTATGGAGCGGGACACCGGTCGGTTTTGTCGGCAAGGTCGATCGTGCGGCCGCGGATAAGCTCGGGCTCGGATCGCTTCCTGCCATCGCGGAGTTGTGGCTCGACCCGCTCCTCGCCGGCTACCAATCCGTGCCGCAACTCACGCCGCTGCCAAAATATCCGGCCGTGCGGCGCGACCTGTCGCTGCTGGTGACCGACGCGGTCCGATACCAGCAGATCGAATCGCTCGTGGGCGAACTGAGGCTCGACGCGCTTGAAGCGGTCGATTATGTCACCACCTACCGCGGCAAGCCGCTGGAAAAAGGCAGCAAGAGCGTCACGTTCACGCTCAGCTTTCGGAAGCCCGATGGCACGCTCACCAGTGGCGAGGTCGATGAGCGTGTGAGCCGTGTGGTCGAACTCGCGAAGACGAAGCTGAACGCGACGCTGCGCGCGTAAATCGGCGATCGGCGCGAACACGCCGGGATCCCCGAGCGAACCGGAAACGGTCACCCGGGGCGCGCTCGCGAAGGGCATGACCGTTCCGTCGGGTGGGATGTCTGTCGGTGTGCTTATTGGACAATGCTGTCCGACGGGTTGCCGCGCCGCTTCGCGGAGGTGGTCACTCGGCTCTGGTTGAGGGTCATGCCGTAGCGTTGCGCGACCAGAAGCAGGTCGTCGAAGTTGACGTTTCCGTCGCCCGTCACGTCGCCGTGGAGGTAATTCGCCGTCTGGCCATAGTTCTGAGCCAGGATCAGCAGGTCATCGAAGTTCACCAGGCCGTCGCCGGTGACATCCCCGCGCAGGAAGCCAAAATCATATGAGATTGGCACCGCCAACGGCTCGTTGCTGCCGGAGAAGAGGTTCGACGCGGTGAGGCGATATTGCCCGTCGGGCAGAATGCCGCCGGGGAAGTAGACCAGATCCAGGCCGTAGTTTCCGAACCTCAACAGGCGCAATTCGCTCGTTGGGATGACAACTCCCGTCGTCAGGTTGGTCAGGACGAACGAGCTTTCCGAGAGGTAAGACGCGGGATCGCTGTTGAACAGGATCCGGATCGTCGCCGCGCCCGTGGTCATAATGAAGTTCTGCGACGTGCTGATGAACGCGATCGAGAGGTTCGTGCTGGCGCTGATCGCGCCGGCGCCGGCGGTGGCGGTGATGGCTACGGTGCCCGAGTTAGGCCCGGCCGTGAAAACGCCAGCGGAGGTGATCGTCCCGCCATAGGCCGACCACGTCACCGTCGGGTTCGCGATCGTGTCCCCGAATTGGTCCAAGCCGGTCGCGAAGAAGCTGATCGACGCGCCCGGCAATACGGACGCATTCGCGGGCGATACCGAGAGCGACGTCAGCGTCGCCTGCACATTCACGGTGACATCGCTCGTCGTCGTCAGGCCGCCGGCGTCGGTAATCGTCGCGCGGAGCGTGTAGAACCCGGCGCCGCCGAAGGTCACCAGCATGCTCTTGCCCGCATTGGTGCCGTTGGCGGAGGCGAATGTCGGGTTCGGCTTGCCGGCGGGGATGGATATCGCGCTCCACGTGTAGATCAGGTCGGCTTCACCGGCATCGTCGGCGGCGATGACGCTGGTCGTCGTCGTGGTGCCGGTGATGGGCGACGGCGTCGCCGTCGCGGGCGAAGAGATCGTCGGCTTCTGGTTGGCGGACGTGTCGCCGGTGATCGAAACCGTGCTGAAGTCGGCAGAACTGAGCAGGCCCGGCTCCGCTGCGGTCACGGCCATGCCGATGTACACGCCCGCCGACATGCTGATCGCTCGCGTATTGATCAGCGTCCAGTTCGATCCGTCGGTGGAGGCTTCGGCGGTGAAGGTCGAACCGCTGCGGGTGAGGCGCATGTAGACCGGCGCGCGATTCGTGATGCCGGTGAAGTTGGTCACGCCGCCGCCGACGGTGTCTCGGGTTTCGAAGTCGGTCCGGCCCGCGGTTCCCGGCTCGACGTTGATGTACGCGTATGCCGAGTTGGCGGTGAGGGACTGGCGGATCATCACGCCGGCTTCGGCGTTGTCGTTGGTGTCGTTGCTTTGCTGCGCGTCGACGCGGACGGTGATGGAGCCGTCGCCGTTGAGCGGGCGATAGAGGTAGTGGAACGAGTCGAGCGAACCGCCGATGTCGGTTCCGCCACCGATGACCTTATAGGTCGTTCCGCTGTTGGTCGAGCCGCCGATGCCCCAGCCGCCGACGGTGCCGATGTCGCTGCTTGCCCAACCAGTGGGCAACTGCGCCGCGGGGAGCGTGGCCGCGTAGGCGACACTGGTCGCGAGCAATTCGGCGATCGGCAGCACGGCGTAGATGCGGTAGTAGTATTTGCCGAGCTGCGAGATCGAAGTGTCGGTCCACGACGTGACGTTTGCGCCCAGCGTGGCGACGTTCGACCAAGCGCCCAGTCCGGTCAGGCTTCGCTCGATGCGGTAACCGGTCTCGGTGGGGAAGTCTGCCCAGCCGACCTTCATCGAAGTGGCCGAGCGCGCCTTGGTGCCAAAGCCGCTGATCGTCCAGCGTGTCCCTGCCTGAACGACGAGCGACGCCGCGAGGCCGTCGCCGACGGACGTGATGGGCGTGATGCGGTAGGCGTAGGTCGTGTTCGGCGCGGCGCTGTTGTCGTTGTAAGCGTTGAGGTTGGCGATGGTCGTCGCGATCTGCGTAAAGTTCGTGCCGTCGGTAGAGCGCTCGATGCGATAGCCGTTGTCACCTTGTACGTCCGACCAGTTCAGGTAGATCTGGGTGGCGCTCGCCAGCGAAATCGCCGGCAACGCATACGCCGGCGCGGGCACGGTGGGGGCGGACGGCTTGTTGACCCCGCTGGCTGGCGTGCCCGGAACAGAACCGGTGGTTCCGGAAAGCGCGATCACGCGATACCACCAACGCATCGAGCCGAAGGGCAGTCCATCGGTGTAGCTGGTCACGTTTGATGGGATCGATGCGCCGAGACGGACGAAGTTCACTCCATCCACACTGCGTTCGACCGCGTAGCCGCTCTCCCGTTCGACATCCGCCCAATTCAGCACCAGGGACGTGTTCGCGCCGGCGGCCGGCACGACGGTGAGATTCGCCGGCGACGGCAGGGCGTTATACGACGGAGCGGTTTCGCCCAGCGCGCCGGTAAGGCTGATGTTGTCGAAGCTCGCGTACGCGGCCCTGCGGGTGTTGTGCGACGTCGTCGCCAGGCCGAGCAATACCGAGTTGCCCAGTGCGAGCGTCGCGGTGCCGAGTTGCGTCCAGTCGGTACCGTTGCTCGAATATGAAGCCGTGAAGCCATTGCTCACTCGACCCAGGCGCAGCCACAGTGGGATGCCGCCGGGAACCGCCGAGGCGATCGAGGCCGCCGCCGCGCCGGTCGATGCGCGCGTGATGAGCTCGACCTGGCCCCCCGGTTTGATGCTCATCATTGCGAAGACGCTGTTTGCGGCGTTGCTCGCGCGGAACATGATGCCGGCCTTCGCATTCGGGTCTGTGTTGTCGAGCGAAGCGACGCGGGTGGTGATCTGTCCATCCCCCGTGAGCGTGTCGTAAGTGAAGCGGAACTGGTCCGAGGAGGACCAGATGTCGGTTCCCGCCCCGAGTTGCGTGAGCGTCCCAGTGGCAGGGTTGAACGCGGCGGTGCCGGGGCGATCGATCGTCGCGGGGATGTCGGTCGTGATCATTCCACTCGGCAGCGGTGCGGCGGTGAGGACGTACTCGCCAATCTCCGAGTAATCGCCGCTGCTGCTCACGCGAACGTAGTAAGTACCCGGCACCAGATCCTTGACGATTTCGACGTCGTTATTGCGGCCGCCGCGCTGATCCGAGTCGTCGCGCGCGGCGATGAGGTTGCTGCTTGAATCGAGCAGTTCGATCTTCGGCGCGACTGCTGATTCGTACGTGGGGGTCGCGTCGATCTGCCAGGGCCCCGCCGCGGTCACGGTGATCTTGAACAAGTCGACGTCGATGGGGCGCTCGAGGTCGGCATCCACGGTTCCACCTGCGGGAACGGTGAATGCGCTGGCGGTTGTCGCTCCGAAATCGTCCGGCCGGAAACCGTCGCCGCCGACCACGCTCGCGACCTTCCCGGCGAGTTGCGTGACGTCGCTTTGCAGGGTGCCGGGGTTGTCGGAGTTGCGGCCATAGATCCAGTTGCGGACGTTTGTGCCGTAGTCGACGCCGATGATGGAGATGTCGCGGACGCTAAAGCCGTCCGTGTACTCGGAGGTCTTGGCGCCGAACTTGTCGTATTCCGACTGGTGCGTGAGGCTGAGAATGTGCCCGAGTTCGTGGGCGATGCCCGAGTGACGGTCGACGGCGTTGCCTGCCTCGTTGAAACCGGTCGGGCCGCTGTTGGAAAGCGAGTTCACGTATGCGTAGCCGCCGCTGATGGACTTGCTGGTGAGATGCCACGCGAACGGCTGACCGCCGGTCGCGGGTTGAATCGTCGTCACGTTCACATTGAACGGCGAGAAGAAGCTGATGATGTCGCGCCAGGTGTAGTAGATCGCGAGCTGCTCGTCGGCGTTGAATGTCGAATCATCCGCATCCAGGCCGAAGGGGAGGTTTGCGCCATTGCCGTCGAAGTCGAGGAAGATCTTCAGCCCTGCTCCATCCCCGCGCGAGGTGAGCAGCGGCAGGCCGGCCGCATTGGTGGGGAACGTCGGGTTGGCATCGCCGGAGGCATCGACCGTGACCCGGTGAACCGGCGCATACCAAGCGGCGTTGTGATCTGCGCCGTTGCGCGCGAAGGCGGCATGAAGGGCGGCGTCGACCGTGTCGTTCACGCCGGCGAAGCACAGCATGCGACGGGGCTCGAGGGATTCGACAGAGCGGGCAATCGCGCGGCGCGCGCGGTGACCGACATTTTCACGTTGTTGATTCAAGACCATTCCTCCGTCGCGATTCGCCCGGAAACCCCGTGCGATCGTCGGTCCTGTAGATACCCGACCTCATCGCAGAGATGAATCGCCAAATCCCACATCCGTCCGTATCGGTCTGCCGGCGAACAAAGTGGCGCCACAGGCCCGTTGCCGGATCTGTGGCGCGCGGTTTCCGTCTGGCTCGAACGCCTTACGCGATGACCGAGTTGCTGAAGCCGCTGCGCTTCTTTGCCGCGGTGGTGGCCTTGGTTGACGGCGGCGGGACCTGGAGGAGCTGCGTGTTGTAACGCTGCGCAAAGGCCAGAAGATCGTCAAAGTTCACCTTGCCGTCATAGTTGATATCACCGATCGCGAAGGTGGCCCCGCTCTGCATTCCGTAATGCTGGGCGAGGATGAGCAGATCGTCGAAGTTGGTCTTGCGGTCGCGGTTGAAGTCGCCGTTCTTGAAAAACAGCGGCGCGTTGTGATCCGTCGGCAGCAGGTCGTTGGCGTCACCGACCGAGCCGGCTTTCACCTTCAGCTGGTAATCGCCATCGACGAGGATCGTCGGCAAAAGCCCGCCGGTGTTGCTGAAGCCGAGCCGGGCGACCGTTCCGTCCGGGCTGACGCTCAGCAGCGTGAGCGTGACGGGCGTTCCGCCGGTGGTGAGGTTGGTCAGCTCAAAATCGCTGGCATCCAGCGTCGTCGACACGTCCTTGGTGAAGGTGACGAGGATCGATTGCGACGTTCCCGAATAATCGAGCACGACGCTCAGCACGCCGGTCAGCACGCCGCCCGGCGTGAGCACCGCACCGGCCGGGAAGTTCTGTGAAAGCAACGCCGGGTTGCCTGTGAAGGTCAGCGAGTTGTTGGCCGCGCCGGCAAGGTCGCCATAGAACCACGCCGGCGCGGTGCTGGGCGCTGTGTTGTTGAAGAAGCGAACCAGTGCGTCCGCGGCGTTCGGGAACGCGTTGGTGCCGATCGGCCCGAGCACGGCGCCGTACGCCTTGTCACTGGTGTTCCCGTCGAGCGAACCGACGATGTCGAGCGGGAAGACCGATCCAGGCAGCGTAAGCGCGCCTGAGTTGGCCGCGTCGAGATCATCGCCGACGTTGAGGGCGAACGAGCCGATGGTCGGCTCGTTGTAGACCAGCGCGAACGAGTTGCTGCCCTGCTGGAAGCCGGGCTGGCCGACGTCGAAGAACGTCGAGTTCATCACGGCTGTGCCGACCGCCTGCGGGACGAAGCCCGCGGACGAGCCGATCAGCAGCAGGCCATTGGAGCCGAGGGTCGCGGTGATCGGGATGATGCCGTTGATCTTGCCGGGGTTCTGGCCGGAATCGCCTTCGATATCGATGAGGTAGACGTTGGTGAGCGCGAGGTTCGGCGTGCCGCGCAGTTCGACGAACTGGTACGGCGCGTTGGTGCCCGGCGGGTTGATGCTGATTTCGTTGAGGACCAGGCCATTCGGGCCGGGCGTGTCGTTGTCGGAGATGACGACGGTGGCGGTGTTGGCCGAGCCGATCGTTGCGCCGCCGGTGACGTTGCTGAGCGCGACGGTGAACTGCTCGATCGCTTCGGCGACGTTGTCGTCGACGATCTGGATGACGATGGGCTTGGAGGTTTCGCCCGCCGCGAAGTTGAGCACGCCGCTGGCGCCAGTGAAGTCGCCGGGGCTGGTGGCCGAGCCGTTGACGGTTGCCCACGCGACGCTGACCGCGCCGGCGAGCCCGAGCGTGCGGACGACGTTGAGCGTGACCGACGTTCCATTCTCGGCCACACTGTAGTTCGCCGGATCGAACGCGAGTTCGCCGGCCACATCGTTATCGGTGATGGAAACGGTTGCGGTGTTTGCCGCACCAAGGGTCGCGCCGTTGGTCGGGTTGGTCAGGACGACGGCGAACTGTTCGGACGGGTCGATGATGATGTCGTCGACGATGGTGATGCTGAAGGTCTTGGAGGTTTCGCCGCTGGCGAAGTTGAGCACGCCGCTCGCGCCCGTGAAGTCGGACGGGCTGGTGGCCGAGCCGTTGACGGTGTCCCACGCGACGCTGACCGCGCCGGCGTTGCCGACGGTTCGCGTGACGGTGAGGGTGATCGCTCCGCCGTTCTCGGCAACGCTGTAGGAGGCCGGATCGAAGCCGAGCGTGCCGGGCACTTCGTTATCGATGATGGTGACGGTGGTGGTGCTGGGCGAGCCGAGCGTCGCGCCGCCGGTGGGGGCCGAGAGCGAGACGGAGAAGGTTTCATTTCCTTCGCCGTCGGTGTCGTCGATGATCGGGACGGAGAAACTGGCAGTGTCCTGGCTGTCTGCGAAGTTCAGGACGCCGGAGGTGGCGGTGTAATCGCCTGGCGCGACGGCGGAGCCGTTGAGCGTGGAGTACGCGACGCTGACCGCGCCGCTGGTGCCGCCGGTACGGTGGACGACAAAGCTCTGGCTGCCGCCGCCCTCGGCGATGCTGACGGCCGACTGTTCGAGCGAGAACTGGCCGGGACCGATCGGGGTTGCGGAGATGTTGATGTTTTCAACAGCGATCAGTTGGTCCGATCCGCTGGCGTCGCTCGTCATGACACGTACTTCGATCAGTCCGACGTTGTTCGCGTTGGTCGGAAGGGTGACGTCGATCGACGTCGTCTTACCGGTTGCACCGGAGGTGAAGTCGGACGCGTTCTGGACATATGCGGCAGGGACATTCGTATACGAACCGCTCGAACCGATTCGATATTGGAGTGCGACCTGCTGATTGGCCGTGCTGGCGCCGCTATCGATGTCGATGAGATCGTATTTGATGCGGACGCTCTGCGTGCCAGTGGAGTTGAGATAGAACTTCAGGTACGGGGCCGGCGACGTGGCGGAACCCTGAAACGCGACGGTGTTGGACCCCGAGCCGGCGATGGCGGCGGACAATTGCATCTCGCTGACGCCGCCGGTCGTGTACGTGCCAGGATTGCTAGTGACGTTCGCGGCGACCTGCTGCGCGGGTGACGCCTCGGCGGCGATCAGAGTCTGCGGATCGACGTTTGATGCGCTGGTCAGACCAACACCGCTGAAGCCTTCGATTGAAGACACGCCCGACCAGTTATTCGCCGTGGTGATAAGCGACGCGTTTTCCCAGTTTTGAATCAATGATCCGGTGCTCAGCGAAAAGGGAGTGTTGCTGAGCAACTGACGCGGCTCCAACGAATCCAAGAGCAACCGGCGAAGAGAGCGGGCGCGAAGCTTGACGACTTGAGCGACGCGTGCATTGGCTTGAATAGGCATAACGATTCTGCTCCCTTGGGGTTGCAATCAAGATGTTCGAGGTCGGCAATTATTGCCCACGCTGGGAGTGCCGCCAAACCGTTGGCACCCACATTAGTGATTCGCGCCTTCCACAGACCCAGCGCCGGAAAAGCCACGCAAATCGCCGGAATTGAAGGGTGTGCTCCAGAACGTCAAGCTAGGTAATATCCAAACCCTGCTGATCGCGCACATATCGCACTTTAACCTGTTTATTTGCCGATTGATATTTGAATCCTTTAATCCGGCGAATACATTATGGGGCACCCCGGCGGTGATGGAAGCACCCCGGAGCGATCCTCTTTCCGATTTTGCCTTGATCCTCAGGACGATGAATTCGACGTAGGTTAACGTCATTCTTCGGGAGCTGCACTGTGGTGAAATGTGTATCGCGACGGATTATCGGGTTTGCCCCTATTGATGCGCTTGAGCCGCGTATGCTCCTTTCTGCGCTCCCGGTCACTGCCTATGAGCAGTACATGCTCGAACTGGTCAACCGGGCGCGGATGGACCCGTCCGCCGAAGCCGCCCGGCAGGGAATCGCGCTCAACGAAGGGCTGACTGCTGGCACCATCTCTACCGCTGCCAAGCAGCCGCTCGCGAACAACCTGTATCTCAACGATGCCGCCCGCACCCACGCCAACTGGCTCTTGCTCAACAGCTTGTTCCAGCATGCCGGATCTGGCGGGTCGACGCCGCAGCAGCGCATGGCCGCCGCCGGCTACACCTTTACGGGTTCCGCCGGCTCCGCGGAAAACCTCGCGCTCACCCTCGGCAGTTCGCTCGGCGACATGACCTCGCGCATCGAACAGCTCTTCAAAAACCTCTTTGTCGATTCCAACGTCACCGGCCGCGGACATCGGACCAACCTGCTCAGCGCGGCGCAGCGTGAGATGGGTTCGGGAATCGTCAATGGACCCTACACCTATCAGGGAAATAGCTGGACAGGTATCCTCGCCGCGCAGGACTTCGCCTACAGCAGCGGCGATCCATTCCTGACCGGCGTCGCATTCAATGACACGCTCCGAGCCGACAACTTTTACACGCCCGGCGAGGCGATGCCGACCGTCACCGTTACCGCCACCGCCACCGATAACACCGTCTACACCACAACCAGCGGCGACGCCGGCGGATACTCGCTGCAGGTGCCTTCGGGCATCTACAAGATCGTCGCCTCCTGGAACGGCAAGGTCGTCACGTACAACAACGTGGTGGTCGGTTCGGAAAACGTCAAACGCGACTTCAAGCAGGCCGACTTCGCCGTACCCACGGCTCCCATCTCCGATCCGAGTCCGAACCCGGACGTGAATGCCTCGATCGTCTATGGCGGCATCCTCTGGGTGACTGGTACCGAGTCTGATGACGCGATCACTGTCACTGTCGAACGCGCGAACATTGTCGTGACCGTGGGTGGAAGTTCCACAACGTTCTTGCTGAGCGCTGTCGTTCAAGTCTTCGTCGAAGGCCGTGGCGGAGACGACGCGATCACGCTTGGTGAAACGCTGATGGCCAGTTCGGTCGTCGGTGGCGCCGGCAACGACACCATCCTGGGCAGCGCCAACAACGACACCCTTTACGGCAACGACGGCAACGACCTCATCAGTGCCGGCGGCGGCAATGACTATTGCTACGGCGGCGCGGGGGACGACAACATCAACACCGGCTCCGGCAGGAACTATGTCTGGGGCGGTGACGACAACGATCGTCTCAACGGATCCGGCGGCGTCGACCGGCTCTACGGCGAAGGCGGCACCGACCGCCTCTACGGCCAGGGCGGCGACGATTTCCTTGACGGCGGCGGACAGGTCGACCGTCTCTACGGCGGCGCGGGCAACGACACCCTCAACGGCGGCTCGAGCAACGACCGTCTCTACGGCGACGCCGGCGACGACCTGCTCATCGGCTCACGCGGCAACGACGGCTTCCGCGGCGGCATCGGCTACGACACCGTCCTCGACAAAGAACCCGGCGAACTGCTGGAAGAAGTCGAAGTCGGATAACCCGCCAGCACCACGAACTGTCCGACCTCTGCCCGCCAGCAACGGCGGGCAGCGTCGTTTCGCCGCTCACTTCACATTCTCGCGCGACAGCGTCCACTCGTGCGTGATCGTCTTGTCGCCGGCGATGAAGACGAAGCGGAAGCGCGCCGTTCTTCCGCCGGGCCAGCGGAAGTCGCGCGAAAGTGTCGCGCTGCCGTAGGCGCTGCGCTCGTCGCGGACAATTCCGCCATCGTCGTAGCCGCCGATGCGCACCTCGGCGCTGATCGGCGAACTCGGCCCGCGTGAAATCGGGTTGCTGGGCGGCACGATCACCTGGCCGGACTGATCGGGCGCAAGGGTCTGCGGCTCGATCGAAAAGGAGTGCCCGGTCGCGTCGAACAAAACGCTCTGGCTGCTCAGTTCCACCGGCACGTCGCTGCGATTGACGAAGTGAAAGATCACCTTGTCTTCGAGTTGAAAGATCTCGTAATCGATCTTGTCGCGGGAAATGATCGGGCCGGCGTGGGGGACGATCTCGCCGCGGTTTTGCGGCGGCGCGACGATTGCGTAGCGCACTTTGCCGCACCCGGCGAGCAACGAAATGGAGAATATCGCCATAAATAGCGGTCGTGTGCACATCGGCTTGAATTGTACGCGGCGTTGGCCGACAACAATATTCCCGCGGTCGCGTTATAGGGATGCCACATTTCGTTTCGAAGAGGGCCAGAACCATGGATCTGACGAGTTTCAAATACTGGCATTGGGGCGTCATCGGCCTGGTCATCGGCGCGATCATCGGCCTGTCCTGGATGAACATGCCGCATGATGTCGAGCGCAGCGCCGATACGTTCGACTTCATGCGCAACGTCGGCACCGTGAGCAGCGGCGCGCCGTACGCGTCCAACAAGGGCTTGCCGGTGATCCGCAACGTCGTCGTGATGCCGCCCGAAACCGATCCCGACGGCAAGCTGGTTTACCCGGTCACATTCGACCGGCTGGGCGTGAACTCGAAAAACAAAACGGTCTATCAGGAGCAGGGCCTCTACGCGAAGACGCCGTTCGCGGGAACCGGTTCGATCATCGACTTTCTGAATCAACGGAAGGTCGCCTTCAGCGATCGCACCGGCCCGGGCAAATACCGGCCCGTGGGGATGGGCGCGGCGATCGGCGTTTTCACCATCGGGTTCATCTGGCCGACTCTCATCCGGGCGCTGGTCGGCGCAGGATTCGAAAAACCCAAACCGCGCGAAGAGAAGCGCGCCCACGCCACCGGCGCCCAGAACGACGGCACGATCAAGGACAAGAAGAAGGGCGTTTCTGCGCGCGACCTGAACGATCTCAACGCGCTCAACGACCGGCTCGAAGCCAGCGTTGGCAAAGGCCTCGCCTCACGCGGGGCGCACGCCGACGCGAAGGAAGTGGATGAGATCGTCAGCAAGCTCCTGGCCAGCGGCGCCTCCGGTGCCGCGAGCGATCCCACCGCGCCGGTCCCCGTCGCGCAGCCGGTTGAAGAGAAGGAATACCAGGGCGAGTGGTACCCGGTGGTGAGGCCGAAACACCACAAGGATTGAATGACCACGCACCAATGACAAACCAATTCACAATCACCAATTACCAAAAGGTGAATTGTTGGATTTTGGTGTTTGTGAACTTGTTGGTCATTGGATCTTGGTCATTTTCGGCTCAGAAGTATTCCTGACACCACGGCACCGGGCCTTCCGCGAACGCGTCCAGCAGATTGACCGCGCTCCGGGTTGTCGAGCGGATCAGATTCCAGCGATACGCATCGCCGGCGGACAAATCGCCTGAGACGATCGATGCCCAGAGGACATCCGTCATTTCGACATCGCATTCGCCGCTGGCGGGCTTTGCGCGCATCTTTCCATCCGACAGGTCGAGTGTCAGCCGCGTGATCGTTCCTTCGGTTTCCTTGATCGCGACCGTGCACTTCCCGCGCCGCGCGCTCGGAAGCGTGAGCGCTTCGACCACCTTCACGTGATCGAGCACGCGAATCTGCATCCGCGTGTACGGCCTTTGTGTTGCGACGGGGTGATCGACCTGCCGATGCGGGATCTGGCTTTCGCGAAGGATGCGGTTCAGCGGAAGATCAGCTGGCAGCGTGAGGCGGGCGGCGGTGTACTGGTCCTTCAGGCTCGCGAGGAAATGGAGGATGCGGAGCACGGCGGCCGGCGAGTCGGCGGACCAGTCGTCCACCACGATCGTTGCGGTGGCCGTCCCGCGCTCTTCGAGCAGGTGAAGGTGCGACTCGATCGGGCCATTCGCGCTGGGTTGATCGACGAACGTCTGGCCGCCGGGCCACTGAAGCTTCCACGCGTTGAAAGCGCCCAGATCGGTCTCGACATCACACTGTCCCAGCGCCGCTTCTCGCGCGCGTGTCTCGATCATCCCTGAATCGTCCGAAGGTTCGTAAAAGCGGAAGCCGTCGAAACCGCCGCGCGGCAGGATCGCCAGCGGCACGGTCCACTCCACGCGCCGCTCGGCGTTGCCGTAGCCGAAGTGTTCGTAGAAGCTCGCGCGGAAGGGCATGAGCGCGGTGATGACTTCCCCGCGCTCGCGAGCCTTATTCAGCGTTGCTTCCATCATCTGCGAAGCGATGCCGCGCTCGTCCTTGGAGCCGCCGCGGCGCTGGGTCTTGATCGTGCCGACGTACGCCACGCCCTGGCACGGCAGTCGCGCGCCGCGCATCCAGATGTTGAGCGAGAGCGCCGTGGCGGTGCCGACGTCGGTCCCGTCACGCGACGCCAGAACATAATCCCCCGGCCGGCCACGCTGGTCGCTGCGGATGCCTTCCTGGTATTTCGCGAGATTCCCGGACATGCCGGAATAGCAGCGGTGCCGCGCCAGTGCGACGCGGTCGTATGCGGATTCACCAACCCATTCGAGCTTGAGCGCCATCGGACCATACTCCAACGTGAAGACTTCCGTAGGAGTTATCGGCGCAATCAGGGTGCGACTCAACAAGTACCGCCAGAACAGGCCACATGGGCACCGGTCGACGCGCGGTAGCGGGGAGACTATCGCGAACCCGGCCGGCGACCCGTCGGCGTCGTCAGCTCAGGTTCGAACCCGCGCGCGAGGGGACCGGAATGGTTCATCCACGCAAGTGACTTGCCGCAGAAGATGGATGCGAGTGTCGCGACGAGCCCGAGCACGACCGAGAGGATGAGATTGACCACCATCCCAGGCGTCGACTGCGCGAGGAGCGAACGCACAGCCAACACCACGCCCATCAGCATGAAAAGTGCGACAACGATTGCGATCACCAGCGCCGCGATCGTCGAACCGCGGCGATGCTCGCCAACCTGTCTGCTCAAGACGACCAGGGTGATCCCCGGCGCGAGGTACATTGCAGCCACCAGCAGCATGGACATCGCGATTGCCGTCCCACTCGGTCCACGGCCGCCAATCCCGCTCGGGCCGCGGCTGATTCCGATCGCCAGGATCGAAATGCACACCACCAGCCCGCCGATCACGTTGAGCGCGATGCCCAGAATCCGAAGCGTAGACTGTGCCAGCTCGGCGGACTTGTTTTCGACGATTCCGTACCGTGGCATCGGCCATCTCTTTCGGTGGAGTTTGCGATTGGGCTCGATCGTGCGATGCGCGTCGTGAGCGATCTGAGGCGGTCAGCGCCTGCGATACGGCGGCGGCGTCGGGACGGTCGGAGTGGTAGGTGACGGGCCGGGCTCCGGCTTCGCGTCGGACGGCGAGACCAACGGTGCGGCGGTGTGGCTATGCATGACCGGTGTAAAGCCGCGCGGCGCATCCCACTGTCTGATGAACGCGAGCGACTTCCCGCAATAGAAAGCGAGCAATGCGGCGATCGCGGTGAACAGTCCGCTGATTCCGAGCGCGAGAACGTTCGGATTCGTCGCGCTTTGAATCAGGTTGCCAGTGAAGCTGAGGCCAAAGAGCACGGCGCTGAGAATGGCGAGGATGAGCGTGACCAGCGTCAGACCGCGCGCGCCGCTCTTCAACGGAGCGCCGAAAGCGAAAAAGACGACGCCGAACGCCAGGTAGAATCCGCCGATGCCGTACATGAGCAGTTTTGCCCAGCTCGGCGAGTTTCTCGGCATGATGCTCCCGACGATCACGACGACAAGGATGCCGCAGAGGATCATGAGAATGCCGAGCAGGCGTGACGCGTTGCCCGCCTTCTGCGCGAACTCGTTGATCGGTGGTGGAACATAAGTCATGGTATCCCCGTTGCTCGATGAGTGTTTCAGGCACTCCTCTCGGGCCGAATATGACAAAACTGCCGGCGGGCGTCCAACGATTCATCCGATCGCGACGCGACACCTCATTCCAGCGTTACTTGGGTAGCAGCCGATCGTCCTTCGCGTTTCTGTGAAGACGACGACGCCTCAGGGTTTGCGATCGGCTTCGCGCATGAAAACGCCGGCCGGGATCGATTTCACGAGCTCGGTTCGACAGCGTCGATCAAGGGATTGCAACGGGTGATCGCAGCGAGGGCGAATCCTGTCTCCGCTCAGCGTCCCGTTGTTCTAAACAGAGTGAGAGCCGAGGAAATGGCAATGGCAATACCGGCCGCAACGGACAATGCAGGCAACCGAAGCGCAACGCCGGCGCGAATAGCGAGGTCGTGCTTCATCGATCTGCTCCTTCAGGTGCATTCGATCAGATGGCAGGTGTCGGCGTCTTCAGGAATTGCAGCATCTGGGCCTTGTTCTTGAAGGAGCCGGATCGAAGGACAGTGCCGTCGCCGTTGACCACGAAGACGGCCGGGATGGTGCTGACTTCGTAACGACGTGCGGCGTCTGCGCTCCCGGGCTCGTCAATGTCCAGCAGAACCGGGATGTAGTTGGCGACGATCGCTTCGCGCACCTCTGGCTGCGGCCAGACTTCGTGCTTCATCACCTGGCACGGCGGGCACCAGCTCGCACTGAAATCGAGCAGCACCGGCTTGCCGGTGGTCCTGGCTTCGGCGAGCGCGGCGGCGTAATCGGTTCGCCACGCGATGCCGTCGTCCGGAGCCGGGCCGGCCATCTTGTAGTAGCTGCCCTTCAACATTGGCCACATCATCGTCAACATGAACGCGCCGAAGATGATCCAGCCGATCGTGCTCGGACGTTTCCAGAACGAACTAGCCGGACGCGGCTGCGGAAAAGTGTTTTTTCCGTCGGACGGCGGGGGATCGGGAAGTGCGGCCTGGGTGTTCTGGGTGTTCATCGTGACCTCTTGTTCTAATTGCTGTGTGAAGCCGTCGTGGCTGCCCGCTCCAGCGGAAAGCCTGCATCTCGCCAATCGAGTATGCCCGTCGAAAAGCGCGTTGCGTCAAGACCCCGCTCGCCATGCGATTCACGGCCGAGACGGCAGTGACGCATCATCTGAATACAATAGGATTGCCGGCGACCTGAGTCGACGGCACGCGCGAAGCTACTTCATTGCCAGCGTTGCGACGGTGACAATCAATTCCCCCGCGTCGACCGGCTTCGCGAGGTGCATCTGGAAGCCGGCGAGCATGGCTCGCGTTCGGTCTTCGGGTCGTGCGAACGCAGTGAGCGCGACCGCCCGGACGTTGCTCACGCCGCCGCCGAGCAGCCGCCACCTGCGGATGAGTTCGTAACCGTCCACGTCCGGCAGGCCGATGTCGCTGACCAGCACGTCCGGTTTAGCCGTTTCGGCCAGCGCCAGCGCCTCCGCCGCGCACGCGGCGATGCTGACTTCGGCCCCCGAGCCGGCAAGCAGGTGTTGAAGTACTTCGCGGGAGTCTGGCTCATCTTCAACGATCAATACCTTGACGCCCTTGAGCGTGATGCCGCGCACCTCGTACGTCGTCGGCGTCACAGCCGCGCGCGGGTGCACGCGTGCGACATTCTCTTCCCGATGATGAACAACAGCCACCGGGAGATCGATGCGAAAGGTCGAACCTTTACCCGGACCTTCGCTCGACGCGGTGATAGTCCCGCCGTGCATCTCGATCACGTTCTTCACGATCGACAAGCCGAGCCCCAATCCGCCGCTGCGGTGGGTTTGCTGCGAATCGGACTGACTGAAGCTCTCGAACGCGCGGGCGATGAACTCTTGCGTCATCCCTTCGCCATTGTCGGACACGGTCACCTCGGCGTGCGAGTTCACACGCTGGGATACGATGCGGACGACGCCGCGCTTGGGAGTGAATTTGATCGCGTTGGTCAGCAGGTTCCAGAACACCTGCTGCAGGCGCCCCGGATCGCCGGACACGATAATGGAAGAGTCGAGCAGCGCCGGGAGCAGGATTCCCTTCGCATCGGCCGCCGGCCGTACGGTGTCGATAGCGGCCTCGATCGGCTCGCACAGGCGGACGTCCTGAACGTCCAGCCGCATCTTGCCGGCGACGATGCGGCTGATATCGAGCAGGTCGTTGACGAGCTGCGACTGAATCCGCGCGTTGTTTTCGATGATCACGATGCCGTTCATCTGCTCGGGCGTCAATCCGCCCTTGCGCTTGAGGATTTGCGTCCAGCCGAGAATCGCGTGCAGCGGCGTTCGCAGCTCGTGCGTGACGCTGGCGAGGAACGTATCTTTGGCGCGCCCCGCAGCCTCGGCAATGCGCCGGGCCTCGCGCTCGGCCTCGACCGCCTGCTCGGACTTGCGCCGCGCCAGCAGCAGCTCACGTTCGTAGACACGGCGGTCGGATGAATCGAAAATGGTGATGAGGATGAGAGTCGGGTTGTTTTGCGCGTCGCGCTTCTGTATCGCATTCACGAGAATCGGCAGTGGAGGCTGACCCGTGCGCGTCATGTCGAACGCGACCTCTTTTACTCCGTCCTGAAGCTGCAACAGGGGGCCGATGTGCGTGTCGTAGTAGATCCGACCCGGCACGGTGAGCAACTCGCAAAATCGCTTGCCCGAAAGCAGCGCGTCGCGCGAGCCGCCAATCATCCGAACGAACGTCTCGTTCATCTGTACGATCGTTCCATCGGGCGCGGTGGTGACGTAGCCGCAAGGCGCATTGTCGAATAACTCTTCGACACTCTGCTGCAGGAGCTTTCGATCAACCGACACGCGCGACCTCCGATGCGACCGGTTCCCCGTCGAGGTAAGCGCGGATCGCATCAATCGCTTCTTGTGGTGCGCTGAGGTGCGGACAATGGCCCGTCGCGTTCAGCGTCGCCATCCTGCTTCCATCGATGCGGCGGTGGACATACTCGCCGACGCAGAGTGGGGCGATCGCATCTTGAGAGCACTGCAGGATCAGCGTCGGCACGCGAAGCTTCGGCAGATCGTCGCGTGTGTCAGATAGAAAGGTGACCCGCGCAAACTGCCTGGCGATCTCGGGATCGGTTCTGCAGAAACTGTTGGTGAGCTCGCTACTCAACTCCGGGCGATCAGGATTGCCCATGATCACCGGCGCCATGGTGCTCGACCACCCGAGATGGTTGCTGTCCAGGAAGTCCAGCAGCTCATTGATACTCTCCCGAGAGAAGCCGCCGGTGTAGCCGTCGTCATCGATGTAGCGGGGAGACGGGCAGACGAGGATGAGGTGCCGAAAGCGGTCGGGTTGCCGGATGGCCGCCATGATCGCGATCGTCGCGCTCACCGAATGGCCGACGAGAATCACGTCGTTGAGGTCGAGTTCTTCGCAGATCGCAAGCAGGTCGTCCGTGAAGCCTTCAAGCGTCTCGTACTTGCTGGCGTTGTAGGCCGAGAAATCCGACTTTCCGTGGCCGACGTAGTCGAAGCAGATCACGCGATAGTCCGCCTCGAACGCCGGCGCAACAAAGCGCCACATGTTCTGATCGCAGCCGAAGCCGTGAGCGAAGACCATCGGGATCGCTCCCTGACCACGGACGATGACGTTGTGACGTTTGACTGCAGACATAACAGTGGGCCGCGCTATGACGATAGCAGAACACGCTCGAGACTCGAAAAAAGCAAAATATCGCAATTTTGGGGAACGCGTGTGATCGGCGCGCGTCACCTCATTTCGCGCCAGCGGGTCAAACGAATACCCAGGTCTTCTGCAGCGTTGGGCAACATCTGTTTTTACGTGATACGTCTCCACGGTCATCTGGCGGAAAATCTGCGCCCGATTGCTCCCGCTGCGCTTCCGAAACGGGGAACGAGTGTTACGCTCGCCCCATGGCTCGCATCGCAATCCTCGTCGAAAAGATTTACGAAGACCTCGAACTTCAATATCCCAAGTACCGCCTGCGCGAAGCGGGGCATGAAGTGGATGTCATCGGCCCGACCAAGGACGAAACCTATACCGGGAAATCATTGACACTATCTCCCTGATAGGCGAAACTCATGATTTCCCGTTGAAAGGTGCCCATGGGGCAACGTCCAAAGCCATCGTCGCCGCGTCGTGGAAACGTCTATTCCTACCTGCGGTTTTCAAGCCCTGAACAACTCAAGGGTGACAGCCGTCGGCGTCAGCTTGAACTGGCGCAGCAATGGGCGGATGAGCACGGCGTCAAAATCGACGAGAGCCTGTCCGACCATGGCGTCAGCGCCTTTCGTGGAAAGAACGCCCAGTTCGGCGCGCTTGGCGCGTTCTTGAAACTCTGCGAGAGCGGCCGCATCCCCAAAGGTTCGACGCTGCTTGTCGAAAATCTTGACCGTTTAAGCCGCGACAAGGTTCGCGTCGCTCTCGGTCGCTTCATCGACATCATTGAGGCTGGCGTCACCATCGTCACGCTCTGCGACGGACGCGAGTATTCGCCCGAATCGTGCGACGAAAAAGACCTCATCATGTCGCTCTTCGTGATGGCGCGGGCGCACGAGGAAAGCAAAATCAAAAGTCAGCGACTCGCAAAAGCCTGGGGTCAGAAGCGAGCAAACGCCGCCAATAAGGTCGTCACCTCGCGCTTGCCATCGTGGCTCGCGATGGACGGCGAGAAAATCGTTGCCGTCAAAGAGAGCGTGAAGGTCGTCAAGGAAATTTTCAAACTCGCTGTGGCAGGCCACGGTGCGACGGTCATCAGCCAGCGGCTCAACGCGTCCGACTTGCCGGTCATCGCGCCGTCCGGCAAGTACTCGCGCAAGTTCGTGCTGCATACGCTTCACAGCCGCGCGGTGATTGGCGAGTTCCAATCGCACAAGCTGGTCGTCAACGATGAAGGCGTGAAACGATTCGTGAAGGATGGCGATCCGGTTGCTGGATACTTCCCGGCGGTGATTTCCGAAACCCAGTTCTACGCTGCCCAAGATGCGCTCTCGCGTCGGCTACGCACCGGCGGAAAATCCTCCAGCCGACAACCAGATGGCACGGTCAAGCCCGCATACGTCAACCTATTCGGCGGCCTGCTCTATTCGGCACTCGACCAATCAAAGCTCGTCATCATCGACAAAGGCCGCGGAAAACGCCTGGCACCGATCAGCGGCATTGAGGGATACGCCGACGCGAAGCCCATGTCGGCGTTTCCGATCACCGTTCTTGAGAAGGCAATCCTCTTTCGCCTGGCCGATCCACCCCATGCGATTGCCGGCTCCGGCGATGACCTTGCTGGGCTGAGCGTCGAGATCGCTGCGAAGTCCGGTGAGATCGCCGCGCTCACGAAAAACAGAAATGAAGTTCACGACAAGGCAGTCGAAGGAAAGCTGGACCCGGAGACAGTCGTGACGCTTCTCTCGCGGTACGACGCAAAATTGAGGGCATTGAAGGAAGAATTTGAAGCGTTGAAGGGGCGGGCAGCAGGCGGAAACGATGCCGCCCACCTGCACACACTCTTCAACCTCATTGAGCGTCATCGTCGCGGTTTGCTGCGACAAGAGGAGCGCCAAGATCTTCGCGCGACGATCCATCGCTTCGTTGAGCGCATCGATTGCACGTTCTTCAAGGAAGGTTTCGCAAATTACCGTGCCGAAGTCAGCATCGTGATGCGTGGACGGATCAACACTATTGATCTCGTTGCGCGCGCCTTGTGGAAAGACAACCGCGAACGCAACGAACGTGGCCATTGCCAGACAGGTGGCGAGCGCGGCGTATTCACGGCATATCTGTGCGAGACGGTGGATCGCAAGACTTACATGCTCAACCTCGATGGCAAGCATGGCGTCAGCATCTCGACGACGCCGGGTGGGACAGATCGCATAGAACGCCCACCATTATCAGAGGAATGGACCGAATAGCGATCGCCTGTCCTCCACCGATCGTCAAAAGATTAGTAAGTCTAGGAGTCTACTAGTATTATGTGCGGGCCACAGGGAGGCTGCGCTTGGCTGACGTAGTCATCGAAAATCCGATCCTGAACTCGCCGTTTGCCGAGCCGGTTCGACACTTCAAATTCAACGACGACGGCATCACCGACTTGATCGTCAGCGGCCGTCGGAACAGCAGCTACTTCGTCCCGATCGCGCAGCCGAAGAAAAAATCGAAGCAGCAACAGCAGACGTTCGATGAGTGGACCGCCGACCGTATTGAAGAAAACAAGAACGTGAACGCCATCCGCCAACGCGTGAAGCTCTGGCGTGACCGCGGTTACGGCGATGTTACCCGCACGACGCTGCGCCTGCTTCAGCATTGGAACAGCGCCGACCGCAATCGCCGCCTGTTCTTCTGCCAGATCGAGGCGATGGAAACGGTGATCTACATCACCGAGGTCGCCAAAAAAACGGGTGACGTCTGGATTGACAACGAACTTCGCAACGCGGCCGAAAGCGCTAACCCGGGCCTGTTTCGGCTTGCCTGCAAGATGGCGACCGGGGCCGGCAAGACGACCGTCATGGCGATGCTCATCGCCTGGCAGACACTGAACAAGCTCGCCAACCCGCAGGATGCTCGCTACGCCGACGCCTTCCTGCTCGTCGCACCGGGCATTACCATCCGTGATCGCCTCCGCGTGCTGCTCCCTTCCGATCCCGAGAGCTACTACGTCAAGCAGGACATCGTCCCGGCAGATTTGCTCGGCCAAATCGGCAAGGCGAAGGTCGTGATCGCCAACTATCACGGTTTCAAGCGGCGCGAGCGCGGCGATGCGAGCCGGATGACCAAGCAGTTGCTCGGCGCGGACCACACCGGCGCATTTGTCGAATCCGATGGCGAGATGGTTCGCCGGGTCTGCCGCGAACTGGGCAACAAGCGAAACATCGTCGTCATCAACGACGAGGCGCATCACTGCTACCGGCGTCGCATCGACGATGTCGCCATAGAAGCCGAGCCGGCCGTCAAACTCTCCGGCGACGATAAACGCGAGGCCGATGCTCGCAACGAAGAGGCACGCGTCTGGATCAGCGGCCTCGAAGCGATCGCCGCTAAAATTGGCATCAAGGCGGTTTACGATCTCTCGGCGACTCCGTTCTTCCTGAAAGGCTCGGGCTACAGCGAGGGAACGCTCTTTCCCTGGGTCATCTCCGATTTCTCGCTCATCGACGCGATCGAATCCGGCATTGTGAAGGTGCCGCGCGTGCCGGTGTCGGACAATTCGATGCAGGGCGCGATGCCGACCTATCGCGACCTCTGGTTGCGTATTCGCGAAGACCTGCCGAAGAAGGGCCGCGGCGCGAACGACGTCAGCGGCGGCGATCCGCGATTGCCCGCCGAACTCGAAGGCGCGCTGCAGTCGCTTTATGCCAACTACGCCAAGAGTTTCGAGCGCTGGAAGAACAACACCGACGCCCGCGCCAACGGCCTCACGCCGCCGGTCTTCATCGTCGTCTGCAATAACACCAACGTCAGCAAGCTCGTGTTCGACTACGTCGCTGGCTACGAGAAGACCTTGCCCGGGGGAACCGTCGTCGCCGTCCCAGGACGCTTGCCGCTCTTTTCGAACGTCAAGGGCGACCGCTTCACCAACAACCCGAACACCATCCTCGTCGACTCGTCGCAACTCGAATCCGGCGAGTCGATGTCCGACGACTTCAAGAAGTTCGCCGCCCGCGAGATCGACGAGTTCAAGGCCGATCTCCGCGCCCGATTCCCCGGCCGCGATGTCGATGAACTCACCGATGAAGACCTGCTGCGCGAAGTGATGAACACCGTCGGCAAGCCCGGCAAGCTCGGCGAGGAAGTGAAGTGCGTCGTCAGCGTCTCGATGCTCACCGAAGGGTGGGACGCCAATACCGTCACGCACATCCTCGGCATCCGCGCGTTCGGCACGCAGTTGCTCTGCGAGCAGGTCGTCGGACGCGGCCTGCGCCGGATGAGCTACGTCACCGAGCCGACGACCATCCAGACGCCTGCCGGCCCGGTGACGTTCAATGCCTTCCCGCCCGAGTACGCCGAGGTCTACGGCGTGCCGTTCAGCTTCATCCCGTCAGCCGGCGCGGGCAAAGACCCAAAGCCAGGCCCGATGCCGACGCACGTCCGTGCGCTTCCAGAACGGTCTGCGCTGGCGATCCAGTTCCCGCGCCTCGACGGCTATCGATACGAACTGCCCGCCGAGCGGCTCAGCGCCAAGTTCACGGATGAATCGTGCTACGCCCTCAGCACCGCCGACGTACCGACCTCCGTCGAGAATGCTCCAATCGTCGGCCAGTCCAGCGTCCACAATCTCGACGATCTCAAGCGTCACCGCCCGCAGACCGTCGCGTTCCACCTTGCCCGGCGCATCCACGAGCGGTACTTCGAACTCGACGAGCAGACGAAGATGCCCTGGCTCTTCCCCGACCTTCTGCGCATCGCCGGCGACTGGATGTCCACTTGCCTCACCTGCAAGGACGACACCTTCCCGCAGCTTCTGCTGTTCATCGAGAACGCCGAGCGCGCCGCCGACCGCATCTACCGCGCCATCGTCCGCGGCAGCGATGGCGAGAAGCGCCTCATCCCGGTGATGAAGCCGTACGACCCCATCGGCACCACCGATGGCGTCTCGTTCGATACCGTCCGCGCCACCTATCGCACCCGCGCCGACAAATGCCCCATCTCGCACGTCGTCGGCGACACGGAATCCTGGGAACAGAAACTCGCACAGACGCTCGAAGTCCTGCCCGGCCTCCACTCGTACGTGAAGAACCACAACCTCGGCTTCTTCATCCCGTACACCGCGGACGGCCAGCACAAGAATTACATTCCCGACTTCATCGCCCGCATCGACGACGGCCATGGCGCGGATGACCTGCTGAACCTCATCATCGAAGTCACCGGCGAGAAGGACGAGTTCAAGAAAGCAAAGGTAGAGACCGCCAAGACGCTCTGGATTCCCGCCGTGAACAACAGCGGCGCGTACGGTCGCTGGGCGTTCGTCGAGATCACCGACCCGTGGAATGCGAGAGTCAGTTTGCTGGGTTCGCTAGAGGGAGTTGGTGTTTGATGCCCATCCTCGAAGCCCCTTGTACGACTGACGATCTTGCGCGGACTCCTTGGCAAGAGGTGATCTCGAGTGCTTCCGAGCGTACCTGCGAAGCGTACTGCGACGGTTTCTGCCGATCAGCGAATGCTGCTGAGAGCAAGGGCGAGGTAGGTGTCTATTGGACAGCACGGGCGCTTGCATACATTTCGATGCTTCGCCTTCATCCGGACAACATTCAAAACCCGTTCGCATCGATAAATCCGGACCTACCCCTCGCTGCTCTAGGCGAGTATGACATTGCCTTTCTACGCTCAGAGGCTGGGATCATCAATGATGATGAATTGCTTGCTCGGATAAATGATGTTCTTTGGGTTCGGTGTAAGGATCGTTCATCCGCAAGCCTAGCCGTAGACAACTATCTGGCGTCAGCAGAGCGGCTACGCGCGGCGAACCAACACTTTCATGCCGTAAGTCGCTATGAGCGAGCGCTACGGCTCGCGCTTTCCCTTCGGATAGAAGAGAAGCGCGGACGTATTGTGGAGCGACTGGTCGAAGTACTGGATTCCAAATTTGAGGAACTCAACTTTCTCGTCGCGAAATATGCAGAGTGTCTCCAACTTTCGATCGTCGACATTCCGGCGAATATTGCCCGTCGGCTCGAAGAACTCGCAGTTCGCGCCCGAAGCGAATCGAATCACCGCTTGCAGCGCCGTTTGCTTGAAATTGCTATAACCTTCCACCGAAGATCTCGTGCTGACGACCCGGCGCGAGAGGCGCAACTAGCGATCGCAGAAAGTTTCGTCGACGAAGCCCGAGAAGTCGCAAAGGTGCCCAACATCGTCGAAGGCCAGCCGGCACACTTGCTCGAATGCGCTATCCATGCCTTGCGCCAGGTTGGCAATACAAAGGCGCGGGTAGATGAGTTGCTGCTCGAACTTGAGAATCATCAAAAACGTTTCGTTTACCAAATGCTTCCCACAACGGCTGAATTGGAGCTCAACGAGATCCAATCGATTGCTCGAACGCATGTCGATCATGCGGATGTTCACCACGCAGTAATGGCGCTCGCTCAGATTCGACGTGCGTGCAGCGTTGAATCGCTTCGCGAGCGAGTTCGCGCAGCCAAAAAGGACTATCTGTTCCAGTTCCTGTTCAGTACCACGATGGTGAGTTCGTCCGGAAGGACGGTTGCCAGACGTCCGCCGATTACGAATGACGATGATGACGAATCGCCCGCGTTCATTGCCCAGATGATGCGCGATGCGGTCTTGACGCGGGACGTTGCCGTTCTGGGATTGATAGAGCCAGCGCGTCAGCAGATCTTCGAGAGACATTCCGTTCGAGCGAACGACCTTGCCGACCTCGTCTTTCACAACCCGCTGATTCCGGCCGGCCGTGAGATATTCTTCCTCCAAGGGCTAGCTCTGGGCTTTGCGGGTGACTTCATGGCGGCTTGTCATATCTTGATACCGCAAATCGAACATCTTATTCGGCAACTCTTGGCAGGTCGTGGGGTTCGTACGACTACATTCGATTCGAATGGCATTCAAGACGAACACGGTCTGGATACCACGCTGAAGGTCGACGAACTAAAGGTCATTCTGGGAGAGGATCTGGTTTTCGATATGCAAGGCTTGTTAGTCGACCGCTTCGGATCGAATTTGCGGAATGAGCTTGCTCATGGTCTTCGAGACTATTCGGCATTCTTCCGACCGGAGACTGTGTACTGCTGGTGGTTGACCCTACATCTCCTATCGCTGCCGATCGTTTGCACCAAGACAGGGACCACCAATGGCCAAGCGAACTAAGTCTTCCAAGTCCAGCTCGCCCGTCCCCATCGAGGCCACGCGCCACAAGGATTCGCGCAAGAACATCCCCACCGA